>NZ_JAOQIO010000065.1:0-156714 GCF_025567575.1 Paenibacillus baimaensis | reverse complement strand
GCAACAGGAGTTCAAGGAGCCCAAGGCCCACAAGGCACTCAAGGAGTCGCAGGACCTCAAGGCGTCCAAGGTCCACAAGGAGCAACAGGAGTTCAAGGAGCCCAAGGCCCACAAGGCGATCAAGGAACAGCAGGCCCGCAAGGCGTCCAAGGTCCACAAGGAGCAACAGGGGCGCAAGGCCCACAAGGCGACCAAGGAACCGCAGGACCTCAAGGCGTTCAAGGCCCACAAGGAACAACTGGTGCTCAAGGCGTACAAGGCCCACAAGGAGCAACAGGAGTCCAAGGAGCTCAAGGCCCACAAGGCACTCAAGGAGTCGCAGGACCTCAAGGCGTCCAAGGTCCACAAGGAGCAACAGGAGTTCAAGGAGCCCAAGGCCCACAAGGCGATCAAGGAACAGCAGGCCCGCAAGGCGTCCAAGGTCCACAAGGAGCAACAGGGGCGCAAGGCCCACAAGGCGACCAAGGAACCGCAGGACCTCAAGGCGTTCAAGGCCCACAAGGAACAACTGGTGCTCAAGGCGTACAAGGCCCACAAGGAGCAACAGGAGTCCAAGGAGCTCAAGGCCCACAAGGAGTTACTGGGGGTGGTGCAATCATTCCATTCGCTTCAGGTACTCCAGTAACATTGACTAATGTTCTAGGTGGATTAGCTGATACTGGAGGTCTTATTGGGTTCGGAAGTTCTACTGATGGTGTTACTATTGGTGGAGGAACAATTACTCTAAGTCCTGGTGTCGGGGGCGTTCTTGACTTCGCATTTGTCGCACCTCGTACCGGAACTGTAACATCAATATCTGCATTCTTTAGTGTGACATTGGCAGTAGCTTTAGGTACAGCTGTTACTATTAGAGCAGAAATATATACGGCACTTGCAGCTAGCAATACTTTTTCTCCATCAGGTGCCTTTGTACTATTAACGCCAGCTATAGGACCTATAATTGCCGTTGGAGCCACAGCTAGTGGTACTGCTGTCGCGGGACTACCGGTTGCTGCAGGGGAAAAATTATTACTGGTTTTCTCTATAGATACTGCAGTTGCGGTTCTCACTACGGTTGAAGGTTTTGGAAGCGCGGGTATATCGATTATTTAATATTTTGTTTATATCTTCGAATTCAAAACATTAGTCGCAGTTTAACGAAATCGATTAGAACTTTATCTCGCCTGATAACAATTTATGTAAAAACGGGAAGGATTAATAATCTTCCCGTTTTTTTATCTGTTCAGCTTGAGATTAAGAATTTATCAGTAAAAATCTCCCCCTCCAAAAATCATTAATAAAGTTCATCGTTATATATTTCCACTGCACTTGACAATAATTTTTTGGAAATTACTAGTACTTTAATAACATTAACTACAACTCTTACACCTGTATTAGTAGTTAAACCTGATCCGAAGAGATGAAGGTGAGCCATACATAAAAAAGGGCCGCAACCGCTTATCATTGTCAGATAAGATGATTATATCAATAGACAAAAAAATGACCGCCATATGGCGATCATTCGGTCTTGCAGTGTATGAACTTACACGCTGCCGTTCGGATCAAAATCGACGAAGAATTCACCCGGGAGAATAGGAAGCTTATGCTTCAATCTCAAACCGCCCGTGCCATCATCCAACACAACTGTCATATGTGCATCGGATAAGCGTACTTCGATTTCGAATGCATCGTGCGCAACTGCAGTTGCCGTCAATCGGAAATTGACCGCGCCGTTGGCTCCGACGGTTGCGAGTACCTCGTCAAGCAGAATCTTGGGGCTGAGACCATTCGATGTGTTCCACAGTAAGGCACGGAATGTTTGAATAGCTTCCGTTCTGTTATCGACATTAACTCGAATATGGTCGCCCACATGCAATTTGTTAGAAATAGAGCCAGTGGAGTATACAGTAACTGCCATAGTAATTCACCTCCTCCCGCTTTACATATAATAGTAAATGCAGCGAGAGGGGGACTTGTTCGGGCATTACTCCGAGGGTATTCCTACATTTTCAAGCAGCTAGACTAATCCGAGACTTCGCAGACGTTCTTTAACCATTTGGCCTACTACTTGTGGCGAATACTCGTTGCGGATGGTCTGTTGACCATTAGCAGCTATCGAATGGCGCCATTCCGGATTGTTAACGAGATTATGCATGAGCTGTGCTGCATGATGCACATCAGGCTCTGCCCAGGTTTGATAGGCTTTATAAGGTCCCCAATCCTGGCCTACCTGTACGAGCTGATAATTAACGGGACAGGAATTGGTTGGGTTCATAAAGTCCGTATTACCTGACCAGTTCGTTGCAACGACCGGTTTCCCCAAATACATCGCTTCCGCGAGACCAAGTCCGAAGCCCTCCGAACGGTGTAGGGAAACAAAGCAGTCTGTACATTGAAGCAAGGAATTAACCTCTACACGGGATAGAATACGATCGATGATATATATATTACTGTGTCCACTGACCAGCTCTCGCAGTCCCTCCAGGTCCGAGGGTTGGAAGCTCATATTATTGATTTTCAAGACAAGGCCGACATTCGGATTATTCATTTCAAAAGCAAGCTTGAATGCTTCAATGACAGCTTGAGGGTTCTTTCTCGCTGTATGGCTCTGAACGTCATACATCATATAAAAGAGGAACTGGTTGCTCGGAAGTCCAAACGTGTCTCGGTTAATGTCCGGCGAAACCTCGACTTCGATTCCATGTGGAATACGGACGACAGGTACCGGAGATTTTTTGGATACGGATTCGTGTACGAAGCTGGTCGGAACCCAAACCTCATTCACCAGATCAAATCCTGGCAAGTTTTCGTCCGGGAAGTCGGGCAGCTCCCAGTGCCAAAATCCGATATTGTAGCGACCTTGAAAAAGTTCTTGACCAAAATGCATTTGTGCATGAAGAAGGGAATCGCCATTCATATGAAGGATGTTTGTATTGTAAGCGGGATGCTGCGTTTCTTTATGAGCCCAGGTCGTATCGTCCATACGGCTTGCGACATTTAAGGGGAAGTCGAGAATGCCAAAAGGGACATCCGTTGTTTGAATCGCCCGAGCCGCCAGACGCGCAGATTCTCCAAGCCCAATTTCAGCACGGATAAAACCAATCAAGTTAATACCGGGTGCATTTCCTGGTCCGACAGAGGGAGGCGCAGCCGGTGGTGGGACTGCTTCTACAACAGCTGCCTGTGGAGGGACAGGAGAACGTTTCTTTCTTCTGGCTTTCATTCTTTTTTTCTTGAATCTTCTGTGTTTTCTTGAAAGCTTCCATTTTCTCCTACGGAGATCTTTTTTACGTTTCATTCTGATTTTTCGTCTAACTTTCAGCTTGCCTCTTCGTTTTAACCTTCTTAATTTTAATTTCCCTTTTAATCGGGTTTTGATTCTGTGTTTTTTTCTTCTGAGTCTGAGTTTTCTTTTAAGCTTTTTACCGGAACGATCGGCTGCTGCCAGAGACCTCTTTTTCTTCCTTACTTTAATGGCTAAAGTCATGATTGTCACCCTTTCCGGGGAAGCATTTGTTGGCATTCTTATAGAATACCTGCTTTTCAACGAGGCTTTGTATGCGCAAACCAGCTTGTGGGACGGATAGAAGGCAGCAGTGGATATGCACTTGACTCCATACTATGCAGGCGTAGTGAACGACTTATAGACCCTTGACCCCTACCCGTAAAAAACGGCGTTTGACTATGGCGAAGGGAAGGAAAATCTTCTTCAATGTTTGGTTCTGGACGGGCTTTTCGCCCGATTTTACGGCCTATGGAACGAATGCCCTGTTTCACCTGACGGATAGACATAAGATGGAGAAGGAGAAGAGACTACTAGCCTGGAACAGGAGTTGGGAATTCATGAAAAAGCCGCTGCGACAAACTCTTGTCCGAAATGCCTCGAAGCCTAAGGTTTCGATTATCATTCCGGTATTCAATGAGAAAAGAACATTGGCGCGCGTTATCCAACAAGCTTATGCCGTTCATAAGGCTTGCGAGGTTATTGTCGTATGCAATGGCTCCAAGGATGGGACGAAGCAGTTGGCCAGAAGACTTGGTGCAATCGTAATCGAGTTCAAGGAGCAGTTGGGACATGATGTTGGCAGAAGCATCGGGGCGAGGGTGGCTAAGGGTGATGTGATCCTGTTTCTGGATGGGGATATGGTCATTTCGGCACGTGAGCTGCGGCCTTTTGTGAAAGCTGTGAGTGATGGAGTCGATGTGGCGCTGAATAGCTACTCCGGGCTAACAAACCGAAAAGAGATCCATCAGGTTGTGGCAGCCAAGCATGCGTTGAATGCAATATTAGGCAGAGCTGACTTGAAAGGGGCTTCGATGACGACGATACCCCATGCCATTAGCAGGAAGGCATTACACGAGATTGAAGCAGAGAATCTGGCTGTGCCACCTAAATCACAGGCGATAGCCCAGGCGACCAAGCTTCGGATGGAGGCTGTTCATTATATTAACGTATTGAAGCTGAATCCACTGCGTCGTAAAAGTCGAAAGCTGGATCCCGTTGGCGATCTAATAGTAGGAGATCATCTGGAGGCCATTTATTGGCTGACACTACAGCATGGGGAACGTTACGGTAAAACAGATATGGGCAGAAAGAGAGAGCTGGTGAGGTGGTAAATATGAAGCTTCGCAAAAGTAAGGGTATTATTGCTGAAAGCAGCATGAAGCGAAAAGCTGTCTCGAGCCGGAATGGCCGGTTAAGACGTCCACTGGGAACGCTCCGGCCGAGGAGTAAAAAAAGCTCGTTAAAATTCGCGCTGCGATCATCGCCTCGTACTCCTGTAGATTGGAAAGCATGGGGCGAACAAGCAGGTCGAGAAGATGCGCTGCATGATCCAAAGCCTGAGGACGGCAACCAGAAAAAATTGTTAAATGACCTATGGGTGACGAGAATCAAGCAGAAACCATTTAACGATAGAGCCTGGAAGCATTATTGGGAAGCGGTAAAAGGTTATCTTATTGGTTACAGCCTTGTGTCAGGCATTAATGTTAAAGACTGGATGCTGCTCCCAACCCAGCGTACAGTGAGCGTCGTGATCTCCGTAATGAATGAGGAAGCAACGGTAATGAACGTGCTGCATCAGCTTCAACGGATGCCATTGGAGGAAATCATAGTCGTCGTTAACGGCTCTGGTGATTCGACCTTCCAGAAGGTTCGAAAAGGATCGAATGCGATAGTTGTCCATTACCCCGAGCCTTTGGGCTATGATGTGGGTCGGGCTGTTGGGTCAAAGCTTACGGGCGCTGATATTGTTCTGTATGTGGATGGCGATATGACCGTTGCTGCTGAACAATTGATTCCGTTTATAGCTGCTATTGATCGGGGGGCGGACGTGGCACTGAATCACATCTCGCCTTACCTGAAGACATATACGCATTGGGATGGGGTTAGTAAGGTGAAAAAGCTGATCAATGTCTCGCTGTGTCGATCTGATCTGGGTGCCGATTCGCTAACAGCGGTGCCTCATGCATTATCGCGCAGAGCTCTGGATACGATTGGCATAGAGCAGTTGATGGTGCCGCCTAAAGCCCAGGCGCTAGCACTTGCCAAAGGACTGGTTGTTACCGCTCCTTGGAGTGTAGATGTGATTACAACAAACAGAGTCAATCAACATAACGCAGGTGCACATAATTCTGTGTCCGATATGATCATCGGGGATCATATTGAAGCGCTCCATGCCGTACAGAAACTGGGCGGGGCAAGGCTGTCCTTTACCGATCTCATTCGAAAAAGATCTTATCTGGCGTAAAGGAAGGAGGCTCACAAGAATGAAGATGACAAGTATGATTATCTCTAATAGAAACGGACTTCCTTTACTGCAGCGATGTATTCAGTCCATTCAGAAATATACCGATACCCCCTACGAAATTATTGTGGTCGACAGCGGTTCCACGGATGGCTCCGTCGATTACTGCCGCCAGAAGCAGGTACGCTTCATTTCTACTCCGTCCAGTCGTGGATTTACGAGATCGCACAATCTGGGACTGCATCTCGGCAGTGGAGATGCGCTGCTGCTGCTGAACAATGATGTTGTGGCTTCTCCCCGTTGGCTCTCCAACCTGTTGAACTGCCTTTACAGCAGCGAGGAGATCGGGATTGTTGGCCCTGTAACCCGTCCTACAAGCAGTAAGCAAATGGCGGATATGCCAATTAGCACCTTTAAGCATTCGGCCGAAATGATCAACTTACCCGATTCACGGAAATGGCAGTCGGTTGAAAGGCTGGCTGGATTTTGCTTTTTAATCAAAAGAGAGCTTGTAGAGCATATTGGCTTTCTCGACGAACAGTTTCCACCAGGTTACTTTGAAGATGATTACTGTTACAGGGCACGTTTGAGTGGTTATCGCTTACTGGTGGCCGGCGATACGTTTGTATTTGATTTGGGTAATGCCAGTCATAATAAAGAAGACAACCAGCAGGTCCAAAATCTGGCTAACCCAAACGAGCATAAATTTGTGCAAAAGTGGGGTGTTGATCCCCGAAGCTTCGTGAGAATCGAAGGGGGCGATACGGCTTGAAAGCGAAGCGAAGTGTACGTAAAGTAGCGCTCAAATCAAAATTGAAGGCCGGAAAGAAAACCCGATGGAAAATCAGACGAAAAATCCAATCGATCATTCCGCACAACCCTATAACCAATGGTTATGAAGTAGGTCGACGGGATGGCTACACACATGGGACCCAATACGGGTTTCATCTGGGAGGCTGCGAGGCAGTTATGGGTAAGGGAGCCCCGGAACCGGATGCTCATTGGGATGTACACATTTTTTATGTGAAGGAAGGATTTGTTTCCCTTGATGATGGGATTATTGCAGCCCTTCAAAAATTAGTCAGGGTGGTCACCCCACTTCATGAGGGAGAGGATGCTGCTTCGATGGCAGTACAGCTTCGCCCTGATCTGGTCATCGTCTTAAACGGAACCCGATTCCCTTCTGCACAGGTTGATGCTTTGCGGGCGCAGGGGATTCGAACGGTCGTATGGACGGTGGACGATCCGTATCATTCAGACATTAGTGCTGTACTTGCCCCGCATTATGACATCGTGTTTACACATGAGATGAATTGTGTTGCCTGGTATAAAGAGCTCGGCTGTGCGCAGGTTCATTACCTTCCGCTTGCTGCAGCGATGCACTTGTATGCGCCGAAGAAAGTAGAGATGACCTATCATACCGATATTTGTTTTATAGCCAACGGATTTTGGAATCGTATCGCGTTTATTGAACAGGTAGCCCCTTTTTTGGCTCAGAAAAAGACGATGATCGCTGGCTGGTGGTGGGACCGTCTGGGAAATTACGAGCTGCTCAGGGATAAAATCAAACCGAACATCAATTGGATGCCTCCTGAGGAAACAGCGAGCTTTTATAACGGAGCAAAGATCGTCATCAATCTGCATCGTTCGGATCAAGACCCCGCCAACTTTAATAGTAGAGGCATTATTGGACATTCAATCAATCCTCGTACGTACGAAATATGTGCAAGCGGTGCTTTTCAGCTAACGGATTCAAGAACGGATTTGCCGCAGCTTTACGTACCCGGACGAGAGATTGCAACCTATGAGTCGCCACAGGATTTTATTGAAAAAGCCAGCTATTATCTGGAGCATGATGAAGAGCGGGAGGCTATTGCGTTTCGTGGGCTGCGCCGTACTATGGAGCAGCATACTTACAACAAAAGGCTGCTGACGATGCTGCAGCTATTATTCCCATAATATCGGAAAGGGGGGAGAAGACGATGAAGGCTGCGGGAAAAAGCAAACATTCATGGAGAATACGAAGGCGAGTAGGCTCAGGAATTTCGAGGACTTCAAGGAGCTTAAGAAATTCAAGGATACGAAGAGGTTCAAGGATCACGAAGGCTTCAAGGATTATAAAGAAACCTATAGAGAGTATGAGCGCGGGCTTTCGCCAGGGCTGGAAAACAGCTTATCCGCTTGGCCTATCCGAGGGGTATCATTTGGGAAGCTGTGAGACGGTCATACGCAGCAATCAGCGTAAGGAACCTCTGCGAACCAGACAGTGGCGGCTTATGTTTGTCGTTTCCGGGCAGGGAGATCCCTATGCAACGATAGAACGCGGACTGCTGCTTAGCTTGCATGAGCTTGTCTCTGAGCTGCGAGTAGCTACTCCTTTTGATGATGTGGCCTTAATAGCTCAGACTATGAAGCCTGACCTCGTGCTCGTGTTTAATGGTATGGATTATGTATCCGCCGAGACCATTCAACTGCTTCGTCAGCGAGGCCATCGCACGGCTGTCTGGTTCACGGATGATCCTTACTACGCCGATTTGTCCGGAGCGATTGCTCTGAACTACGATATCGTGTTTACGCAGGAGTTGAACTGTGTTGAATGGTATCGCGGCCTTGGATGCCCAAACGTCCACTTTATTCCTTTGGCGGTATCCACACATATATACAAGCCTCAGCGAGTTGCTTCCGAGTTCCATAATGATATCTGTTTTTTGGGAAGCGGCTATCGCAATCGCATCACCTTATTTGATGCGATCGCTCCGCTGCTGGCATCGAAAAAAACGTTAATTGCCGGCAGGTGGTGGGAACGGCTGGAGCACTATTCGCTGCTGCAGCCGTTTATTCGTGGAGATGCCGCTTGGCTGACAAGTGAGGATACAGTCAATTGCTATGCGGGTGCCAAGATCGTTATTAACTGTCATCGCGCTTTTGATGATGATGAGATCAATGCCAATCAGCGAAGGATACCAGCAATCTCACCCAATCCGCGCACGTTTGAAATTGGCGCTGTAGGAACCCTTCAACTAGTCGATGCCAGAGGAGGACTGGAGACATTTTATACACCGGGTGTGGAGATCGAGACGTTTGCTTCCCCGGAGGAGCTTGCCCATAAAATCGAGTATTATTTGCAGAATGAGCAGCAGCGCAGACGAATAGCGTTGAACGGACTGGCACGCACAGTGCGGGAGCACACGTATAGCTCACGGCTTCAAGAGCTGCTGCATGCTGCCTTTCTATCATGAACAGCTGCACACAATGTGACGATGATGAGGTGTTGAAACTATGAAAATAAAGGTAAAACGAAAGGTTAGTAAGCAGCCTGCAGGGGGTAAAACATCTCCGTATGGCAAGCAGCTCCGAGGCACGCATAAGTCGACATTCAAGCTGAAGAGGAAGCTCGGTGGAAAACGTAGTAAAGATTTAAATAAAACAGGGAGAAGAACCCTCAGCAGAGGAAAAGCGGATATTACCAAACGGTTCAGTCCGTCCATAGTCAATCAGATGCTGGATGATTCGCATTCCAAGGGCTATCAGTCCGGATATCAGGATGGCCAGTCCAAGAACTCCAACAGCCTGATCCACGAGCGGATCCACGAGCAAAGCTATAATCAAGGACACCGTGATGGACATAAGGAAGGCTTGTATGCAGGAGGCGACGGAATTGTCGATTCGCTGCTGCCATTCGATGCGATTCTACCTGAAATATCAATCAGACATATTATTGAAGCGGGGATCGGGCAGATGCATTCACAATTTTTTATTTTGCAAAATGCAGAGCAAATTACTCATCGTTTGCGTCATGCACTGGATACCAAAACTCCCTTTTCCCTTGTGCGCATTGGGGATGGCGAAGTATTGACGATGGCGCAGGAAACCATACTCAGCATTGATCAGGTTAAGGAGGAAGGGAAGTTTCTCAGCTATGCCGGAGTCGATGTCCCGGATTTGGCGGCAAGAGATCAACTTATTAGCTCCTTGAAGCAGGCGACGGTGGTTGGCATTCCGAAGCTTCGTAATTTCACCTATCAGCCTATGGCTTTCCAAGCGCTGCGCGCGCATGGTGTCGACTACCATAACTTGAGCCTGACTCACTCCCTTGTCAACTATTATATTTTTAATGAAGGACGACTTGCAGGACTGTTACGGGGAAGTCGGATACTGCTTGTAGGCAATATGGCAGAAACGTTATCTACTGTCTTGACGGAGCAAGGTATGACGGTTAGCGGTATTATTACTCCGGTACATGGAGTGAGGGATATTCCGCGTGTGATGGCGGAGGTATCCCGTCATGACTTTGATCTTGCACTTATATCAGCAGGGGTGTCAGCAGTCACGATAGCACAGCGAATCGCAACCGAGATGGGCAAGGTCGCTATCGATTTTGGCCATTTGGCAGATGAGCTGGCAACCCGCAAAGAAACCTTGTACTGAAACAGCGGGCTGTAGAGCCCAACTATACAAACATCATACCAACCGGAAGGAGGTCATACTCCGGATGACCAGGGGACGTAAAAAGGCTGTAAAAAAGCGGAAAACCGTTCTTACGGTAAGGAGAACCAAACGTTCTTCGCGCAAGCGGAAAGCGCCATTGATGAACAGGAAACCGCGACGTAAATTGAAGATGGCCAAGGTATCTGCTCGTTACAGGTTGGGATATCTTGCCGGTTATCAGGCAGGCTATGGTATCGGTTATCCTTCAGGTGTTACTGCAGGTGCAGCTTCTTTCACCGTTATGTTCGAGGGCACAAGTATCATTATCCCGACCTTTAATCAAGGTGAGCTGCTGCGGCAGTGCATCGAAAGCATCAGTCAGTTTACACCTGAGCCTCACGAAATCATTGTGATCGACAACGCTTCAACCGACAATACAGCAGACTATCTGCGGACGATGGCAGGTAAACTCCGTTACCGGATCAATCCGGATAATATCGGCTTCGCCGGTGGAGTGAATCAGGGTATGAAAATGGCCAGAGGGTCCAGGCTGCTGCTGCTCAATAATGATACAGTGGTTACACAAGGCTGGTTGACTAACCTGCATCGCTGTCTCGATAGTGACGAACGATTCGGCCTGGTAGGTCCCATGACGAACTATATTAGCGGGGAGCAGCTGGTTGCCACCTCGTATACATCGTTGGAGGAAATGCACCGTTTTGCTGCAGAATTTAATCGACCCGATCCGCTTCGCTGGAAAAAAACAGCTCGGATCACCGGTTTTTGTCTACTTTTCCGAAGGGATTTGTTCGAGCGGCTTGGTTATTTTGATGAAGGCTTCCTGATCGGGAATTGTGAGGACGATGATTTTTGCCTCAGGGTTCGGCTGCTTGGTTTGGATCTTGTGATCGCAGGCGATTCTTTTATTCATCATGTCGGCAGTGTGAGCATGAAGGCGCTCGGTTCGGAGATGGGAGAGGTATATGGACGTAATCTTGACTATTATGCTAAAAAATGGGGGAGTGTGGACCAGCTCATATCTGAAATGGAGGGCTTGCCTGCCAATGGAGAACGGAGATCGATGATTCATTACTACCCGGATCATGCCGTTGTGCAGGGAAGCCGGGGTACTGTCTATGAGCTGCATGCTGGCGTACGTCGCCTTTTGACGGGAACGGATAGTTTGCCAGTATCCCCAGCCCGTCTATCGCATGTGGAGCTGAGGGGATGTATACGCGGAAATGGGATACATGCTGATGAGGTTCGTAATCGTGCTCATGCAATGGCTGATCCAAGCTCAGGCGTGCAGGAAGGGACTCTGCTTCAAAAGCGGGATGGACAATTGTTCCTTCATGAGGGCGGGCGGCTGAGAAGAATTGTATCCGAGCTTGCTATATCAGTATGGGGATTCGATCGCCAAAAGCCGGTAGCTGTGAATGACTCTCAGTTAAGCAGCATGCCGATAGGACTGCCAATTATTGCTCCAATTACGCTGAGATCGGACAATATTTAAGATTTGGGCAGTGGAAATAGTGGCTTTCCTAATTACTTTGGCATAGGCTACAGGAGATACCGTGCGATTGTGAGAAGTCCATTTTTTAAAAGATTGCTCTAAGCAGCTTCTGATGATATCCGATTTTCTTAATTAGCTTTTCAGCGAACAGCTTTAAACAATGCTAACAAAGTTAGCTTCCCTGTAAAAAGTTCTGCGATAGCTTACGAAGGAAGTACTAAGTAAATGCTAACGAAGTCAGCTTCCTATGGAAGCACTGAGGAGGGGTAAAGGGTGCAAAATCAAATCACGGAGATGATTCATCATATGGCCAACTCGCAGGAGCAAATGGCCAATATCATTGAGGCAAAGCGGCATGTGGTTGTTCATTTATCATCGCTTAATCATCAAGTCTCAACAGTAGATCCGAACCTTGGCGAAATTCAGTCGCTGATGGAGCACTCTCTTCTTATTACAAAAAGTGTTACCGCCTATTTAAATAGCTTGGCCGATTTAGAAGATGCTTTGGCGGAAAATTTGAGCAGTGTGATGAAGGAAATGGGAGATCAGGCTGCTGACGAATAAATCGCAGACCATCTGGTAGTATACATTGTACAGTTAAGGAGGTAGTGCTTTGAGCAGACCGGAATCGTTTAATCGGATGATGACAGCAGCGGCCAAGTTCCAATTGAATATAGCCATAATTTTGGAAGCGAAGGCGATTGAAGCAGTAAAGTCGCGTCATTGGATATGTAATCGTCTCAACCTCTCTGCCTATGAGGATCATGCTCAGCAAGTGAAGGAAACGATGGATGTTCATGATCAATTAATCGAGCTGATTGACGGACTTACGAAGATGGAAAGTGCACTGGCCAAAAATCTCACCATTATTTTAAATCAAAAAGAAGAGGAAGATATGTTGGGCGGCTCTGGTTCCGGCGGCGGTGGTATGGGCGACTTGTTCAATCTGGGTGGGAGCCTCAAATGACGGACCGGCCCAACGCTCCAGCCTATACCCATGAACAGCGCATACAAATGCATATGCTAACCTCAATTGCGAGAAGTCAGCGTGCGCTTACCCAAATGCTAGAAGCCGTTGCAGACCTTACCCAGAAATCTGCAGATGCTCACATCAGTTCTGAGAGCATTACTATGAACCCGAAAGAGACCGTACAGCGCGTTGTTGACAATATTCAGCAGATCAGTAATTACCAACGACAGCTTACAGCCAAAATTACCGGAATTACAATTCGGCGCAGAGTACGAGTTCGAGGACATAATGGCAAACCATGGCTGAACCACGAACATGTAACGGAATTACGCCAAGGTATACAGGAATAGAGATGAAACAAGGAAGATCAAGGGAAACAGTCTGAACTAGAGGGGAGGAACACTGGCAATGGGAGTGACTGCATCCAGAAAGCGTCGATCCGTTCGCAAACCGCTCACAATCAGCAAGCACATCCGTGCTAAGAAATCGGTTTCCAGCCGAAAAAAAGCAATCGGTAAAAAAGTCTCTGCCCCAAAAACTGCTTCGACAAAAAAGGCAATCGCTGCAAAAAAAACGGTGTTAGGCCGCTCTGGAAAGCGACTGAGCAGGGGCAAAATCCGTACTTCCAGACGCAAGGTCAATAGCCCTAAAGCCGGCCCGCATAAAGAGGCAGCGTATAGTGAGGAGTATAACAAAGGCTTCAACAGCGGGTACGAGGAAGGATTTAAAGTAGGCCATGCCAAGGGCTCTGAGAATGGCTTGGAGCAGGCTTATGGTGAATTGGATCCCAAGTAACGGATGGAAACTAAATTTTACTGTTGCATAAATAATCCAAATTCTTGTATAATCGAACTATTGCAGGTAAATATTGGATGATGACAAATAAATTCATAATATTATGTCGGAAGCACCGCCATTCGAGGTTTTTTTACCTTAGGTTTGGGGTGCTATTTTTGTTTAAATCCTGGTTTCCACAAATACATAATCGATACCACAATGGAGGCAATATCCTATGAAACTATTAAAATCGTTAACAACCTTTACTTTACTAACAGCATTCACCGTTTCGCTACCTACAGCTACGATCCATGCAGCTGCCTCGATTAACTTTAAAGATATTCGTGGACACTGGGCAGCATCAGATGTCCAAATTGCAGTGAAAAAAGGCTATGTCGACGGATATGCAGATGAAACCTTTAAACCGGAGCAAAATGTGAGCAGAGCTGAATTCATTAAAATGGCAGTTACAGCTATGAGCTTGAAGACGTTAGCGGCACTGGACAAACCATGGTACGAGCCATTTATCGAGTCAGCTGTAACGAACGGAATCCATCGCTACGAGGACTATACAAGTGGGGATGTCAATACACCCATCACACGAGAAGAAATGGCCAGGATAGCCGTTAGAAGCGCCGGAGAGAAGAACACAGACGTTTTAAAGTGGATGTATTTGGCCACCAGCAAAGGCATTATCAATGGTTTGGATAATCAAGGAACGATCGGTGCGGATCAACCGACAACGAGAGCGCAGGCGATCACGGTTATTGAACGGATGTTGAAGCTTAAAGCTGGGGAAAAGCTGCCGTCGGACAAGTATGCGACTTCGGCGGCTGAAGTTGCTTGGCACAAGACGAATGTGTATACAATGGCACCTGAATATTTTGGGTGGGGAGCTCAGCAAGGAAACGTCCTGGATTTTAATAAGCTTCGGTATGAAGACGCTAATGGATATTTTTCTGAAACTGAAAAATACATTGTCGTAGATATGGGTGATCCTACTGATCCCAATCGCAAACTGATTCCGGAGAATATGCGGTGGATAATGGCCGTTGGAAATGAGCGTACATTCCCTCAAGACGTTCCGACTAACGCTTATGCGTTTCTGTCCTTTGATCATTTCTATGTAGAGCTTTCAAAAAGGGAATTCTTTCAATATTCATACTTGGATGTAGCTAGCATATATGCCACAGGTGATAATATCGGAAAAGACGGACTGCTTATAGATGTCACACCGTATGCTCAACAGGTTCAATCTGGTTTGCAAGCTGGAAATACAGTTTTACAAGCAGGTGCTCACGATGTAAGATTGGTGACCGGGCAATTGGTACCGAAAATGAAGGGTAAGGATGGAAATGGTTTCAGTATCTATAAACGACCAGCACAAAGCCTGGGTGAATCTGGAAATCCCATTGTGTATAAATCTCGTATCGACCATTCTTTAGTAGGCAAGTAATGGTGAAAAGACTTTTCTATATTATTGTATTCTTTTCTCTCATCCTTCCCGACTTTGAATTTTTAATCGATACGAACAAAGCTCAAGCTGCTGGACAACAGATAGTACAAGTGGTCGATTACGATAGTAGCGATATGCTCTTTACCATGCCAGATGGTAGTTCGTATGGTTCCAAGCTACAAAGTGTCACTCCGAAAGAAGTCACTATCCTTAATCCTTCGGGTGATCCCATTTCTAAGGTTCAATTGAGAGATGCCAATACTCATTCAGTTTTGCAAGATATGGTTCTTGTAAGCGGGAACAAATATAAAGTGGCTTCGCCTTTACAACAGCAAGGTCAAATTATGGTTGCTACTAATGATTACGTAAAGCTTAACCCAGGTTCCTTCGAGTGGTTTAGAGATCCAAACCAAAAAGTATGGATGTTCGATTATGATGACTCTGCGGCAGATGGGGGACAAACACACCGTTTTTACAGGAACGATACCAATAAAATTAATCCGGCTCCACCGCCAGTTTCATGCTTACAACATAAACGAGAAATGCCTTATGGATCAACACTTCCAGCGTATCCTTCTGGATATGAATCTACGGTGCAGTATTGTGATAGTGCCTATGATTACAGAGAAGGTACTTTGCCCTTAATGGAATTAGATGTAATGGGAACCTCCTCATTAACTATTAATGCAACGGATGCCGTCCATTTGGAATTCAATACTACCGACTTCCAACTAGATTCTGCTGGAACCCTTAAGGCAGCAAATATAATAGGGTTATCCACGGACTATCTTGATATCCCAACCATGAAATATCGCTTTAACTTTACTACGATTTTCTCAACATACCGGGATAGTGAGGTCTCAGATGGCAGCGACGGTAATGGTGTTGTTTTACGATGGTTAAGCAATTGGATGATCAAACTAACCGGCTACGTCTACAAATACCCCAAACTGGAAGCCGTAGCCTACACAGCAGCACCTACAGCCAAAGTCGATTTAAGCGTTCCCACCTTAACCGGACCTTCCTGCATCGAAGCAGGCAAAAGTGCAACCTTCAAGTATTCAATCACGAACAGCGGCCCAGCTACATCCAGCCCGTTTAAAGTCAAAATTTCAGCAGATGGAGTGGAGATTATTACCCATACGTTCAATGGGATCGGAACAACCACGGAGGATGGGACGTTTACCTATCAATTTTCAGCTCCAGGAACGAAGGGAATCACAGTTCTCGCCAATAGCGACAATTCATTGGATGAGGAATCGACTACTAACAACACGAAAACCGAGTCCTTTACGGCTTCAGCCAATTGTAATGGTGGCGGAACCGATCCCGGAGGCTGCAGCTTGGGCGCAGGCTGTCCCGGAGAATGGAAAGGAACCCTAAAGGTCCATTACCCAACCATCGAATGGAAGAATCCCAATGATTTTAACGTCACACTGACAGATCCGGCCAATGGCTGCACAGCCGTTACAGGGAGGTTTCGAGTCTCGCAGGGCAATAATGCATACGCATACGGCTGGACGCCTATTGTTGGTGGCAAAGATACCATAGGCTTTGCGTGGCAAATGGCGGGGTCTACGAGCTATCCCGGTAATATCGGAGCTGGAAACGTTATCGTCATGTATGACGTCGAGGATAGCTGCGGCCGAATATCGTTGATAGGTCCCGAACCTTTTGAAATTATCAAAGTCGCAGGTGCCCCTACTGTTCAAGTGGATTGGTACAAAACCAGCACAGGAGCGAAAACGTCCAGTGTGGTACAGGATGATTATGTTTTTGTAAAAGCAGCAGCCACCGATAGCAAAAACGAGAAAGTGACACTGAGCTGGACATTCACAGGGAGTACAAGCTGGCTTGCAGGATTACCAGCTTTCATGGGTTGGACCTCACCATTAAACAAGATGCAGTATTCAAATATAACGGCATCTGTCAAAGGTACCCACCAAGTTTGCGTAACAGGAACCAATGAATCAGGCATAAGCGCTAAAGCTTGCTCATACCTGGATGTCATCGGTCCTGAGCCTGTTGCTGTCATTGATGTTGGCGGCTGGCTGAAGGAAGGCCGGAGAATTGAATTATCCGGAGAAAAAAGCAGCAGCCCAAGAGATATGGCGTTGACGTATGCCTGGACGATAGCACCGATAGCCGGACAAACAACAGGGACACAAGCAGAAATTGAGTACATCCAGCCGCTATCAGGGAAACTCAAAGATTTTAAAACACCCAAGCTCGGAAATTATCTGGTTACGCTTGTAGTCACAGACACAGAGGGCCTTACAGGATCAGCGACCAAAACAGTAGAGGTTAAACCAGATTTGCCTCCTATTGTCGATATTGCAGGTAATAATAAAGCAGGACGTGATATAGCAAATCGAGGATTGGCAACCTTTACTGTACTTGGAACCGGATTAAGCGTAGATCAGGATATCATCGTGAAGCGATTATGGTCATTTGCCTATGATGGCAACAATGATGGCATTTTTAATGAAGGGGAAACAGCTGAAATCGATGAGGATAGTTTGGTGATAGGGGCTGAGTATCCGTATACGTCCGGTACAGAATCCTTCCTCATTGCGAAAACCGGAGTTCATATCGTGGAGTTGAGAGGTCAGCATGTAGGGAAATTTAATATCAAGCTTCGTGTGGTTGAGGCACCGGGACAACCCACGGATCTCGTACATTAGTTAATTTTAAAAGGTGGGATAGCATTAGCCCACCTATTCAGCATGGATAGGAGGGGCATTATTGACTCGAATATGCACAAACAAATGGATAAACAGCATCATGATCGTTCTTGTATTCTTCTCAATTTTTATAGATTCATTACCTATTGAGGCGATTGGAGATAGTGCAACGAAGAATTTTCCGGTAGAGGTGAACAATGACAATCCGGTTGCCACCTTTACAGCTACAGGTATTGCCACAGAGCCCATGCCTATCAATGTAACTCCTTTCCCGGCGTCCGATTTTATGAACTGGACGAATACCAGCTTAGATAAGTCATGGATCAACAATGGGTGGTATGCATCTGCTGATGGTCGATTAATAAGCGCTAGGATGGGCAATGGAGAGCATAGTAAATTCTCTTTGCCTATAGGAGCCGAAAATATGGGTCTTGATCCAAAGGAGATTAAATTACCGTACGGTGTCATGCCTGAATATTATTTGGGTCAAGGTGAATATGTGAGTAGCAGGACATCTACAGATACAAATTATGGTAAACATTATCTACTAGGAGATACGCACGATCCAATACCACTGAGCCCATTTGCGCTTAATGGTAGCCCTCCATCGATGTATGTACGCAAAGATTTAGGAGAAATTATGTTCAGAACTACAACTGGACCAAGGCATATAGTTGGGGATATGTATCAATATAATGAATATTGGTGGAGGTACCGTATTGATGATCTGCTTGCATTAAGAGCATCGGCATCGGCATCTGGAAGTTTTTTGGTAGAAACCAATGCAGGTAGACCATCTTATATGGGCGCACGAGGAACATTTAGTAATGGGGATGAGCTTGGTCGCTATGCCCGTATGCGGTTTAATTCAGATTTCAAGGAAATTAATCTTACTACCAGGACAATAAAATCGTTTAAGCCCGACAATATGGCGGCTCCTTATAAGACGGAATCATTTGACAATATTCCTGCTGAGCCCAGATCAATTCCATCTAACTTGCCTATGAATGGCTATATGGCGTATCTACCTGACGGCTATGATGCTATCTTAGGAACGTCCTTTGCCAGTGGGACTAAGCGAAGTGTTGATGACGAGGATATCGGGTATTGGGCACCTGCTGGAGATCCGAAAGGCAACTATTATACTTTAATGAGAATTAACAATAAGCCACATTTAATAAAATGGGATGCTGAAACTGGATTTCCTTCTATTGTTAAACAAATTGTAGCTCATGATTATATCAATGGATTTATCGGAGGAGGAGTATCAGCTGATCAAAAATATGTTGGTTTATCCTATTGTTGGCCTTCTGATTATGAGACAAATGCTGGTTGTAATTACTACTACGAAAATCTGAGTACAAGTGCAGTAACGACAACAAAACCTGCAGATTTCTTCGAATGGTCGGAAGGCACAAGTACCTCTGATGGTTACAAAGATTATACAACCTATAAGAACGGCTATGGAACACACCGGATTACTGGCAAGACGATTGACCTTGTTTCCGGGGTTGAAATTAATCCACAACCTCGACTACCTACTAGCAGCACAAGGTATATTGGAGGTTCCACGACTAAAGCTGGAGTCGAATATTCGATATCCTACGGCTACAAGCCAAGCACTGGACAATCCCCATACAGCAACGAACCTATTACATTCGGCCAACTGTTCAATCCTTCGTCTCAACAGGTGCTCAACGGTACGATTTCATGGACAATGAAGTTTGCCAAGCTGGACGGGCCCAATTATCATGCGGGTATGGGATTCCGAATTCAAAATCACCAAAATATGTATAGAGTCGAAGTATATAAGGACAATGTACAGCTGTTTCGTATCGTAAACGGCAGGAAAACCGCAATTTCTCAACCCGCGAGCCATTACTTGGCGAATGAACAACAGGTAGCTTTCAAAATTAAAATTACAGGCACACATATTAAGGTCTATGAAAAAAATGGACTCATCATCGATGCGGTGGATAACACGTTTACATCTGGTACGCTTGGTCCGTATTCAACAGCCGATAATACCGAATTTAAAGGCATTAGTTATATGTGGTCAGAGTCGGATCAGAGCTACGATACACCAGGCGCTGCTATCGTCAATACACCCATTACGTATGAAACTACCTTTGACGATCCGGAAAGGGATGCAATGTATGCACCAGGAACACAGTGGTACATTGACCACGTAGATCCTAAACGATTCCTAGAGTACACATGGGCACCTTATGATGCGGATTTCGGCTTATCTTCGATGCATGGTCAAACCGTTCTCAATCCCGTTCCACAGTTCGATAAGGTTGGGCTATATAAGCTCAAATATCGGGTACCGGACAATCCAAGGCCCGACAATGCCGCTTTTAATTCATATCGCAAATATTCGGAGGATTACGAGCAATATTTAATTGTTCATCGTATACCTGAAGCACCATTTACCCTGCATATTGAACCGGATGGAACGGTAGGCTGGACGGACCTGAGTTTTGATCCAGACCGCTGCTATGCACACGGCAATTGTCAGCCAGACTTTGCAGCCAACAACGGGATTTATGCCAAAAAGTTTTACTATATCACCCCATCTGGAGTGAAAAAAGATAGCAAGCTTGTCAGACCCTTAGAGGGTGGGGAATACACCGTTGCTATGGCTGTTCGAGACGAAAATAAAGCTTGGTCGGATTGGTACGTTCAGACCATCCAAATCGATCAGCCGGTAACTCCGAATCATCCACCGACGGTATGGCTAACTTTCCCGAATGGAACCTACGCCGATCCTTCACACGTTTCGCTGCAGCCTACCTTGACTTGGAATCAGGCTGATATCGATCCGAACACGATATTTTCTACATTCAATTTATGTGTGTACGATGTTTCGAATAATCCGGTAGAGTGCGTCACGAATCGCGATATGAGTACGCCCTTAACAAGCTGGGCATGGACGATGGAAGCCCAACTATCGATGGGACAAAAATATTCTGTCCAGGTGCAAATCAGCGATGGAGAATCGTGGTCCGATTGGAGTAACATCGGCTGGATGTCAACGAACAGTCCACCATCTGCCTATATGACCTTCCCTTACGGAACGCAAGCTGCTCCAAACATCGTGAATACGCTGCGGCCCGAGCTAACCTGGTATCAAACCGATCCGGATATCGGGTACGTCCTGTATTGGTATGAGATCCAGATAACAAACGAGGCCAATGATGTGATGATTTACGATTCGGGGAAAACGTGGCAGAATACGACCTCAACAACCGGGAGAATGACAGTTCCCGTTGATCTGCCAACCGGGCAAAAGATGCGGGTTAGAGTCAAGGTGTGGGATCAATATGGGGCTGAATCGAATTGGTCACCGCAAACATGGATGATGATCAATCGGCCGCCACACGCAGATTTCGATTGGACGCCTAAGCCAGCTTTTGAAGGGGATACCATTACACTGATCAACCAATCGACCGATCCTGATGGGGACCTGCTCACTTTTCAATGGCAGATCGAGGGACCTGATTACCATTCTATCCAAGTCACGACGAATGCATTGATTCCAGCCGCTGTTACGGATTATCATCCCGGCGATTATGTGGTGACGCTGACAGCAACAGACCCTTATGGTGCTTCCGATACGGTGACCAAAATTGTGCAAGTGGGCGATTTGACCGTGGAAGGATTTGTTCGTCATACCACGCAATGGGACCTGAATCGCAAAGCCTACAACCGATTAAAATCAGGAGAGGATGAACGTCCTCGGCCGGTGGAGGTGTTTTGGTCAGGAGAGGCTTTTGTGCTGGAAGCCAAGACGAATGAAAAGGCATCGCAGGTTCATGCGTCCATGACCTATACAGAATTGCAAAGCGTGCTGACATCTACTAATTTAACCGATTGGACAGCACAAATGTATCGGAGTGATTTTGAAAGCTTACCTGATCAGGAATATACATTTCAATTCAGGGCGGTTTGGTCGAATGGACATGTGGAAACAGCAGCTCGTACAATTAGGGTGAGCAATCCATGGACGGAATTCATCAGCAGTGTGAGGAAAGAATAGACAATAAATGTTATTGTAGTCTGAAGTTCATTTTGTTGCGTTATACCGTATGAAATTGAAATGATGAAGCTTAGTTCCAGACTGTTGTATGGTGTATAATGGAAAGAGCGCGATTGACGGAGGGAAACAAGATGCCACTGCCTGCCCAAAGACACGTATACGAACAAGAATATGCTTTATCACGAGACAAAGTGTGG
The DNA here is from genome assembly GCF_025567575.1 of Paenibacillus baimaensis. NCBI lineage: Bacteria > Bacillati > Bacillota > Bacilli > Caryophanales > Paenibacillaceae > Paenibacillus > Paenibacillus baimaensis. Next base: position 134,921 of record NZ_JAOQIO010000065.1, on the reverse strand, counting down.
GAGCTGCTGAGCAACACAGAACATTTAAATCGGGTCATTGGACTTTTTCCGATTCGTTCTACCTCTTTTCATTTTCACAATACCGATTTTTTTCAGGAGCTGTCTGCCAAGGTAGCAGGGGTTGTCCCCATGCGCTGGAAGGAGCACCCATTTCAATGGGTGAAACATGTTCGTTACGATGTAGTTCGCGAATATCGCGGCGGGCCGCTAAAGCGTTTTTGGGGCGGTATTGAGCTGGAGGATGCGGATACTGTGCTGCCTGATGGCTCCAGGGCCACCAAGGTTAAGCTGTTTGCTGAATTTACACCTGCGAATGTGCTTGGACTTGCAGCTATACCGATTGTGGGAGTCAGCTCGATGCGCAAAACATTAAAATATTTACAAACCTACTTGCAGTTAAAGGAGCACGAAAAGGACCATTTGCTGCCCCAGCAAGCTGCAAGCTATAAGGTAAATACGGAAGAGCTTGATCGTCTGCTCACTGAGCTTCAGAAGATATCAGGGGATTCCGGTATGAGTGAGCGCCTTCGGGAGCATTTGTTGATTAGTGGAGACGATCAGGTGATAGATATGCGTCCCTTCGAGCTGGCGAAGAGCTGGGATATGGAGCGGGACGCGCTGCTGCGCATGTTTCTTTACGCGACGAAGCTTGGCATTACCAATCTAAGCTGGCACCTGATCTGTCCGAATTGCCGAGTATCCAAAGCTGGTGCAGAAACAATGTCAGGACTCAAGCCTCAATATCATTGCGATTTTTGTGGAATCAATTACGAGGTTAATTTTGACAAATATGTGGAGCTGTGCTTTTCCGTACATCCTAACCTGCGTCGTGCGTACAAACAAATATTTTGCGTTGGCGGTCCGTCGATTACGCCTCATATTCATGTACAGCTGGAAATAGCTGCTGGTGAGGAAGCCGTGTTCGCTTTTCCTGAGGTACCTGAGCTGTTAAAACTGCGGGTTTTACGCTCGAATCAAATGGTCTCGATGGTTCGTCAGCAAGTGATATCACAAGTGAAGCAGAACAACATTGCCTATACAGAGTCTCATGAAAGTTGGAGGGAGCATCCAGCCGATCTGGCTAGCCGTCAAGTGGCTGCTGCTCGTACTGATGATGGATCTGTTCAATCGCGGCTGCAGATGGAGCTTCTATATGACGAACATGGTTGGGCGATTCCGACCATAGAGCAGCCGCTACCAGGTACTCCAATAAAGCTTGTAAACCGCAGCAGCCAAAATGTGATCGTTGCGTTGGAAAAGGCTGATTGGGAGGACACGACGGTAACGGCGTCCAAGGTGACGACCATGCACGAATTCCGCAGTATGTTTTCATCAGAGGTTTTAGCTCCTGGTCAGCAGGTCGGGATTGAAAATGTAACGATCTTGTTCAGCGACCTGCTGGGCTCAACGGCATTTTACGAGCAGGTCGGGGATGCGCATGCTTATGGACAGGTTAGAGATCATTTTGATTTTCTGATAAGCTGGATCAATGAAAACAAGGGAACGCTCGTAAAAACGATTGGTGATGCAGTGATGGCTGTGTTCGAGTATCCGGAGAATGCCGTCAAGACGGCACTGGATGTTCAGACACATGTGGACGAATTTAACAGGAAGCACCCTTCGGAAACACCGATTATCATCAAGATGGGCTTATATCAAGGCCCGGCAATCGTCGTGAACTCCAACCAGCTACTTGATTATTTTGGTCGGACGGTCAATTTGGCAGCAAGAACTCAAGGCCTGAGCGTAGGGCGGGATGTCGTCATCAGCAAGGAATGCTCGGAGCGACCAGGTGTACAAGCGTTACTATCATCTTATCAGGTTCAAATGGAGCAGTTCGAGCAAAAACTGAAAGGGATCGATGAAGTCATCGAGCTCACGCGTGTGCAAATTAAGGCAAAAGCGGTAGAGGCTTACGTTGAAGATGGAGCATACATACGTAATACCTTATATGGAGATAAAAGCTAAAAAAGTGAGTTGAATGTGATGTCCTTTGGCAAGCTAAAGCTATTGGCGATTATGGTGCCACCGTTAATTATCGGCAGCTTTGAATATATTCGTCATGATTTTTTATTGTCCGAATTATCGATGGAAGCAGGCAACTTATATATTACTTTCCTGACGCTGCTGCTATCCTATCTGTTCGCCACGTGGATGTTTCACCGTATTGACCGCACCAATGAGCGTCTGGCTGCAGAGCAATCGCGGCGGGCTGTTTATGAGGAGCGTGAGCGGCTTGCGGAAGAATTGCATGACAATATTGCGCAAATATTGTTTTTTCTGAACGTACAGCTTAAACAAGGCAATATTCAGGAAGCACGATCAGCCGTCACGGAAATCGATCAGCATTTGCGTCAGGCTATTTACAATCTTCGTACGGCACCAGAGGAGGGGGCTACCTTCAGTCAGCGTTTGAGTACGTGGCTTGAAGAATGGAGTGCGCTGAGTGGTATCCCCGTGGAGCAGCATGTCGATATACAGGAGCAAAGTGTGCCCCCATCCGCGGAAGTGCAGCTGTTTGCGATCATCCGCGAAGCGTTTACGAATATTCGCAAGCATTCACAGGCTGATCATGTGGTGATCGATTTGCGAATGACGGGCCGCGAGCAAGGCTGGAAGCTGGAGATTCGAGACAATGGGATCGGAATCAATCAAAATTACGACGATACGGACAATCTGCAGCAGGAACAGAATCGTTATGGGATTAGCCTCATGCGTAAGCACGCTGGAGAGCTAAACGCGGAATTGAGCGTAAGGAAGTTGGAGCAGGGAGGAACGGAGCTGTGTGTCACCGGGCCTCGAAGACGTGGGGGTAAAGTTGAATGAACTATCGTGTAATGATTGCGGACGATCATCCGTTGGCGCGTAAAGCGATTCGTCTGCTGTTGGAGCAGGAAGCTGGCTTTGAGATTGTAGCCGAGGCATTGGACGGTGAACAAGCCATCGAAATGTGCAGTAAGCATCAGCCTGACCTTGTTCTGATGGATATTCGAATGCCCGTAATGAGCGGTTTGGAAGCAACCCGTAAAATCAAACAGCTGTATCCGCATACGCGAATTGTGATGCTGTCCGTTTCCGATGATGTTGCAGATCTATTCACGGCCATCCAGAATGGGGCACAGGGCTATCTATTAAAAAATATGGACCCGGATGAATGGATGGTTTATTTGAAGGGGCTGTTGGATGACAATAGTGAAATTTCACGCGGGATGGCGGATCGGTTATTTCAATTGTTTCGTTCCTCCTCCAGACAGGCGGAATCCTTGTCTAAGCCAAGCGGCCTTTCTCCTCGGGAAGTAGAGATCTTGTCCTGCGTATCAAGTGGGCAGAGCAATAAGCAAATCGCCGAGCAGCTCATCATCACTGAAAATACAGTCAAAAATCATATCAAAAATATATTGGCCAAGCTGGAGCTGGACAACCGTGTACAGCTTACGGCGTATGCGATCAGGCACGGATTGACACATTTTAGCCAAAATAATGATAACAAATAGCCCAGTTGAGTCATACCCAGGATATCTTAGATAGATTACATTGATACTAAGACAAATGATGCCTGAGGGGACGAAACGAATGATGAAAAAATGGAATGTCATGTTATTAACCGGACTGTTAATCTCAATGTTGGGAGGCGGGGTTGCGAGCGCTCATGTAACCGTACAACCACCTACAGCCGTACAGGGCAGTTACGAAAAGTTTGCCGTGCGGGTACCTTCCGAGGATAAAGAATCGCCAACCACCAAGATTGAAGTCAAATTTTCGGTAGATGCGGTGTCGATCTCTCGATTTGAGCCAAAGCCTGGCTGGAAGTATGATTTGGCCAAGGATGCATCCGGCAAAATTACAGGCGTAACCTGGACGGCAACAGGAGATGGATTGTCTCCTACGGAATTCAGTGAATTTTATATGCAGGGTAAGATAGCCGACAATGCGACCCAAATCGTATGGAAAGCCTATCAAACCTACAAAAACGGTACCGTTGTTGAATGGATAGGCGCTGAAGGTGCTGACAAACCGGCTTCGATCACCAAGGTTAGTGCCAAGCCGTCCGGAGCGGCTGCAGATAGTCATGGTAATACGACGGCAGCTCCTGCCGCGAATAGCACAGCGGCTCCAGCTGCTGCAAGTCCAACTGCGGGTGCTTCACAAGCACCGCTGTATGTATCCATCGCAGCACTGGTGCTAGGACTTGTCGCATTGATTCTTGCCGTATCGAAAAGAAAAGCTTAAGTTCTTACAAATAAAAAGCGAATAATTAACCATTATATGTAAATAAACTCCTAAATCACAGAATAAGTGGTTTAGGAGTTTATTGTTTATGCGGCTGTGAACATATACATCCTGAGTCTCTCTGAAGGGTCGCCTCAATCAGAGATTGCTCGACCTTCCGCGAAAAATCAGTTATGATAAAGAAAAATGTCGTGGAATGAGGAATACGTGAATGGCATCCAAAATTATTAAAGAATTTAAAGAATTTGCACTAAAAGGGAATATGATTGAACTGGCGATCGGGGTTATTATTGGGGGTGCTTTTGGCAAGGTAGTCACTTCCATTGTGAACGATATTGTCATGCCACCTATAGGACTTTTGCTTGGCAGAGTAAACTTTAGCGAATTGTTTATCAGCTTGAATGGTACTCATTATGATAACTTGGCCAAGGCGAAGGAAGCGAGTGCGCCTACTTTAAATTATGGACTTTTCATCAACAATGCACTTGATTTTCTGATCGTGGCAGCAGTGATTTTTATAGCTGTGAAGCAGTTAAACCGTCTTCGCAAAAAGCAGGAGAATCAGCCCGCACCGAAAAAGCAGACAAAGGATTGCCCTGAATGCTTATCGGAAATTCCCGAAAAGGCTGTTCGCTGTAAGTATTGTACGGCTAAACAGGAAGTACCTATGTCCGATAGGAGACCCGAGCTAACCAACTGATTGCGATCCCCTTTGAACTTCGATTGCTATAGGAGGAACGCGTAGAATGATTAGTTTAAGAGATTCTCAGCTGCAGCTGCTGTGGACGGCACGGATTGATTACGCCGAGGGCAGTCGGGTGGATGCTCATCAGCATGCGGATTATGAACAGTTGTTTATTGTACTTTCGGGAGCGGGAGTTGTCCAATCAGGTGCTGAAAGCAGCGTGATCAAGGAGGGTTCGGCTTTTTTGTTCAGGCGGGGCGTTTCGCACAGCTTTCAATTCACGGATGAGACCGTTACTCTCGACTTTAAATTCAGGCTGCTGGACCAGGCTATTCTAGATGCCTTAATGAATGTACAAGCCTGCTGCTTATGCCAGGGAACTCATTTGTCAGAGATCAAACAATGGTACAAAATGTCGCTGCAGCGACTCAAATATCCGGATTCGGTACTGCCGCTGCGGATCGAAGCTGGTTTTAAAAGCACATTGGTATCACTATTATTGGGGAATGCCACGGCGCAACCTCTTGATTCCACAGTGCTGGCGAATATAGATGATGATGAACCAATAGCCGCTTATTTGCGATTAAACCTTGCCGAGAAAATAACGCTTGATCAGCTATCCCGGCGTTTTGGCTATAATCCGAATTATTTAATACGGATTTTCAGTGTCAAAACAGGTCTCACCCCGATCCAATATTTACAGGAAATTCGTTTGGAGAAAGCTACCGAATATTTGGAATTCACAGCGCTGCCGATAACCGAAATCGCCGAGAGGGTCGGCTGGTCGCTGCCTTATTTCAGTAAAATGATCAAACAACGCGTAGGACTTTCACCCTCACAATATCGCAGGTCCTTGTTGAATGAGGTAGGTAAGGATATTGTTCTGGAGCAGAATTTTGAAAATATTTGGCGAGTTGAACACTAATCATCGGTCCTTCCGTCTGAGACGGAAGGTTTTTTTTGCAAAAGTGAGGATTGTTATAAAACTGCTGAGGATCTGCCATATTCGATCTGAGTGGACTGCTCTATAATTTATAAGAGAAGTAGAGGTGAATCTGCAAGACAAAAGGAGAATGGGCAGATGGTTAGAAAAATGACGGTTCCACCGATGAAGCTGGTCGATTATGAAGGCGAGGGTACACAGCTGTGTGCTGTTGTGGAAGAGATCGGCAATATTACGCTAAAGAGAGCGTTGATCCCGGAGCCTGCAGAGGGTGAAGTCAGGGTTAAAGTGAAGTGGGTCGGGATTTGCGGCAGCGATGTGGAGGTGTTCCGCGGAGCCCGTGAGCCTGAATTTATATCGTATCCAACTCGTCTTGGTCATGAGGTTGCAGGCGTAATTGATAAGGTAGGCCCAAATGTAATCGGTCTCAAGGTTGGTGACCATGTAGCGCTGCGCTATATTTGGGGTGCTTTTGCAGAATATGTATGCTGCACGCCATTTTCGGTAAAATCGCTGCCCAAAGAGCTGCCTTTAATCGAAGGCTCTTTAATTGAAGTGCTGCCAGGCATCATTCACGCAGCAGAGCTTGGGGATATATCACCGCATAAAAACGTATTGATCACCGGTCAAGGCGTCAGCGGCTTGGTAATGACACAAATCATCAGCTTATACAGTCCTCGCAATTTGGTCGTAACAGATCTGTTTGACGAAAAGCTGGCACTGGCGCGCAAGTATGGGGCGACTCACACGTACCGAATTCCTTCGCCGGATACGAATACAATGGATATTGTCGGCAAAGATTTCCCTGATGGTTTTGATGTTGTGATTCCTTGTCTGCTGGAGGGAGATGGGATGGTGGACGCTATTAACGCAGCAGGTCAGAACGGACGTATCGTGATGTATGGCTGTATCGGTACGTGCCACAAGCCGGTCGACTTTTTCAAGGTTCACAAGAAGCGGTTGGACATCCTTTCGACCGAGCCTAAGCGGGATATCGATAACCGTAATTATTTTGACAGAGGCCTTCAGTTAGTGCTGGATGGATTGGTTAATACGGAGGAAATGATCACGCATGTCGTGAAGCTGGAAAATATAGCGGAGGCTTTCAAGCTGCGCAATGAGCATAAGGGCGATACGATTCATGTGATGATCGATTGTGAAACATCATCCCAATAGCACCGAGGTCGGATGGATGCTGTGCTAGCTCATCTTATTTAATTACTAAGGAGTGAACAAATGCATGATGATAAATAAGTTAAGTGCTTCGGCTGCCACCCGCAGTGAGCGACTATCCCTGTTTGATCTTGGATGGATTACGCGGCATGCCGATCAATCTTTACAGGCTGACCCGATTCATCTTACAGCTGCTGTTGCCGAGAAGAGTGAGGGCAGCGTTCATGATTATTATTCGAATGGCGACTATTGGTGGCCAAACCCTGAGACTGCGAATGGGCTCCCTTACATACGACGTGACGGAGAGAGCAACCCGGATAATTTTGATGCGCATCGGTTGTTACTGCGTCAGATGAGAACCCATACTGCCAATTTGGCTGCAGCCTACGCGGTGACGGGTAACGAAGCTTACGCAGCGAAGGCCGTTCAATTTCTTAAGGAATTTTTTCTCGATGAAGCTACACGTATGAACCCGAATCTCTTGTATGCACAGGCAATTCCCGGGATTTGTTCAGGTCGAGGAGTGGGGATTATTGATACCTTGCATATCATCGATATTCCGCCTGTGATCGAAGTATTGAAAGCAGCACCCGCAATGACGGAATCCATCTACGAAGGTTTGAAACAGTGGTTCGCGGATTATTTGGCCTGGATGACCACACACGAGAACGGGATTCAGGAAATGAATGCAGATAATAATCACGCGGTTTGCTGGTTTGTACAGGCAGCGGCTTTCGCATGGTTTACCCACAATGAAGAAGTGCTGGGCTTTTGCAGACAAAGGTTTAAGGAATCGCTGCTTCCCGATCAGATGGCGCCAGATGGGAGCTTTCCGCGCGAATTGGCCAGGACGAAGCCTTATGGATATGCGATTTTTGTGCTGGATAACCTCGTTACCCTATGCCACATTCTTTCGACACCGGAGGATAACCTGTGGTCCTTTAAGTTATCTGACGGACGTGGGATCAGCAAAGGATTGGCCTACTTATATCCGTATCTGAATGACAAGGCATCCTGGCCGTATCCTCCAGATGTTGAGCACTTCGAAGGCTGGCCAGCCAAGGTCTCATCGCTTTTGTTCGCTGGACTTGCGCTTCATGAGCCCGCATATATTCAGCTGTGGGACCGTTTGGATCCCGATCCAACCGACATGGAGATCCGCCGTAATATTGCTATTCGCCAGCCGCTGTTATGGTTAATATGATGAACATGTGTCTGTAATTAGGTGTGTATATGGGTTGAATGTAAGCTCTAAATATGTACGAATAGCGATCCTTGCAGCCACTTTGGCTCAGGGTTCGCTTTTTTGTGACAAATTTATTATTTATAGCAGAAAATATAAACTTTTTTTCGAGTTCATTCGTCATATGTAGGGATCTCATTATGGCCGATGAACGGTTGAAGGAAGGTTTATTAGAATGGCAGTGTCGATTTTTAAGGAACGAAAGCAGCGGTGGATTGTCGGCATATCTTTTTGTAGTATGGTCAGTATGGCTCTTATTAATTTTACCGTAACCGGCAGTGTGCTGCCGATGCCTGAGAAGAACAAAATGAATCAGGTGGAAGAGGCGTCCGAAGCTCATTTGAAGGCGCAGCAGTCGTCATTATCCTACGATCAACCGAAAACGGCTAACGAACAGCCGGCAGTTATTACAGTTCAACAACCAACACCACTCGTTAGTCAAGCGACATTACCTGCCAGTGATCAGCCAATACGGACAGAATCGAAGAATCCGCTTCCCGCTATCCAGCAGAAGCCGCAGCCAGACAACAAGCCAGAGCCTGCCGCAGCGGCCGCTCCCAAAACGGACCCGGTTACTTCCAAACGGATAGCACTTACTTTTGATGACGGACCTGACGAGCAGTACACGCCGCGTATTCTGGATATATTGAAGGAGAATCAAGTCAAAGCGACGTTTTTTGTTGTAGGCATTCAAACCGCCAAATATCCGCACATTCTAAAACGGATCCACGAAGAAGGACATGCGATCGGCAATCATTCCTGGGATCATGCTGATTTATCCAAGCTCTCTCTGGAGCGTATTCAACAGGAAATCAAAGATACGGATGTGTTGATCGAAAAAACTATCGGGGTCCAATCGACGATGGTTAGAGCACCCTATGGTGCCGTATCGGACAAGCTGAAGAAGCTGCTGGCACAATCCAATCGACCTTTAGTTGGCTGGAGCATCGATCCCAAGGATTGGGCAGGAACCAGTGCAGCCCATATTTTGCAAAATGTAAAATCGCATACGAAGCCAGGTGCGATCGTGTTGATGCACAGCTTTGGCGGTAAAAACGGTAATCTGGATAATACAGTTGAAGCACTTCCTGAGATGATAGCCCAATTGAAGCTGGATGGCTACCAAATGGTTACTGTACCGCAGCTGAACGAGGCTCGTTGAAGAAATCCTTTTCCATTTGCCCACAAAACTGTAAACTGATAATAAGAGTGGACGTCGGGATGCTTCACTAGGAACCGAACGGTGAGAGCAGATCGTCTAATAATTGAGGTGGCAGTAGTGGATTCCAAAATGAATTTCGAATACTTAAAATATTTGTCCGAAAGCTCGGATAAAAAAGCGATTTTGGAAGAACTGATGACGGCATATGGTAAAGATGTATGGAATTATGCTTTCAGTATGACCCGGCAATGGGACCAGGCAGACGATATTACACAGGAAGTATTTATTAAGGTATATCGTAATTTGTGTACATTTCGCAGTGAGGCATCCGTGAAAACCTGGATACTCACGATAACCCGCAATATGACTTTGGATTTCAGACGAGCAGCCTTTTATCGCAGGGTGACCTTAATGGAATTTATTCCATCAAAGGGGGAACAGCCTTCTACAGAACAGATTGTTATCGACAAGCTGGCGACCAGCGATATGTGGAAGCTGGTGCTCAGATTGCCTGTCAAGTACCGTGAGGTGCTGCTCCTGTTTGCCCATCATCAGCTTTCAATGAAGGAAATGGCACATATTCTCGGGGTAAGCGAAGGAACGGTAAAGTCAAGATTGTTTCATGCCCGCAATAAAATATCCAAGTTAAAGGAGACTTTAGAGCCATGAATCCGATTGATGACGAGTTGAAAAAAAGCTTGGCTGACGGACCGCTCATCAGGAATGGGTTCTCCGATAAGTTGCAAAAGCGTATTGTGGATCGCCTGGAGCAAAAGAATAGCAATGCGAAAAAATCGATGCTGGTATTCGGATGCGTGAGTACGGTGCTTATTGCTGCTTCTATTTTATTCACAGTGGACGGGGTGCCGTCTGTCGGGCACGATGAAATCGTTGTACATAAGAACGAGATGACAGTCTTTGACGCAGAAGCTGCACAGCCCTATTACAAGGATCAAGCTGAGCATGAAGTCCGTTCAGCGGTTCTGATTGGTCTTCGCGAGGATCATCCTGCGGCCGGGAGCAGCCCTGCTCACAGTACTTACCGTACGCTGCTGCTTGCGCCGGAGGATGGGGAGCTGCGGACTACCGCTGAAGGTGACGGAATATTAATGCCCTACAAGACAGGGTTCATGAGGATTGCATCCGTCAGCCCGCTGAACGCTAATGAAGAATCGCAGACGCTTCAGGCCGTGACTGCAGATGGGGCGATGCCCTTAACGCAGCCAGCCTCCTATAACAAGTCATTGAGAGTGGCGGAGAAGCTTCATTTTGCAGGTAATCGTTATGTGGCGTTATCACAAACCATTCGGCAACTGGATCAGAATAAACCTTCTGTCTATGAATATACCTGGGTTAAAGAAGTAGAGGAATTAGCTTCCTCCCAAATAAATAGTACGGGCATCATACGCCCTGTGCAAGACCCGCACACGACCTTGAAGCGATTATATGGGGAGTCGATACAGCCTTCACTAAAATCACTTAATACCAAAGTCCCGCAGAACCCGGGCTCACGTCTTACTGCTGCCGAACCCGTGGATGATAATGGAGAAAGCTGGACGATTGCCCGCAAGAACGGCGAATGGACTCCACAGATCGCTTCATATAGTGAACGTGGAGCAGATAGTAGTTATGGATATCAGCTGAAGGCGCTTCCTTACAAGCTTCCCCAGTCCGTAGTTAGCTACGACTTGCTCCCGCTGAGCTGGGATGAAATTCGCAAGCTGCAGCCAAATGCCAAGGATGCATTCTCTTCACCAAATAAAGAAATCGTGGGTGTGGTATCTAACGACAACATTGTCGTATTTCCGTTTGAAGGCAGATTGATTCCGAGACCGCTGTTGAAAATTAAGCTGGCACCGGATGAGTCGATCGTCATGCTGCAGTGGGCAGTGAATGAACCCTATATTGAACAGTGGAAGCAAAAAGGCAAGCTGCTGCTTGGAGAAAGCTGAATTTCCACTCTTATTAAAATGACAAATCATACACATGTGACTTGCTGCTCTTCTTCCCAGTAAGACGGAGAAGGGCAGTAACTTCACAGGCAAATGTTAACAACAAAAAAGTTGCCAAAAGATCATGTGTACGGTATAATTATTCTCAACAGGTAAGCGCTTAACCCGCAGTTTGTTTAAATGGATTGGATAAGGATTGGAATTTTTTTTAGAGTCGATTGGAAAGCGCTTTCTATAATCTGATCTCAAGCTCCGGATTACTTAGAGACAATGAGCACAACAGCAAATACATAATCAGGAGGTAAGCGAGTGAGCTATACAATCATTGATGTTGCCCAAATCGCCAACGTGTCCAAATCCACCGTTTCACGTGTTATTTCAGGTAAAGGCTATACGAGTCCCGAAACCCGGGAGAAAGTCATGAATGCCATACAGGAATTGAAGTACAAACCGAATGCTGTGGCCAGGGCAATGGTATCGCATCGAACGTACAATATTGGAGTCATTATTTATCGAAAGGATTTCCCGATTGTATCGCATCCGATTTATGGTAAAATACTGGATGCAATATTGGCAGCCGCGGAAAGCCTGAACTATTCTGTATTCGTCTCGACGGATAAAGAGATGTCGCTCCGTTCTGCTGATTACATGCTGGAAAAGAGAGTTGACGGACTTGTGTTAGTCAGCCGGCTGAGCCAGGAAATGATCGGATACATAGACAGCTTCGATATTCCTTATCTGATGGTCAACGGTACCGCTGAAAACAATCAAGTGATTCAAATCGTGAATGATGATCGAAAAGGCGGAAGGCTCGCTGCAGATCATTTATACAAATTAGGCCATAGACAGATCGGTGTTATTGCCGGGCCGCAGGAGCACAGAAGTCATCATCTAAGATATGAAGGTTTTTATCAACGTTTGGTTGAACTGGGCTGTGAAATTCACGAGGAACATATGTATTTTTCGCCTACTTCCTTATTTAATGATGGCTACGTTGGATGTTCATCTGTATGGGAACGTTCCCATGAAACTAATAACGGTTTCCCTACTGCAATCTTCGCTACGAACGATATGCTGGCTTTGGGAGCTATGCGCGTAATGGTCGAGAAAGGCTTGTCGATACCGCAGGACGTATCTATCATCGGATCCGACAATATTGATTTTGCCAATCTTTCCAATCCACCCTTGACTACAGTCCATACGGAGAAAGAGAAGATGGGTCAAGATGCGGTTTTCATGTTGAACCGATTGATACAAAAATTAGAGTTGAATCCAATGAAGGTGGAGTATGAGCCTAAGCTTATCGTACGTGGGACAACAGGTCCGGTAAGCAGCAGGTCGCAACAGTAAACCTAAGGAAGCTTTATACGATAAAAAGGAGATAAGTCATTATGCGAAGTCAAACGTATCGGCATAAAAACAGTTCAATGATCTGGTATTTGTTCCTGCTGCCTACCTTTCTTGGAATTTTGTTATTTATGGTATACCCCGTTTTTGAATCGTTTCGACTAAGTCTTTATGTGTCCAGAGGCGCGATAGAAACATGGGCGGGAATTGAAAATTATAAAACTGTATTATCTTCCAATGTTTTCTGGAAAGCGGTATACAACACCTTTTATATGGGATTTTTTCAGCTTCTCTTGACGATCCCCTTTGGATTCATACTCGCCTCACTGATCACAGAGCTTAAATGGGGCAAGAACTTGTTTAAGATTCTGCTGTTCATTCCCTACATCACCTCCGTTGTAGCGGCCTCCATGCTGTTTTTGTTCGTGCTGCATCCTGAATTCGGTCTGCTGAATTATTTTCTCTCGATGCTTGGACTTCCTACGTCCGTGTGGTTGGCTGAACCATCCAGTGCGCGATGGGGAGCTATATTGCTCGGTTCGTGGCACTGGTTAGGCTTTGTGGTCATCATATTCCTCGCAAATTTGCAGGCGATCTCTGAGGATATTTATGAAGCAGGAGCCATAGATGGGGCTACCGGCATTCAAAAATGGTTATATATTACAATTCCTAACATGTACGGAACCTTCTCCTTTCTTATCGTAATCGGCTGGATCTCTGGTCTGCAGCGGTTTACCGACGTTTATTTGCTGGGTGGACTTCAGGGCAGCCCTGCACGCTCCCTGCATACGATTGTCGGGTTTATTTACGAAAGAGGCTTCGGCGGTACCGAGTACGGCATTGCTTCGGCTGCAGCCTACGTATTGTTTGCGATCATTTTGTTCTTCACGGCACTGAATCTTAGAGTTACCAAGATGAAAATATAACTGAAAGGAACATGTCATGAAAACATCGAGCATCTTTTCAAGAAAACCATCATTAATTGAAAGCGTTATCTTCATTGCTCTGCTTGTCTTGAGCGGGATTATGATTTCTCCATTCCTATGGATGCTCAGCATCGGCCTCGAGCGTACGGCTAACTTACAGCCACCTTTTCCACCGACATTTTTTCCGAAGCAGCCCTCTTTTTTCAACTTTGAGCTTGTTATGGAAAATGCGACTCTCTTTTATTCCTATTTGAATTCGGGATTCGTAGCCGTCTGTGCCGTATGCCTTAGTGTATCCAGCTCGCTTCTGGCGGGTTACGCGTTCTCGAAAGGTCAATTTCGCGGCAAAAAAATATTGTTTATGATCGTGCTGGGGACGATGATGATTCCGATGGAGACCAGACTGATTCCCTTATTCACGATGTTCAATAAATTTGGCTTGATTAACACATACGTTCCGTTGATTGCACCAGCGATCCTGTATGGCTTCGGCATTTTGTTATCCAAACAGTATTTTGACCAGCTGCCAGACAGCTTGCGAGAGGCTGCACAGATTGACGGTTCGAGCGAAAAGAGAACTTTTTTCCAAATCTATTTGCCGCTTACTGGACCGATCACTGCGACATTGGCCATTCTGTCCTTTCTCGATAGCTGGAACGCCTTCCTTTGGCCGCTTGTTGTCATAAACGATCATGCACTAAGGACAATTCCGCTATTTCTTGCCAGCTTCTCGTTTGAAAACGGGACGCGTTTGGGCGGTTTAACCATGGCACTTGCGACAGCGAGTATTTTACCGATCGTTGTTGTATTTCTCTTTTTGCAAAAATATATCATCCGAAGCATCGCTTTAAGCGGACTGAAGGGAGAGTGAGCCGGAAAAGCAATTGTACAATGGTTATGCAGGGTTCAATCGTTTGACAAAAAAACGTATCCTGAGAGGGTGTCATGTATGGTTAACAAGAGGACGAAAAAAAGTTTGGTGGCAGGTGTACTGCTGTCCGTATTCGCGATGCAGGTATTGGCAGGCTGCAGCAGCAAGACGGAAACGAAGCCCGTTCAGGCTAATGAATCGACAGCAAAGGTTTCGGATAAGAAATGGTCCGGCACACTGAAAGTACAGCTAATCGGGGATTTCAGCATAGAGGACAAAACAAATCCGATTTCCGGTAAAAAAGTCAAGGGCGTATCGGTACTGAAAAAAGAATTTGAACGGCTCTATCCAGGGGCTACGGTGGAATTCATACTGCTGGGCTGGGATGGCTACGTCCAAAAAACGGATGCGATGCTGAATTCGAAAGGTGCGGATGTGTTTCAGGTACCGGGAATCGCCAATCTGGCCAGTCAGGACTTATTAGAGCCTCTGGCGCCTTATATTGAGAAAGACAAATTCGATCTTGGTGTGTTTATCAACAATCAGGTTGAAGGCTGGAAGGCAATGGGTCCTAAAGATACGGAGCTGCAAATTTACGGACTTCCTTTTATCGGAGACACTAGGGTTATCGCCTACGACAAAAAGATGTTCAAGGATTGGGGCGTAGAGGAGCTTTCCAAAAATCCGACTCCTGAGGAAATCTTGGAGAAGGCTAAGAAAATGACAGGAACGAATCCAAAGACCGGGAAACAAAATTATGGTGCTTTTTACGCAGGCGCTGACGCCGCAGATTCGGTTATCAATGCAGCAGAAGCATACGGCGGTTCCTGGGGCAAAGGATTTTTATTCAAAGGCATGGAGGTCAACTTTAATTCTCCACAGATGCTCAAGGGTCTGAAGTGGTTGAGTGATTTGAATGCCTATGCGCCCAAAGGAGCACTGGTCAAACAGGGCGGCGAAAAGTGGGGAACGGCCAACAATGATATTGCCATTCATATTCGTGTACAGCCGATTTTTGTTGATACGATTTATGCTGCAGGGCTGCAGGATCAGTTTGGAGTTGCTCCATTGTTTGTTAATAAAGACAAGAATATGGGTGGAATGTTCGCAGGCAGCCCTTACTCAATCGCCAAAAGCAGCGCAAACAAGGAGCTGGCTTGGGAGTTTCTGAAATTTAGCGTGAGCGATTTCTTCCAGAAATATATGTGGGATGAGCAAAGCTCTCAGTTCCTTCCTGTTACGAAGTCGGCAATGAAGTGGGAACAAATTCAAAAAAATCCACATGCGATGATTGAGCTGGAATCGATGGGTAAGCTATGGGCGCCACGGTATCCGTACCGCTCTGGTCAACCTCGATATATTTTGTCAGAGTCAGTGGAAGAAGGATTGCTTGGGAAATCGACACTTGAAGCCGCATTAGAGAAAGCGCAAAAAGAATCGACAGCCTGGCTTGCAGCACAAAAATAAAGCACGAACAAAGGTGAAATTATGAATCTATTACTTGAAGTTGAGGAGAAACTGACGATTGCCCAGACTCAGACCCATATCACGTATTCATTTGCCGTTTCCGATTCATGCCGCAAGCTGAACATAGATTTTAACTATTCTCCCAAAACGCTGGACAACGAAGTTTTATCCAAGGAGATCATCGAACATAGCTTGCGGAAATACAATGACGGTAACGATCCGATTATGGAGGACAGCTGGACCAGATTTCTTCCATTGAAAAATTTAATTACAGTTTCGGTCGACGATCCAAACGGTTTCAGAGGGGCATGTCACAGGCATGATTCAGAACAGCATTTGTTTCTAGCTGCCGGCTCGGCTTCCCCTGGCCTTATGCCGGGATTATTGATTCAAGGGAATTGGTCAGTTACACTAAGCTTACACGCGATCGTCACCGAAGTGTGCAGCTTTGAGCTGCGGGTATGGGAAGGGGAGGATGCTTTATGAGACAATGGTTTCCTTATGAGCTGCACACCCATACGTTTCACAGTGATGGCGAGCATTCACTGCGCGAGCTTGCGAGCAGCGCCAAGGAGCTTGGTTTGTTCGGAATTGCAATGACCGATCACAACACGATGTCACCTCTATTAGAGAGGGAGCAGATCCAGTCGGAAACGGAGCTGCAAATTATACGTGGCATGGAGTGGACCACGTTCTTCGGGCATATGCTGGCGATTGGCATCGTTGACTATGTAGATTGGAGAGATCTCGGCGTTAAGGATATTCATAGAGGAATTGAAAGAGTCCATCGACAAGGCGGAGTCGTCGGCATTGCCCATCCGTTCCGGGTTGGAAGTCCTCTATGCACGGGCTGCTACTGGGAATATGAGATATCGGATTGGAAGGACGTCGATTATATTGAGGTCTGGTCCTATACATTTCCTTCAATTATGAACAGTAACCAAAGAGCTTTCCAGCTGTGGACAGACATGTTGAACCAGGGATATCGGATATCCGGGGTATGTGGACGAGACTGGCATGTATCCTCCAAGAAAGTAACGGAGCCGATTGCTGTTACATATTTGGACTTGGCAAACAGGGGAACCTTGGGTCCAGAACAAACGGATTTGGAAAAGGCAGCTGTCGATGCGCTCAGAAAGGGTTCAATCAGTGTAACGATGGGACCCTTGCTGCAATTCACGGTTCAACTTGACACTACAGATTCTGTATACGGTATCGGAGAAGAAGTAAGGGTGGACGGAGCTGCAAACACAGCACAGGTGCAGATTGAGGTAGACTTTACCGCAAGGGAAGAGCATTGGCAGCTGGCTGACCAGGAGCTCAGAGTTGTGCTTATGAGTAATAAAGGGCAGATTGCCGAGCTTAACGTATCACGGAACGCTGCAACAGCTTCCTGTTGGGTTGAGGTCAAGGAGCTCATTTGGCTCCGGGCAGAACTTCATGGAGCTTTTCATAACTGCATCACGATGATTGCTTTTACGAACCCGATCTATTTTGAAGATCATAAATAATGGTTGGAGGGAATGAAGATGGAGAAACCATCGTTTCCAAAAATTGCTGCTCATACCGGGTGCGGAAATGCGCCGGACAATACTATGGAGTCCTGTATGGAAGGAATTCAATCGGGTGCGGATATTGTAGAGGTCGATTTACGAGTTGCAGGAGACGGTACTGTCATTTTACTTCATGACGATTCCCCCTATCTACGTGAATGTACCTACGAGCAGTTGAATCAATATGAAATCAGAACGAGGCTCAGCTCTGTATATGAAAATTATGAAATTGTAAAGCTGGCGGATATCCTGCAAATTGCCAAGCAGTATGATGTCCAATTAAATTTGGATATTAAGACTGTGGATACGATTGAGCCTGTCATACAACTGGTGAGGGAATACAACATGGTTGATCGAGTTTATATTACAGGCTGCAGTGAGAATATTACTAACCGTTATCATGATATTCAGGTCGTGTTCAACACGCCAAAGAAATTCACTCCTGAAGAGAGTGACAACTATTCGTTACATGCCGCTAAAGAATGCGAGGAAGCCGTGCTCCGTTCTTATTATGGTTTGAATATGGATTATGCAACATGCCGCCAAGAAATCGTAGAGCTTGCTCATGCTTCTGGTCTTGCGGTATGGGTCTACACCGTTAACGATTCGGAGGCCATGCAGAGCTTTATCCAGATGGGGGTAGATGCGATTACTACCCGAGATGTCACCAAGCTGACCGAGCTGCAAAAGCAAGGTGAATCTAGAATGATCGATTGATCGGATGCTGCTGTAAGGTAAGTATGGGTCGTGTTAGAGCGGCTGTGTGCTGTAGGAAATATGTATGGTTGAAGAATGAGTTATTAGTAAGGGTTATGGTACAGGTTTATTGAGGACTTATCGGTGATGTCACGCCGAAGGTCCTTTTTTCTTTTATACATGCTTGTTCACGTAAGCAAGAAGTCTATAACCGGGTTAACTGCCTATACAATTGATGTGAGTTTCCCTTGATCGTAACGATGAAGCAAACGGTAAGCCCATTTTTCCGCGCCACTGCACCATTAATTGCTGTACTTCATAAACTAACTTGACTGTATCCCTACACCTTGTAATGATACAAAAACCCAAGCAAGGAGGGGTGACACTTTGAAGGGCAGCGACCACAAAAGTAAGTTTTTGTTAACCAATCGTGAACGCGAAGTTTTCGAACTGTTAGTGCAGGACAAAACAACCAAGGATATCGCGCAGCAGCTGTTTATTAGCGAGAAAACGGTGCGTAATCATATATCCAATGTCATGCAAAAACTAAATGTAAAAGGTCGTTCACAAGCAGTAGTTGAGCTGATCAAGCTTGGGGAAATCACGATTTGATCGGTTTACCGTTTTCGATTCACACTGTCTGATCCTGTAAAGCCTTCTAATGCGCTTTTTCCTTTAGGGGAATAAGCCAGAGAGGGCTCTTTGGTTTTACATGGCCTTTGTGAGAATGACTTTTTATTTGTCTCATGAATGGCTTAATGATTTACTGCCCTATTATGGAGTCCAGTATGTTTTGAGACTAAAGTAATTGCTCCTTAAATCGAATAAGTATGCTAGCCAAACACACAGCAAAGCCCTAAGGAAGGAGGGCCTTTTCAAGTTATTTCAACTTAATTTCAACGTCGTATCCTTTTAAGCTATTCTTTTGTGAAATCTCTGTTCTTGCGGGTAGTTGCTCTCCAATTTAATTTGATCCACGTGAAATCTTCGGCTTGTCCACACTTTAAAAGCGTAGCGAGCAGATAAGCATAAGCTCAAAACGTGGGATTAGATAATCGGCACTGAAAGGGAATTTTATCGGAACCATACCTACTTATGGATATAAAAATCGCAAATTGGAGAGTTAAAGACACTTGTGCCTGATGAAGACAAGCGAGAACACGTTGAACTCATTTTTAAATTGTATACAGTCGGAAAAAATGGGTGAGGAAAAACGTTATCTTTTTAAATGAGCAAATAAAAATCCCTTTTCCTTAGGGGCAGATATTGGGGGATAACAACGATTCAGGGGATTTTACAAACAGGGGTTAATGTATTCGGGAAACACGAGTCCAGAACTTACTGCGAAAATCGTGATAATAAGTTTTATGGAATTAATAAAATGTGAAGTTTGGCGAATTATGTGGTAATATATAGTAAATAATCTTTCCCGAAAAATTGTTCAGAAAGGGTACTTTAATGGATGTAAATATAAATGAACTTGTAGTATTTTGTGAAAATAGATGGGGATCTGGTAGTTATCTCAAGAGTTTAGGTAATGACATTAATAATTGGCTATCTAATACTACAGAAGAAGAAAGAGAAATTCTTATACATTTATTGAAAAACTTTGATTACTACCCTAATCGTAGAGCAAGTCAAGGTGTACAAGAAATTCATACTCGTGTTGAAAAGGAACTTCAATCTCAAATTGGGACAGAAAATAATATTTATAATAATGTCCTTTTTTTCCCTGTTACCAAAAAAAGTGGAACCAAGACCAGCTCGCAACATATATTTGATTTATATACTTTAACTAATAAAATAACCAAATACTGTTGCAAAACACATATGGAAAGTGTAGCTAACGATCCATATAAACCCTTTGATCATGTGGAACATATCGTTTTTATTGACGATATGATTGGATCAGGTGATACAATGAAAAAATTTCTTAAGCAGACTTTTGAAAAATTCCCTTTTTTAAAAGAAAAAAGACTTTATTTGATTGTATTAGAGGCATTTTCAAATGGAATTAAAATTATTAAGGATTTTGCACAACCAACCAACATAGAGATTTATTATTCTAAATTACATGCCAAAGCATTTGATGATGGACATATTTTCACTGGAGATAAACTTGAAAAAGCAATACAAACAATCCAACAACTAGAACTAAAAATAAATGATAATGATCCAAAACATGTTCTTGGTTATAAAAAATCAGAAGCATTAATGGCTTTTTTTCATAATACACCTAATAATACATTAAGTTCTTTTTGGAAAGAGAATGAAGTAATGGGTTGGAAACCATTATTTCGTCCTCGGAATGACCATATTCCAAATTATATGCAGTCTTTACCTAAGGAGTCAGTGGATTCCTTAGGTAAAGACAAACAAAAACGTGATAATATTAATTATGGATTAAAGCAAAAAAGGGCTGTAAATAATGGATTTTAGACACGAATTAATTCTTATATACTTTGCTTCAGTAGAAGATGATTTTTTGCTCTCAGATTTAGTAGAACTTTTAGGAATTGATTATGGAATACTTGACGAAATGCTTCAAACACTTATTAATGAAAGTTATTTAGTTTATGATGAATATAACTTATTTGTTTTATCAGAACATGCCCAATTATTACTTAGATCAAAGAACCTGCACAATATAAATCTTTTTGAACTTCAACAAAAATCTCCTATAAAATATGTAGATAACCCACTACCTATTAATGGATTGTATGTACCTAAACACTTTGATAAAAAGTTCAAATCTTATTAATTTTTTATACCTGGGGGTATATAGGACCATACTGATAGCGAGTCGCTATCTAATCGCAAAGTTACTAACTAGATTCTGCGCTATTTAGAATGACATCAACTTTAATTTAATATTTCAATCTGATAGTCCTTCTAATTATCTCAAAATTATTTAAATTATAGAATTGAAATTATACTCAACTGCAGTATACCCCCAGTATAATATATTATAAATAGAGGTATTATTTTATGGATAATTATTTAGAAAAATTAGCTAACGAAACAAGATTACAAGGATATGATGATACATATACGTATCTATGTGTTCAGTACGCTAGTAGATTGATTAATAATGGTCTGCCAGTAATTTTTGATCCTGATCATCTCGCAATGATGATTGGTCTAGAGCCTATTTATATAAAAAGGCTCTTTTATTTTTCTAATAAATCCGAGAAACTTTATAAAGAGATTGAAATCCCCAAAAAAACAGGTGGTTTTCGAACCTTATCTGTTCCAATTGAGGGATTAAAGTACATTCAAAGATGGATATTAGAAAATATATTAAATAATATTCCAGTATCCTCATCAGCGATGGGTTTTGTAAAGGGTAAATCTATAGTTGATAACGCAATAAAACATGTTAATAAAGAATGTGTAATTAATTATGACATTAAAAATTTCTTTCCAACAATTAAGCGAAAAGATATCTTCAGAATTTTCAAATATTATGGCTATACAAATGAAGTTTCCTATTTATTAAGTAAAATATGTACCTATAATGATTCGCTTCCACAAGGAGCTCCCACTAGTCCATATTTATCTAATATTCATTGTCTGCGTCTTGATAAGAGATTCCTCAAATTTTCTAATAAGATAGATGGAGAATATTCGCGGTATGCGGACGATATTACAATATCGGGAAGTAAAAAAATCACTAGCTACTCAAAAGTAATTGAAAAGATTATCGAAGACGAAGGATTTATTGTGAATGAAAAAAAAACGCGATACCAAAAACAAATTGGGCGTCAAATTGTTACTGGATTAATTGTGAACAAACATGTGTCTGTTCCTATACAAAGAAAAAGGTACTTAAGACAACAAATTTATTATTGTAAGAGATATGGTGTTTCTAGTCATTTGAAATATATTAACTCAAAAAAATCCAATTTCAAACAATATTTATATGGACTTGCCTATTTTGTTAAGATGGTTGAAAAGGAAAGAGGTGAGTATTTTATAGACCAGTTAAATCATGTTGTATGGGATTATTAAATGAAAGACATAAATTCAACAGTTCCTTCATTCTTCAGCCCTGCCTTGATATTGTCTTATTATAAACTAAGTACTGATTATAATTTAATGATTCGGTGTATTTCAAACTACATTACGAATGTCATGCAAAAACTAAATGTAAAAGGTCGTTCACAAGCAGTAGTTGAGCTGATCAAGCTTGGGGAAATCACGATTTGATCGGTTTACCGTTTTCGATTCACACTGTCTGATCCTGTAAAGCCTTCTAATGCGCTTTTTCCTTTAGGGGAATAAGCCAGAGAGGGCTCTTTGGTTTTACATGGCCTTCGTGAGAACGACTTTTTATTTGTCTCATGAATGTGTAATGATTGAATGTACCCATTATGGGTCACAGAAAGAGAGACCTTTTTCAATTTATAGTTACCTTATTTCGGCTAATCATCAGATCTGTGAGACAATGCTTAATTAAGAGGGGTCATGTTCAGAATATGCTCAGAATATGCTCAGAATCAGATGGTATAATATGTAGCAGGATACTGTTTTATTCATTCTTTCTCGACATGTAATTTAAATACGTTAGATTTTGGGAGTTATATATATCCGGTTTTTGTTATATTTCTGCTGAGGGTGTCGAGCCATGTAGTTTATTAAATAAATTTAATGAAATTTTTAGTGTTATGTGTCCTTGCCAATATGTGATAAATGTTATAATTAAACAATCAAATATATGTTATTTTGTTGTTATAGATGTAAAAATATGAGAGAAGTAATCAAATACTAATTAATAACAAAGTAAGACTATTAATTAAGGAGAGCTTATGCAGATCAGTATTATTATATTGGCTCAGCAAGAAGAACTGTTAAAGCAATGTTTGTCCAGAATCCGTTTGTATACGGAAGGGTCCTATGAACTAATTGTGATCAATGATGGAGCCTCCGAGGAAATTACCCGGTGGGTGGGGTTGAGCAATGATATTAAGACCATTACGAATGCACAATTTGTTGGGGTAGCCAAGGGCTACAACCAAGGCGCAGCGATAGCAACCGGAGACAGGTTAGTGTTCATCCGTGATCATATGGCCGTTTCGGAGAGATGGTTGGCCAACCTTAATGCTTGCTTGGATAAGTATGGTGATAATGCGATTGCAGGTCCTGTGAGCAATGATATCAGTGGTACGCAAAGAGTACCATTTGATTGTGATAATATGGAGCAATTGAATAATGCCTCCAAAGGTTTGAGTATCATTAAAAAAGGTCGGTACCAAAGTGTAACCAGAATAATAAGCAATCTTTTTATTATAAATAATGAGTGTTTTCGTAAACTTGAGGGATTTGACGAACGGTTTTTGCTTGAAAGCTATGAGGACGATGATTTTTGTTATCGGGCGCTTCAAGCTGGTTGCAGCTTGTATGTGACTGAAGATTGTTTTGTCCGTTATGTGGCACCACCCTCTTTATTTCCGGAGATACCCAACTGGTATTTTCTACAGCTCGAACATAACAAAGCAGTTGCAAGGGAGAAATGGGGATTTGACCTTACAGCAGCATTATTAAATTGGAAACAGCCTGTTACGGTTAGCTTATGTATGATCGTTAAAAATAACGAAGCAACGCTAGAGGAATGCCTGTTAAGTGTTAGTAAATGGGTTGATGAAATTGTGATTGTCGATATCGGTTCTACAGACCGTACCAAAGAGATTGCGTTAAAATTTACAGGCTTTGTTGTGGATTATGAAGGGACCCATGATCTGGTCAAAGCGAGAAACTTATGCTTCAGCTTGGCTACTCAGAAATACATACTATGGCTGGAAGCAGAAGATGTTGTACTTCCAAAGGATGCAGAGAAATTTAAATACATGCTGTCTCATATGGGTTGGAATACAGATTCCGTAGCGATGTATGACCACTATAGTTTCGGGGAGAACAGTAATATGGCGCCTGGCTCACGTACGAATCGTCTTGTTAAGCGTGAGCGAGATTATAAGTGGGTAGGCGCAGTCAATGAATATTTGGACATAAAAGGAAACATTGTGCAAGCTGATATTTGCATTACACATAACAAAAAGCATGGAAATTAAACGGCAGTCCCTCAGCCAGAACCAGTGATCAAGGCCTCGCATCAACATCACGAATTTTTTGGACCATTAGCTATGGTGCATCAATCGCATGCAGCGCGGACGTATGCAATTCGTCGCGCTGTTACAAGTTTGTCCTTTTTCGAAAGTTTTGTTGGAAATCGCATTAATCAAGTACATTTATTTTTCAATATGGAGGCTGCAATGAAGACGAGTATTATATTGTTGGCTCAGCATATTAGCATGGTTAAACAATGTCTTGCAAGTATTCGGCGATCTACAGCTGGCACCTACGAATTAATTGTGATCAATGATGGTGGCTCAGATGAAATTGACAGATTGCTGAGTATGGACAAGAAGGGCATCGTAACGCTTACCTCTCAAGAACGAATTGGTGTTGCTGCGGGTTATAACCTTGGAGCAGCCCAGGCAAAAGGTGATTTGCTTGTGTTTCTGCGCGATCATATGACCCTGTCCAAGGGCTGGTTGAAGTCATTAACTAGTTGTTTGAAGCACTGCCCTGATGCGGCAATGGTTGGACCCGTGAGTAATGGCGTCAGTGGAGTCCAGCATGTATCAATTCCCGTACCTATCAACAGCATCGAGCAGTTAAGTGTTATTGCTCGTGCATTCATTGCGGAGCATGCAGGCCAGACCCAAAGAGTGACACGGCTCCTTAGCCAAATGCTGGCTGTCCGTAAGAGTGCATACGACAAACTAGGCGGCTTTGATGAACGGTTCGGCTTGGAATCATTCGAGGATGATGATTTTTGTTATCGTGCCATGCAGGCTGGTTATGGTTTGTATATAGCCAAGGATTGCTTTGTCCGCTATCTTCAGCCTCCAGATTTGTTTCCGGATGATGCTTACTGGTACGGTAAGCTTCTTCATGCGAATAAAGCGAAAGCAGCTGAAAAATGGGGCTTGGACATTTCACAGGCTTTGCTTAGATGGAAGAATAAGATAACGGTAAGCCTTTGTATGATTGTCAAAAATGAAGAGCAAACTCTTGATCGTTGTTTGTCCAGCGTCAGTGATTTGGTTGATGAAATTATTATCGTGGATACGGGCTCGGATGACCAAACGAAGCAGATTGCACGAAAATACACAGACCGCGTATTTGAATTTGTTTGGGTTAACGATTTTTCCAAAGCACGAAATTATGCCTTCAGCCAAGCTACACAGGAATATATATTATGGCTGGACGCAGATGATGTGATTTTGCCTACGGATGCTGAGAAATTTAAAGAGCTTCTTGCCGGACTTGAATGGACTGTTGATTCCGTTTCCATGAACTATATTCTTGCTCGCGATGAATATGGAAATGTGATGACTAGCCTGCGTAGAAATCGTTTGGTCAAACGTGAGAAACGTTTTCAATGGATCGGGTTTGTCCACGAATATTTACAGGTAGCGGGAAACATACATTATGCAGATATTAATATTACCCATGACAGGATGCACGGCAACTCCGATCGCAATTTGCATATTTATGAGAACCACGAAGCAACGGGTGAATTGTTCTCGTCGCGTGATCTGTTCTACTACGGGAATGAACTTGCTGACCACAGGCTGTGGGAACGTGCGATGGAGAAATATGATCAGTTCTTGCAGCGTCCTGACGGCTGGGTGGAGGACCGGATAAGAGCCTGCGGTCGTGCAGCAGATTGTGCAGCAGAACTGGGGTGCATAAATGAAGCGAAAGCCAAGGCACTGCAATCGTTTGTATACGCGTTACCGCGTGCGGAAATCTGCTGTCGGCTTGGACATCTTCATATAAAAGAAGAAAAATTTGAAGACGCCATATTTTGGTACAAGCTGGCGACGGAGCTCAAGAAACCGACGGATAGCTTTGCGATTTTGCAGCATTCCAACTGGACTTGGGTGCCACATTTACAGCTTTGTGTTTGCTACGACAGGCTGGGGCAGCGAGAACTGGCTTTCCGGCATAATGAAATTGCGGCTGGATTTGTTCCAAATGAGCCGAGCGTGGTCGGGAACCGTGCCTATTTCAAAGGCTTGGGTTTGGCATAGGAAGATTTCATATTGGAGAGGGGTGATTTGAGTTTTCTCTAATAGCAGTAGGCACCAAGTGGACGGATATTTCGCTGCTACGGCTGGAAAGTTGGTAGAGTTGATGTAAAGAGTAGGACAGTTTAAATGGTCCGGGAAACCTTTATCCCATTTGAACCGATTAATATTTAGAGGCTATTAACTATATTGGAGGATGAGAAATGAGTAATCACAAAGATGTTGAAAAATCAATCCGCAAAGCAATGAAGCAATACAAAAAGGAAAATAGGGACAAAAGCTTAAAACACAAAGTCGTACAGGTTTCGACAGTAGCTCTTGCAGGCAATCTGGTGGCAGGTGCCATTACGGATGTTCAGCTTATTGCAACAGGAATTGCCCATGCAGCAACCGCGGGTACGTCCTTTAATGATGTGGATACAAGTTCATGGTCTTACAAATATATAACGAAGGTTGCAGCTTTGGGATTTACAGTTGGCGATGATATTGGGAAATTCAATCCTGATAGCCCAGTGAGCCATCAAGAGGCTGTGTCAATGGCAATCCGTTTTCTAGGTATTGAGAACCCTTCAGTCCAGGCAGGAAACTTGACACTAACCACAGATGCTTGGGCGCGCGATTGGGTGCTGCTGGCTATCGATAAAGGTTTGATTGTACCTAGCGAAGAGAACGGATCGGCTAATGGATCGTGGGGGGCGGCAACTGCAACGCGCGAGTGGGTCACCAAGCTGCTTGTCCGCACATTAGGGAAACAATTTGATGCAACAGCCCTTTCCACTACCAAATCGATATTCGCAGATGATGCTAACATTTCGCCAGCTGTGCTTGGATATGTAAATGCTGGTGTTAAGTTGAACATTATTAATGGTTTTCCCGATAATACCTTCAAACCGAAGGACACACTTACTCGTGCCCAGGTAGCAACGATCCTAGCAAAGATGGAAATGCTTCTAGGGGAAAAAACGGATCGTATCATGAAGGGGAATGTGGTCAGCTTATCCAGCAGCAGCATTAGCCTTGTAAACAAAAGTGGCGTGACCCAGCAGCTTACTCTGGATCCTAAAGCTGTAGTATTTGGCTCAAGTGGACCGGGTTCAACCATTAAGGCAGGGCAGGACGTTACGGTCGTATACAGTGGAACTACCGCTTATTTCGTTGAGGTGACGGAAGTTCCTGCGCCTCCCGGTTCAGTAGCTGTGCCAACGGAACCAGCTAAAAATGGAGAAGCAGGTCTTAAAGGCGACAAAGGCGATAAAGGTGATCCAGGCGAAAAGGGAGAAAAGGGTGATACAGGGGCTTCTGGATCTTCAGGTTCAAGAGGAAGCGACGGAGCAGTTGGTCCTACTGGAGCAACGGGAGCTGGATTAGGTGGAATTGTAGCTTATGATGAAACAGCGGCTCCAGGATATGCAGTAGGTCAAACCGTGTTTTATAATGGCAGTACCTATATTGTGAAGGCAGCAAATCCGACTGGCACACCGACCATTGATACGGCAAGTTACACTTTGGTAGCGTCGGCTGGGGCACAGGGAGACGCTGGAGCTACAGGAGCAACCGGCGCGACAGGAGCGACCGGAGCAATGGGTGCAACCGGCCCAGGTGTGGGCGCAACAGGAGCCACAGGCGTAACGGGAGCTACAGGAGCCACAGGCGTTGGAGTGACCGGGGCGACAGGAGCAGTGGGTCCAACGGGCCCAGGAGTAGGAGCAACAGGAGCAACAGGCGTGACTGGAGCCGCAGGTGCAGCCGGAGCAATTGGAGCTACAGGAGCAGATGGCGTAACCGGAGCGACAGGAGCTACCGGCGCGGGTGTAACCGGAGCCACAGGTGTGACAGGAGCCACAGGTGCAGTCGGCGCAATCGGAGCTATCGGAGCAGATGGCGTAACGGGAGCGACAGGAGCTACCGGCGCGGGCGTAACCGGAGCTACAGGTGCATCCGGCGTGACCGGAGCCACAGGTGCATTCGGCGTAACCGGAGCTACAGGAGCAGCGGGTGTAGCGGGAGCCACAGGTGCAACGGGCGTAACGGGAGCCACAGGCGCTGGCGTGACCGGAGCTACAGGAGCCGCAGGAGCGGGAGCGATTATTCCTTTTGCTTCAGGAGACCCGATAGCGATAACCACAATTGCAGGAGGGCTGCCAGGTATACCTGGTTTCGTAGGTTTTGGGAAATCAAAAGTCGGTTCAACTGTTATGGGACCTACCATAGATCTTACAGGTGGTCCAGGCGTGGATATTGACTACTCATTCTCGGTACCGCGTGATGGAACCATTACATCTCTTTCCGCTTATTTTAGTACAACTGTAGCACAATCGTTTGTTGGGACGACTGTAACCATTAAAGCACAATTGTATTCGTCTGCTACACCTAACAATATCTTTACTCCTGTTCCGGGTGCAATAGTTACATTAGCCCCTCCTTTAACAGGTGTTCTAGCTATAGGCACGATCAGCAATGGACTTACAACTGGCTTATCAATCCCTGTAACCGCTCAAACCCGGTTACTATGGGTGTATTATGCCGAGGCAGCGGGTCTCAGTTTGATTAATAGTCCGACAGGATATGCCAGCGGAGGCATAACTATTCAGTGACGCATAAGAAATGAGTAGAAGATGTTCCAACTCAAGGTAACGAGGATGATCTATTTAAACGTAACACATTAAGCAGTCAGTATGAGTAGCAGGGGAAGACATGGAATAAATGTCGCAATTTACGGTACTTATTCTATGTCTTGACAACTGCAGCTGCTGTCATAGAACTTATGATTTAGGGGCTATACGCAACAGCTTCAAGGAAGTAAGCTTTCACATCGGGTTTCGGTGGGACATAACTTTTATGGAAAATGTCAAAATGACAGGGGGATTGTAAGATTGATGAAAAAACGTGCAGGGCTTCTTATATTTTTCTTAATGCTTAGTTTATTCACGCCCGTGATGTTCGTCACTCAAGCCGCTAATAATCCTAACGATTCAACTCCTCCAACTACACCGGTCAATTTGGCTGCAATTAGCCAAACCACGAGCAGTGTTACCTTGAGTTGGGGAGCTTCTACTGACAATGTAGGCGTAGTTAGCTATAACGTTTATAATGCTGTTACAGGCAATGTGAGCGTAGTAAACAATGTTTATAATGCTTCTTCGCCAGTCTCAACATTGAATTATACAGTTACGGGATTGAATGCTGGAAGCAGCTATACATTCACGGTGAAAGCGAATGATGCGGCTGGCAATTCATCAGCAGTCAGTAATCAGGTAACGGTAAGTACGTTAGCGCTTATTATAGCGGCACCGATTGCACCGGCTGCTATCGTAAATCCGGTCATCGAACCAGTTGTTCCTGTAGTGATCACGCCAATACTTGACAAGGAGCCACCAAGCGCGCCAACCTTGACGCTGGAAAGCAGCACTGCTGATAGCGCAAGCCTTGTATGGTCGAAGGCAACAGACAACGTCAGCGTGACAGAATACCAGCTGTATAAGGGCTCGGAATTAGTAACAAGTGTAACATATGGAACATTGAGCTATACAATCAAGGGATTGCTTGCCGGGACCCCTTACAGCTTTACGGTGAAAGCGAAGGATGCAGCAGGCAATGTATCGGCTTCGAGCAATGAAGTAACGGTAAATAGTATAAGTACATTGTCGTTAGATACTAAAATCTCCATGGGCAGCTTTAACTCGTTCCACACACTTTCAGTCAAGAGTGATGGTACAGTGTGGGCATGGGGGAATAACGGGAAAGGTACTTTAGGTGATAGCACGACCAAGATTAGCCGGTTATCGGTACCAACTGCCAACTTGACCTTAGTAAGGAATGTTTCTGCTGGACAGAATCATTCCTTGGCACTTAAACAGGACGGTACGGTATGGTCCTGGGGAAGTAATGAAGCAGGCCAATTAGGTGATGGTACTACTGACAATAAACTTATTCCGGTACAAATTGCGGGTTTAAGTGATGTTGTAGCGATAGAAGCGGGCGAACAGCATTCAATGGCCTTGAAAAGTGACGGTACGGTATGGGCGTGGGGCAATAATAACTACGGTCAACTGGGAGATGGTACGTCGACAAATCGATTGACGCCAGTGCAAGTAATTGGCTTGCAAGCAATTACTGCCATATCAGCCGGTTCCTTTCATAATATGGCTGTCAAAAGTGACGGTACGGTATGGTCATGGGGATTTAATGCATATGGTCAGTTGGGCGATGGAACCAAATCAAACCGCATGGTACCACAGCAAATCATTGGTTTGAGCGGGATTACTGCCGTCTCACGTGGGAGTTTACATGGTATGGCTTTGAAAAATGATGGTACAGTATGGTCATGGGGATATAATGGGGAAGGCGAGCTGGGCGATGGCACTAGGACGGATCACCTGACTCCTGCACAGGTTTCAAGCCTAAGCTCGGTAATCCAAATATCAAGTGGTTCTATTCATAGCATGGCATTAAAGAGTGATGGGACATTATGGGCATGGGGAAATAATAAGTTTGGCCAGCTGGGTGATGGTACCCACCAGACACGCTTACTTCCAAACAAGGTAGCAACGGAACCGCTGATTGATTCAATATCAGCTGGTTTTATGGGCGGAAGTGCCATAAGTCGAGATGGGAAATATCTGACTTGGGGATATAATGGATATGGGCAGCTAGGCAATGGTACGAATATCGACACCACGATTCCTGGCGAGATTAGTGTAAGGCTGCATAACGATGTGGACAAAAAGTAAATAATTCTAGACAATAGGTATGAGGTCAAGATCAGCTTCATTTAAGGAAACAATTGGGATGTACATCCTTTGGCTCTTAATTCCTGACTACAGTGAGGGATTAAGAGCTTTTTTCCTTGAAGGCTATTCTTTTAACTTTGTATTTATAACTCATAATTAATCTGGTACATTTACAATGTACAAGTTCAGAGGCGGATTTCTGCCAAGCTATATTGGCGAATGAATAATGCCTGAGAGGGGAGCAATCAGCTATGCATAAACAACTGAGAAATGTGAAATTCCTGTGCTTCATGATGGTTATGCTTTCTTTCGTGGAATTTGCAATGCTGCCACCTGCATACACCTATGCCAATAATAGTAGCGAATTAGCCATTCAATCACTGGCTACCGGATTTAGAGAATCGAAAGTTGTTAGACAAGATGGTACGGTATGGGCATGGGGGGCCAATGAGGATGGCCGATTAGGCGATGGAACAACGGACAACAAGCTGTATCCTATACAGTTGAAAGGTGTTACAGATACAGTAGAGGTAACGAGCGGTCAGTCCTTCACAGTAGCTCTGCATAAAGATGGTACGGTATGGTCATGGGGCTGGAATATATACGGACAATTGGGAGATGGAACCACGGAAAATAAATCAAGTCCTATACAAGTAAGCGGACTAACGGATGTAACTGCTATTTCCAGCGGTGCTGCACACACCTTGGCTCTAAAAAGTGATGGTACCGTGTGGGCATGGGGTTGGAACCAATATGGTCAGTTAGGTGTGAATATAACCGACAGTAAGCTGGTACCTGTGCAAGTGGAGGGTCTAACGGATGTAACTGCTATTTCGAGCGGTCTTAGTGACGGTGCAGCCGTTAAAAGAGATGGCACTGTATGGGTATGGGGAAATAACCGTTCTGCTGAATCGAGCATGGGTACATTGGGAAGCGAAGAATGGAAATCAGTTCCGGTGCAATTGAGTGGACTGACAAATGTTGTAGCAGTAGCTGAGGGGAAATACACCACAGCTGTCAAAAGGGATGGAACAGTATGGGCATGGCGTTGGAACCAAAATGGGAAAAATGAGAACAAAACAGTTCCGTTTCAAGTAAAAGGCTTGAAGGATATTATTGCGGTTTCAGGTGGCAGAGGCCATAATCTGGCTTTAAACAAAGATGGAACCGTATGGGCTTGGGGAGGCAACTTTACAGGCCAGTTGGGTGATGGGACTACTGATGAAAGAACAGATCCCATTCGGGTTAGCGATCTTACGGATATTATAGCCGTCACTGCCAGCTCCGCGGACCATAATCTTGCTTTAAGAAAAGATGGAACCGTATGGGCATGGGGGGCAAACGAGGCTGGTCAGTTGGGTGATGGGAGCACGGAGAGCCAACGTTATCCTGTTCAGGTCAACTTTGCCGGGGGTGATGGAAAGCCTGCTCTAATCGGAGGAGCGACTTTTAACGATGTTACTGGGCACTGGGCGGAAAGCATGATTTCATGGGCATATGCTAATAAGGTCATCGATGGATACCAGGATGGCAGCTTTAAGCCGGATAACAACGTATCGGAAGCGGAGTTTTTGGCGATTTTCCTGAAAATGTTTGGTGTTCAAGCTGCCGGTTCCAATAACCATTGGGCTGACGCCTTTTATACGTTTAGTGAAGCCCACCATTTTCCGATTCAAGGAATCGGGAATGCTGCAGAATTAAGAAGTGCTTTTATCAATCGTGAGACAGTGGCTGGCATCATCGCAGCAGCAGACGGCA
The DNA here is from genome assembly GCF_025567575.1 of Paenibacillus baimaensis. Lineage (NCBI taxonomy): Bacteria > Bacillati > Bacillota > Bacilli > Caryophanales > Paenibacillaceae > Paenibacillus > Paenibacillus baimaensis. Next base: position 102,089 of record NZ_JAOQIO010000065.1, on the reverse strand, counting down.
CTCATTTGCTAAAGGACGAGGCCATTCAGTATCTATTGGATAAAGGTTATTCAAGCGGTAAAACATCAGCTACCGTGGTTGGATACAAAGGAAGGGATCTACTTACCCGTGCGGAAGCGATTCAGTTCGTAAAAAATGTCAAGGATAAAGGAATGACATTGAAATGAAAGTTTTAATTGGCAGTCCTATCAGGCAGACTCCTGCTATTCTAGAGCAATTTCTATTATCGCTTAAGGAACTAACACAAAGCTCAACGACCGTTGACTATATATTTGTTGACGATAATGTAGACACGCTGTCATCTCAGATGCTTAGCGATTTTTGCGAGACGACAGGAAGGGGCGTTATGATATCACCTGCTATACAATCCGATGAGGAATACAAACGCAGCGAGTTCACACACTACTGGAAAGAAAGCCAGATTTGGAAAGTCGCTGCTATGAAGGACGACATTATAGAACGAGCACGTAATGCCGAATATGATGGTTTGTTTCTAGTCGATTCCGATCTTGTCCTGCATCCGCTAACCTTGGAGCAACTGATTCAAGCAGATAAACCCATTGTTTCCTGCATTTTCTGGACGAGCTGGCAGCCCGATACGCTTGAAATGCCACAGGTTTGGCTGCAGGACGAATACACGCAATACCAAAAGGATCGTAGAGAAGATGTGGAGGGTCAGGAACAATTTCTGCGAATGAAGCGATTTTTTGCTCAACTGCGAATGCCGGGTTTATATGAAGTTGGGGGACTTGGTGCTTGTACATGGATAAGTAAACAAGCACTTCACGCAGGGGTAAGCTTTGCGGAAATTAAAAGTATTTCTTTTTGGGGCGAGGATCGACATTTTTGTATCCGTGCTGATGCTTTGGGCCTAGGGTTGTTTGTGGAAACCACTTATCCGGCTTATCATATATATCGCGATTCGGATTTAGCGGGTGTAGCAGCCTATAAGCAGCTTTGTCTGAAATCGGATCACTCATCGCTTTTTGCTGGTTCAATAAAGGAACTAAACGCTGAGCAGTTGTTTCACAATGCTTCATGCATGCGTAATTATCTTTATGAGGAAGCAGCCCTTGAATATTATTTGGGCTTTTTAGAAACTGGCGAGGGCGAGCAAGAACAGCGAGTGGAAGCTATTGTGTATGCAGCAGACTGCTACAATGTATTGGGAAAGCCGATGCAGTCGAAAAATATTTTGGAAACTTATGTGAACCGGATTCCTTCTGCCGAAATATACTGCAAGCTGGCATTCATGATTATGAATATGGAGCGATGGGAAGAAGCTATTCTTTTATATAAGCAAGCGATCAAATTGGCAAGACCGACCGACCTGAGTGCATCTCCCGATCCAAGCGCTTGGACATGGCTGCCGCATTTGCAGCTATGCGTTTGCTATGACCGTCTTGGCCAACATATACGCGCAATGGAGCATAATGAGATTGGATTGTCGTATGATCCCCATCACCCTAGCATGTTGCTGAATAAGCAGTATTTGACTGGGGTCCTTAATCAGTCGTAAGCATCAGGATTTATGCATGAGCAGAAGTCACAGTGGCTATATCCATATATAAATAAGAGAAATGGGGAAAAACCTTGATCAATGCTGTGGATTGCATTTCCAGATTTATTACGTATGGGGATGCTAAGGAAACACATATTGTCTATGATTTGCCTGAAGCATGGTGGAGTCGGCATTATGAATATGTTTGGGCGGGCAGGTTCGCGACAAGCTCGGACGTTGTCCTTGATGTTGCCTGTGGTGTTTGTCATCCTTTTAAATTTTATCTCGGTACAATAGCCAAGGAGGTTTATGCCTGCGATAGCGACCCACGAATCATTTCAAGAAATGATATTATTCAAGATATTAAAGATTCGATTGGTGAGAAGGTCTACTCAGAATTCGATGATTCATTATTCGATAATGTTCAGTTGGCACTATGCGATATGACACAGATGCCCTATGCCGATAATAGGTTTGACAAAGTGTACTGCATATCTGTGCTGGAGCATGTGGACGAGCTTGTGCAATTAAAAGCTTTATTGGAATTTTCAAGGGTGCTTAAGGATGACGGGCTCATTGTACTCACTGTGGATTACCCTAATGTACATATGGATAGTCTGATGGAGCTGATGAAGAAAGCCAATCTGAAGTTCTATGGAGACTATGATTTCTCGGTACCTGATAATGCCATTTCGACGACAATGTGGGGACCGGAATTGAAGTGTATCCGATTACTGCTGTGTAAAATGATGTAAAGCTATCCAATAAAATTTGCTTGCAGCGGTTTCTATAGGTTTGCTGCTAATATAAAGGTATTATTAGGCAGCATTTACAGCTTGGCAACGCAATCTGGAGCCATCAGCAGTTCTTATCCAAATATCTGTAGATGGCTCCTCCTGGCTTCTCAATCTACCCATTCAATCAAATGCGGATTGCTATCGATGATGGATACATATTGCTCCTTCAGTCCATAAACTGCATCCGGATCGAGCAGCATATATCGATTGAATTTTTGCAAACGATCTGCAGCATTTGCCCAGCCGAAATGCTTCAGCCGCAAATTGGAAAGTTCATTGGGCTGCTGGAAAATATTTTCCGGAAATCTCCCGCAATGCTGTGGCGTTTCTTTCCACACATAGGGGAAATCGGGATTGTAGCGGAGCAGGAACGGTCGGTAAAATAGATGCGCTTGCCAGTTGCTATCCTCCCTGTAGGCCGAATTCGTCCAAAAATCATACAACCGGAAGCTGATAACATGGGTGTTCGATTGATCGAGAAGCTGGCGTATCTCTGTGGTGAATCGATCCTCGAACCATTCGTCGGCATCAAGATTAAGAATCCATTGCGGATTGACGCTTAATGTTTCTTCCCATTGCTGCTTGCGCAACGTTATTTCGTTGCTGAACTTCGATACTTCATTTTTGATTAATTTAACGGGTATCCCAGCCAGAGCCTGTAAGCAAATGTCTATGGTATCGTCCGTGCTCCCGTCATCAATAATAACCGCATCGTCGATATACAGGCGATGCCGTTCCAGTGCCTGTTTTAAATAACGTCCGCTTTCGTTTTTTACTATCATTGACAACGTTATCCTGGTTTTCTGCCCAACTTGTGGTTGGTTAGGAATTTGTTGCTCGGCGTCAGTTTGTGCCGGTGTAAGTGTATTGGTATTTGAAGAGGTAGGCTCCAAGTGATTGGCCAAATACGCTCGGTTTCCCCGTACCCTGTGGTGATCCGGTATAAAAGCAGCTGCAATTTCATTGTATCGGTATGCTAGCTGGTATTGGCCAAGCTGGATATAACAAGCGCACAACTGCAAGTAGGGTAGCCAGTTCCAGCATTCCTGCCTTACAATAGCTTTAGGCTCCACGGGTTTAGTCAGCTCGGTAGCAATCTTGTACCACCAGGCAGCACTTGTAAAGTCATGTTCATTCATATAAAGCATGCCAAGTCGACAGCAGTTTTCCGCACGCGGTAGCGCGTAAGAAAACGACTGCAAAACTTTGTTTTTCGCATCATGCATCCGGTTCAGATGGGAGTAGCAATCGGCCAAACGTCCGTAAATGGCAATACGATCCTCAATGTCGCCTTCTTCAAGTCCTAGAAAACGCTCATAGTATTCAGCAGCCCGTTCCCATTGCCAATCATCGGCCAATTCATTGGCAAAACGATACAGATCGTGTGGAGTAAGAGCTTCACACGACTCCACCATATGTTCAAACATAACCAAGCTTGGCGTTTTTATAGCATATTGTGCTTCTGCCAAATCAAATCCCCATTTGTTTAGTGCCTTGAATCGGTTCATTACGATCTGCCGCTGATACCAGTCGGGATCATCAGGAAACAGTTGGGGCGGATAGGTATAATGGACGAAGCAATCATAGGCAATATGCAGGGTGTAGCCTGCTTGAAGGGCACGGTAGCACAGGTCATCGTCCTCGTAGGCCTCCAGGGCAAACCGCTCATCGAAGCCGCCCAAGCTGTCGAATGTATCCCTGCGTATCAGCAGAAGAAAACTAAGCAGTCGAGTGGCTCGACGTGCCGAGCTGTAGCCAAAGGATAGTAGGTCTTGTACTGAAGCAGCATCCTTCGATAAGGTCTCGCGGCTGGGGATAGGAGCATTTTGCAAGCCGCTGACGTTATTGCTAAGCGGTCCAACCATGGCAGCCTTGGGATTGGCTTGCATGCAATCAGTAAGAGCTTCAAGCCAATGCTTAGTAACTGTAACATGATCCCGGATGAAGACGATGCTTTCGCCTCGCGAATGAGAGGCTCCAAGATTGTAGCCGGCTGCAACGCCCAGCAGTTGTGCAGTAGACAGCAAGATCGCATCTGGGGCGTGCTGCTCCAGCCATTCACTAATTTCCAGTGCGCCTCCATCATTAATGACGATCAGCTCATAAGAGTCTGCTGTATGGAGCTGTATACTGGCTAGGCATTGCTTAAATAGCTCGAAATGCTGGGAAAGTAGTACTATGCTGATTGTTGTCATAACTTGTCTCCTAATGGGTTAGTCAAATTGAGCCTTGCAATGCATGATGTTAATATAGCTTGACGAATGGAGCTATCATCTTTATCATCGCAGTATATGTCATATTTTCGTGAAGACGAGTCCATATTCCTGCAAGCGCGCGGGGGTATTTGTCGGGAGGAGACTTTGTTTGCTGAACTATACAAGAATGGCTGCCTTTCTACTAACTATTACCATTACCTTAAGTATTATTGGATTTACCATTCCGAACGTACTCTCCAACGTGAAGCTGGGTCTTGATTTGAAGGGCGGCTTTGAAGTTCTATATGAAGCATCGTCCTTTGAGGAAAATGGAGCGATTACGCTGGATTCCTTAAGGCAAACAGCAAAAAGTTTGGAAAAACGCATTAATGCTTTAGGCACTACGGAACCGGAAATTTGGACGGAAGGATCCAATCGAATCCGGGTTCGGCTGGCAGGGGTAGCGGATGAGCAGAGGGTCAGGGAAATTCTCAAAAAGCCAGCCCAGCTCACTGTCCGAGGCCCGGATGGTGCGATTGAATTAAACGGCAGCGACTTTCTGGAGGGTGCATCGAGCATCGTGTACGGGGAATTACAAAAACCGCTTATACGTGTACAGGTCAAGGATAAACAGAAGCTGCTAGAGATTTCAACGAGGCTGCTGCATCAAAAGATAACGTTTCAACTGGATGATACAGTTCTGGTGGAGCCTGTCATACTGGTCGTTCTGACCGAGGGAATTTCAACCTTAACCGGTAATTACACTTACGACCAGGCCAAAGAAATTGTAGATACTATCAATCTTGGTGCGATTCCACTAAAGCTTACAGAAAAATACGCACAATCTGTCGGAGCTTCATTAGGCCAGCTTTCACTTGAGCAGACGGTAATGGCCGGAGCTTATGCCTCCATTGTTATTTTGTTATTTATGCTTGTTTTGTACCGTATCCCAGGATTTATTGCCAGCTTTACGCTAATTACGTATTCATGGCTGCTACTCGGGATCATGAATTGGTTGGGAGCGACGTTGACCTTGCCGGGAATTGCAGCATTTGTGCTCGGTATTGGAATGGCTGTAGATGCCAATGTTATTACCTATGAACGACTTAAGGATGAAATGCGCACGGGACTTAGCTTACTGTCGGCACTGCGCAAAGGCTATAAAAATTCTTTTCGTACGATTATGGATTCGCATGTTACAACGATTATTGCCGCTGTCGTCTTATTTTATGTCGGAACAGGCGCGATTAAAGGCTTTGCGCTTACACTCGTGCTTAGTATTGGACTAAGTATCCTGACCAATGTTTACTTCTCTCAATGGCTGCTGAGAATGCTGGCCAAAACAGATATTTTCAACAATCCGCTGTTTTTTGGGGTTTCGCGAAAACAGGTAGTTGCCATTGACAAGAATGAACCGATGCCACTTGTACACAGGGCTTTTGACTTTGTTAAACATAGAAAACTGTATTTCTTCATTTCGATTCTAGTTACTGTCATTGGAATTGGCAGCTTGCTGGTGCATGGTTTAAACTACGGCGTAGATTTTAAGGCAGGTACAACTATAGACATTGCTCTGGGGAAACCAATTGAAAAAAATAAAGCGGAAGAAATCGTTCGGAAAGCCGGATTTGATCCGTCTGTCGTTACTGTAGGCGGGGGCCAGCAGGATCGGGTGACGGTGCGGTTTGATCGGGTGCTGAATGCGGATATTGGTGAATCCGACCGTATCCTGTCAGCTTTTGCTGTCGAATATGGAAACGGCATCGGTAAGGAGGAAAACACGGTTGACCCGGGCATCGCCAAGGAGTTGGCCTTTCAGGCTATCGTCGCTGTAGCTGTTGCCAGCATTGGCATTATGCTGTATGTCACCATACGGTTCGAATGGGGCTTTGCTGTCGCAGCCATCATTGCCCTGGTGCACGATGTTTTTTTCGTGATTAGCGTATTTTCCATCCTAAAGTTGGAAGTCAATCTGCCATTTATTGCCGCGATTCTGACGATTGTGGGCTACTCCATTAATGACACCGTCGTCATCTTTGACCGAATACGTGAAAATCTCCGATTTGCCCGAGCCAAAACCTGGGAGGATTTAACAAGCCTTGTGAATCTGAGTATCAATCAAACGCTGGTACGTTCCGTTAATACAGCTGTTACCGTCCTGATTGCTTCAATTGCTTTGTTGGTTTGGGGCAGTGATTCCATTAATCTGTTTTCCTTGGCAATGACGGTAGGTTTGGTTGTCGGAATGTATTCCTCGATTTACATCGCCAGTCAGGTATGGCTGACCCTGAAATTCAAATCGATACAGCGTCTGGAAAGGCGTGCCCTTTATTTGAAAAATAATCCGCCGCCGCCCCCATCCCCATTACCACCAGAAGAGGTATTTGAAAGCTACGAGCATACGTATGAAAAATAAAGAAGAATCGTAGGAAACGCATTTGTGTGCTGCCTATCATTGTAAATGAAACCGTCTGAGGAATAAGTCCTTCTGACGGTTTTTTATTATTTTTGGAATTTTTTTCAATTTATTGGTAGAAATTGGGGTATATTCACACAGTCTGGTCCTGTAAAACTACCTCAATAGCTGCCTTGTAGTCGTTCTCCAGACCTACGCGTATTCCTTTCATCTCCTTCCATACACCGATCTCACCCACTGGCAAAAGCTTTGTGATTCTTACGACGGTAGACTACACCAGAGAGTACGATACTGATCTCATACAATAAAACAAGTGGAACAAAGACCATAAGATGAGAAATAATTTCTGGAGGTGAGATCAAGCTGGCCGTAATGACCAGAATCAGATAAGCATGCCGACGTAAAGCATTCAGCCGTTTAGGATTCAACACTCCTAGCTTGGTCAGAAACATTACAATGATGGGAAGCTCAAACGCAAGGGAAACAGGCAGAATGATATTAAACATAAAAGAAAAATATTGATAAACACCGTAGGTTTCAGAGAACCCCAGGTTTTTGGTAATGCTTGTGGTGAAGGCAAGGCTCATGGGAAACACAATAAAATACGAAAAGCTAAGCCCAATAATAAAAGAGATAAATGCAAAAGGTATGTATAAAAATGCCGCATCCTGCTCAACGGGTCTTAAACCCTTTTTGACGAAAGCCCAAATTTGATAAAGGATATAAGGCAATGAAACGACAATGGAGAAGGCCAGTGCTACGCTCATATAAATTTTTGCGCTATCCCACGGAGAAAACACATTCCAGACCATGTCGGAGGCGGGGGGCATGCTTTTTAAATAATGTAAAATTTGCGGAGCTAAGAATAAGCCGGCTATCATCGCTATAACGACTACAGCTAAAACAAGAATGATTCGTTTGCGCAGTTCTCCTACATGTCCGAGGAATGTCATTGCGTTAGGCTCGTTCATCAGATATCTCCCTTTCTTATTCAGCTGTATTTGAGTTTCAACCGGCCTTTTGCAGCCAACTGTCTGATTTCGAAAGTATTAAAGCCTTCCATCATCTTCTGCTGTATTTCCTTAATCCTCTCCACATCCTCGAACGAGTATTTGCGCGTGCGTCCCTGAGTTCGGTCAGGACTAATCAGCTGCCTTTCCTCATAATACCGAATTTGCCGTTCGGAAAGTCCTGTTAATTCACATACTACTCCAATTCCCATTACTTTTTCCTTCATACTAACAACCTCCAAACCATGTAATATTTACGTCACATTAAACATTTGTTTTGCATGAAGTAATAAATGAAAAGGGTTGCATTGGCACTAAACTTACATCATTTCCAACATGATATCAAGTATAAATTCTTTTTTCATGGTAAAAACTACCTAATTTTGATAGTGAGCCAAAAAAACTATGTTAGATTTACTAACACAAATTAATACACATGTTTTAAAATTTGGTATGGTTATTTTCAGATTCAATGATAGCTGAACAGGAGAGTGTTAAGATGGAAAACAAAGGACCAAATGAGATTACACGAAGACAGTTCTTGACTACTGTCGGTAAAATCGGAGGATCAGCTGCCTTATTCAGTGTAATGGGTACCATGGGATTATTTTCTCCTGAAACAATGAAAGCAGCGGAGTACACGCCACCGAGTAGAAACGATTTATCCTTAACGAATCGTAACGGCAAGCGGGTCATCATTCTTGGTGGTGGGATTGCCGGGATGACAGCAGCTTATGAGCTGGAGGAGGCAGGGTACGATTGTACGATTCTTGAAGCGCGTTCTCGCTCCGGGGGGAGAATCTGGTCTGTAAGGAAAGGTACAACGGTTACGGAGATTGGCGGTGTGAAGCAGGTTGCACGTTTTGATAGCGGAGAGCACATGTACCTGAATGCAGGGCCCATGCGTATCCCGCAGTTCCATGTAACGATGGAGTACATACGTAAATTCGGCATTCCCATAGAACCATTTAATAATGTTAACGATCACGGTTATTACTATAGCGAAAATGTTGGTGCATTATCCGGGAAAAAAATTAGAAAGCGTGCAGTGAAAGCAGACGTTAGAGGTTATGTCTCTGAAATGCTGGCCAAAGCAGTCAACCAGAATGCACTTGATTTGCCGTTGAATGCTGAGGAAAAAGAAAAACTGGTTGCGTATTTGAAGCGCGAAGGCGACCTCAATGCGGACCTGTTCTACAAAGGCTCCTCCCGGGGAGGTTATCAATCAGAACCGGGCGGCAAGCTCGATGCCGGAGTCATCCGTGACCCGTTCGATGTGAACGCGATCATTAGCTCGGGCTTTGGCAACTTCTTCTCCAGCGAGTATGGGTATGACCAACAAATGATGATGTTCCATCCGGTTGGCGGCATGGACAAAATCCCGCAAGCATTCGAGAAGCGCGTCGGTCATAATATGGTATTCCACGCTGAAGTTAGTGAAATCCGTCAGGACGATAGCGGAGTCCGGGTTGTTTACAAGAATAGAGACACCGGGGCAATAAAAGAAATCACTGGTGATTTCTGTATTTGCACGATTCCATTGCCAGAGCTTCGCAATATCCCGGCTGACTTCTCACCGGAAATGCAGAAAGCGATCTCCAGCATCAATTATGCCTCTGCAGGTAAGCTGGGCATCCAGTTCAAACGTCGCTTCTGGGAAACAGATGAGCAGCTATATGGGGGTACTACGGTAACCAATACCGATGTGGCCTCGATCTACTATCCTCCAACCGGATACAACGCTCAGAAGGGAATTTTGCTTGCCTACTATGCAAACGGAGCTGCTGCAGACCGATTAGGTGCAATGACTCTTGCGCAGCGCGAGCAATATGCACTAAGTACAGGCGCCAAAATTCACCCGCAATTTTATAAAGAGTTCGAAACCTCGTTCTCCATCCATTGGAAAAATATTAAGTACAACCAGGGTGGATGGGCAGCTTATACGGAAGAGGATCGGAAAACCCATTATCAGACGTTGTGCAAGCCAGACGGCAGGATTTACCTGGCCGGGGAGCACATGAGCTACATTACAGCTTGGATGGCTGGCGGAATTGAGTCGGCGCGTAAAGTTGTTACCGAGCTCCACCAGCGTGTATTGAAGGCTTAATAGCTCATTATCGAACAGAAGAGGAGACCTGTGAACTTATGCTAAAGAAAAATATGAAATCTATGCTGCTGCTTGCTGTTATGTCTGGTGCGATCAGTATCACGGCTTTTGCAGCAGACGAGCCGGACAAGCCGAATAAAATAAATGCGGAGCCGATTTATGAGTCTGAATTTTATGGAAGCGCAACGTCGACAATTTCCAGTGGAGTTTCTGTCCCTGCCGGGGCTGCTTACCTGTATACCAGCGGCACCGTTCCTCCTTTATTAAATAAAGATGGAGCAACCGTATATGAGCGTTATGGCGATACGAAGACACAAGCAATTGGGGTATTCAAAAATTTTGAGAAGCAGCTCGCGGAGAAAGGCTTGACCATGAACGATGTGATTTACCTTCGCGCTTATTTAACGGCTGATAAGAGCAAAGATAACAAATTTGATTACGCGGGCTGGAATGAAGCCTATGCCGAGTATTTCAATAAACCGGACAATCCGGTAAAAACCGCACGCTCAACGGTCGGTGTTGCGAGCCTTGTTAATGATGATTGGTTAATTGAAGTTGAAGCAGTCGCTGTATATCCTAAAAAACATAATCAAAATTAATCTATCCATTATATAGGGAGTGATGTCATATGCTGCAAAATATTGGTATTCCAGGACTTATCATGATTCTTGTTGTCATACTCATTTTATTCGGACCTTCCAAATTGCCGGAGCTGGGCCGGGCTGTCGGTCGTACGCTTCATGAATTTAAAGCATCAGCCAGAGAGTTAGTATCCGAAACTAAAGAGGAACCAGAGCCAAAAGCAGAGAAGGATTTGTCAGCTAAGCCGCTTTAATCTAATAATCGAGCTGATCCAGCTTGGGGAAATCACGATTTGAACGGGAAGTCATTTTAACGTAAACGGTCTGATCCTTTAAGCCTTCTTATGTGCTATTCCTCTAGAGGAATGAGCCAGGGAGGGCTCTTTGGTTTGTGGTAAGTGTACCAGGTGTTATTTTCTTCTTTCATTGTCATTTATATAGTGTCCTGAATAAAATGAAACAGCTATAGCCTAATGGTACGACAAAAATTATTTAAAGAAGAAAGGACGAAGGAGCATACAATGAAAAAAACTTATAAGCTTTCTGAGATCGCCAATAAACTTGGGAAAACGCGTACTGCTGTTACTGGTTGGTCAAACCAATATCGCGAATATTTTCCGACTGTAGTTATGAATGGCTCTCTCAGATACACAGAAGAAGCACTAAATATTTTCGAGATCATTTCCAAGATGAGGGATGCCAATAAATCAATTAAGCATATAAAAGACCATTTACAGGAAATGCGCCAACAGGCTGTTACCGAAATGAATGAAAGCGAAACGCCTGAAACCTCTGAAACGCCTAATATTCATAACCTCGAGATTCCGTTTAGTAAGGAGACGACGGAACTACGGAATGTTGTCGAGATACTTAAACAAAAATTAGAAGCTAACAGACAACCCAAGGATGTTAAAGACCATTTACAGGATATGATTCAAAAGGTTACTATAGCGTCTAAGGAGTACGGCACGCTTTTGTCGCCAATTATAGATAGTTCAAACATTCAGTTAAGCAAAGAAGTAATTGAGCTGCGTAATATTCTCCAAGTACTCACGGGAAAAATACATGAAGTTTTACAACAAGATGTTACAAATGAAATTACTTCCAAAGTTGAATTACTAAATACACGATATGGTGGTGTGTCAGAAGAAGTCGCAGAACTTCGCAATGTGATACAGACACTTACAGAAAACGTAACCGAAATTGTTGAACAAGACATCAAAAGTGAATTAATTGCCGTTGCAGAATCTCAGGACACGCGATATGACGGTGTATCCGTTAAAGTAACCGTACTAGGTAATGTTATGCAGACACTTACCACACGGTATGAGAGCGTATCTGATGAAGTCACGGAACTGCGCAGTGACATAAAGACACTCACAGAAAATGTAACGGACATTGTACAGCAGGATATCAAAAGTGAATTATTGGCCACAGCAGAATCGCTGAACACACGGTATGACGGTATGTCTGAAGAAGTTACAGAACTGCGCAGCGAGATAAAGACACTTGCAGAAAATGTAACGGAAATTGTAGAGCAGGATATCAAAAATGAATTATTGGCCACAGCAGAATCGCTGAACACACGGTATGACGATATGTCTGAAGAAGTTACAGAACTACGCAGTGAGCTACAGACACTCACAGAAAACGTAACCGAAATTGTAGAGCAAGACATCAAAAGTGAATTAATAGCCACGGCAGAATCGCTGAACGCACGTTATGACGGTATGTCTGAAGAAGTTACAGAACTACGCAGTGAGCTACAGACACTCACAGAAAACGTAACCGAAATTGTAGAGCAAGACATCAAAAGTGAATTAATAGCCACGGCAGAATCGTTGAACGCACGTTATGACGGTATGTTTGAAGAAGTTACAGAACTGCGCAGTGAGCTACAGACACTTACAGAAAAAATAACGGATATTGAAGAGCAAGACATCAAAAATGAATTATTGGTCACAGCAGAATTACTGAACACACGTTATGACGGTATGTCTGAAGAAGTTACAGAACTGCGCAGCGAGATGCAGACACTTACAGAAAATGTAACCGAAATTGTAGAGCAGGATATCAAAAATGAATTAATAGCCTCAGCAGAATTACTGAACACACGGTATGATGATATGTCTGAAGAAGTTACGGAACTGCGCAGTGTGGTGCAGACATTAACAGAAAATGTAACCGAAATGGTAGAACAGGATATCAAAAATGAAATATTGGCTACAGCTAAATTACTGAACACACGGTATGACGGGATATCTGAAGAAGTTACGGAACTGCGCGGCGAGATGCAGGCAATTACAGAAAAAGTAACGGATATTGCAGAGCAAGACATCAAGAGAGAAGAAATGCGTAACAAACAATATGACGAAATTCATCAAATGATGATTTCACAGCAAGAACTGGTAGCCAGAATTGCAAAACTATTAGGATTTCCTCCACAATATACTTCATAAACCATAAATCATATTTGTGGGCACTGACAGAAAAAAAGATTGGACAATTATCCAATCTTTTTTTGCATACGGACGTGCATGATGCCAGCGTCTTCAAAGGGTTGCTCCGAAACCGTGCTATATCCAAGCTGGGAATAAAACGACTCGGCATGACATTGACTGTCCAATATACACCATGTATACCCTGCCAATTTCGCATGCTTTTCCAGTCCTTGAAGCAATACCTTGCCGAGTCCCTTACCACGAAATTCGGATAATACAGCAACACGTTGGATTTTGGCCGTCTGTTGGTTATAGGCTATCCAACGTCCAGTTCCTGCCGGGACTCCGTTATACGTCAATAATATATGGTCACAAGCATCTGATGATGCATCGTACTCATCGTTTTCCAGCTCCTGTGGAACCTTCTGTTCCTCGACAAAAACTTGATTTCGAATCTCAAGACACTGGGCTAATTGTGCAACTGAATCTACCTTTGTGATTTCCACCAATAATGCCTCCTATTACGGCCTCGGCGCAGCCAGACTATCTGTTATTGTATCATTGGTGCTGGGCATAATCTACGGAAAAAGCTGGATCACTGCGCCGATTCTTATCGCGGAATACTTTTAAATCCATCCACGCCACTTAATAGCCTCTGTCAAACGATTTAAGCCTACCATATAAGCTGCCAATCTCATATCGATGTTTTTTTGTTGAGATGTTTGGTAGACGTTATGAAACGATTTGAGAATAATCTGTTCCAGCTTTGTATGAACCTCTTCTTCTGGCCAGTAGTAGCCCTGATTGTTTTGCACCCATTCAAAATAAGATACAATAACCCCACCGGAACTGGCTAATACATCTGGAACGAGTAAAATACCTCTCTCCGTTAAAATTTCCGTTGCCTTCAAGGTTGTAGGACCATTGGCTGCTTCTACTACGATTTTTGCTTGGATCAGGGACGCATTATCTTCTGTAATTTGATTTTCAATAGCGGCTGGCACGAGAATATCACATTCTTTGACCAATAATTCTTGATTGGAGATCGTATTGGAAAAAAGATTAGTAACCGTACCGAAAGAATCCCTTCTGTCCAGCAGATACTGAATATCTAATCCGGCACAATCATATAAAGCACCGTTGGCATCAGAGATTCCTACAATGTTAGCTCCAGCATCATGTAGAAATTTGGATAGGAAGCTGCCGGCATTCCCGAATCCCTGAATGATCACCTTCGCTCCTTTAAGGTCAATACCCGCAACTTTAGCGGACTCCTTAATGAACATCGTAACACCCATAGCTGTAGACGATTCTCTACCAGCTGAACCACCTAATACGATTGGTTTTCCAGTAATAAAGCCAGGGGAATCAAATTCACGAATGCGGCTGTACTCATCCGTCATCCATGCCATAATTTGCGAATTTGTAAAAACATCAGGGGCTGGAATATCTTTGGTTGGTCCTACAATTTGACTGATTGCACGAACATAACCCCGGCTTAATCGCTCCAGTTCTGGCAAGGATAATGAACGCGGATCACATTGAATACCACCTTTTCCACCACCAAAAGGGAGATCGGCGATTCCGCATTTTATACTCATCCATATAGCTAGCGCTTTCACTTCATCTTCAGCAACACTTGGATGAAAGCGAATACCACCTTTGGTAGGTCCAACGGCATCATTATGCTGAGCTCTATATCCGGTGAAAACTTGTACGGAACCATCATCCATTCTTACGGGGATACGAACAGTCAAGAAACGGAGAGGCTCCTTTAATAACTCGTAGAACGAATCCGAATATCCCATTTTTTGTAAAGCGACTTGAATCATCTGTTGAGTTCTTTCCAAGACATTCGTGTTTTCTAGCAATTCACTCAGAACCCCCAACGCTATATCAAATTTGCATACTGTTCTTCAATTAATTCGCCAATAATAGACAAGCCTTCTTCCAGTTGATCGTCCGTTATTACTAACGGAGTCAGAAACCGCACAACATTGCCGTGTATGCCAGCGCTTAGGATAATGACACCGGATTCGTAGCAGGCTTTGGTTAGCTGCGTCACGAATTCTTTTGCCGGCTGCTTGGTTTGTGGATGGATAAACTCAATTGCGCACATGGCACCCAGTCCGCGTACATCGGCGATCAGCGGTACTGATTTTTGCAGGGCTGCGAAGAAACTGAGAATCGTTTTGCCGATACGGGTAGATCTTCCGACGAGATCATCACGTTCCATGATTTCTAATACAGCCAATGCGGCAACACACCCAAGCGGACTGCCTCCATAAGTTCCTCCAATTTCACCGGGGTTTGGGGCATCCATCATTTCTGCTCTTCCCGTCACAGCACTTATCGGCAGTCCAGCAGCAATCGATTTGGACATCGTGATCAGATCGGGTTCAATTCCAAAATGAGTTGAAGCAAACATCTCTCCGGTACGACCAAATCCGGTTTGAATTTCATCTGCAATAAACAGAATGTTGTTTTTCTTACAAATCTCATAAATCCCTTGTACAAATTCTTTTGGAGGAACAATAAAACCACCTTCACCTTGTACAGGCTCCATGATGACCGCAGCTACTTCTTCGGCAGATACCTCGGTAAGAAGTAAATCCTCAAATAGTCGAACACAATAAAGGCCGTATTCTTTCGCTGACATGCCTTCAGGACAATTCAACGGATAAGGGTATTGGGCTTTATAAATGGCCGGAGCAAAGGGTCCCATTTGGAATTTGTATGGCTTGACTTTGCTGGTTAAAGACATTCCCAATAAGGTGCGTCCATGGAACCCGCGTGTGAATGAGATAATTCCAGTTTTCCCTGTATATTTTCGGGCAATTTTAATAGCATTCTCAACAGCTTCTGCTCCACTGTTTAAAAGAATCGTCTTCTTCGGAAAATTTCCTGGCGTAATTTGTGCAAGCTTCTCTGCTAGTGTTACATAGGGTTCATACATGGCCACGTGAAAACAAGTATGAATATATTGCTCAGCTTGCTGTTGTACAGCTTTGACAACCTCAGGCGGACAATGGCCTACGTTCAAAGTACCGATCGCACCTGCAAAATCGAGAAATACATGACCATCCACGTCATGCAGCAGAGCGCCTTGCGCCTTTTGAACAAAAATCGGGGTATTGTTTCCAATGCCTCTTGGCACAAATTGCTGTCTCTTTTCAAGTAACTCCTTGGATTTCACACCGGACTTTGATGAAACGGATACAAAATTACGTGTCTTGTTCATCGTCTTATCTCCTTTAATGATGATGTTTAAAAACAAAAATTTTCTATTAATATCAATGAATGGTTCGTAGTGGTTTGCTTGTATCGATTATAAGGTAAACTATATTTTGATATCTATTGCAATCAGTGATGAATATTTTTACTTATCTTATCCCTGAAGGATAAATCATTAGCCCAAGAGGATAAAAGAAAAATGAGTTGACACATCAAACAAACACCCACCTGCGTAAGCTTCCCAGGGCTACGAGGTGGGTGTTGTGTAAGGATGATTTTATAGAAAATGAACATCCTCCAGAGCTAAAATGCGAGCGGCAAGTTGAAGATTAAATTGTGTTTCCGTGTTGCCGAAGTCAAATCCTCCTATGGTAATAGCTCGATCCAATCGATATCGTAAAGTTTTTGGATGAATACGCAATTCTTCAGCCGTGTTTTTTAGATGAAAACCAGAGCGGGCTGCAGCCAGCATCGTTTTAATCAGGATATCGCCATTTTTAATACCCCGAAGTGGCCCGAACAACTTTTCGAAAAAAGAGGAGCGGGCTTCTTTGTCACCCATAAGGATACGAGCCACCAACAAATCTTCATAATAATGAAATTGGCCGAAAACGAGATGCGGCATGATGGAACACACTTCCTTATAGCTTTGCTGGACTTTCTCGAATCCACGGTAGGGACGGCTAACTGCCAACGAAACATCAGGTGCGTTAATAGTAGCCCACATCTCTCCTACAGGAAATTGGTCAGGCAGCAGAAAGAAAATTTGATTCTGCGTAAATGAAAGAACAGCAGGCGTTTGAAGCTCGTACAGTCTTCGTTTTAAATGTTCGGCAAGCTGTTCTCGTTTGAGAATTCCTTCCCTGGACATGGGAACCTGAGAATTTAATACGATCATCCCGACGGAGTACACGCCTTCGGAATTGAATCCTAATACTTCTGATCGTCGCAGCGCTTGGGGGGTTGGATTAAAATGGCCTTCCAGCAAAGAATCCAGAAACGAATAACCCATTTGTGCTTCCAGAGATGCAAGCGCTCTCTGTTGGGAAATATGTAAAGCCATGACAATGGACGCATACTGTACGGCGCGAATATCTAATTCTCCGATAGGAGATTCCCCCTCGACAATCCATAACAGTCCAACGAGTTCCCGCTTAATATGAATTGGGCATATAAGCCGTGCCGGTATGCTGTTTTCCGGGATAGCAGATACTCGCAAAGGCTGCGTGCTTGATCGTAGAGTCGTTAAATAACGCTTATCCTCTACTTGGGTATATAGTTCCTTTGGCAGCACTTCATGTTCAGCCGTTTGCATACTCACCTGGTTTCCCTCATCTGCATGCATATAATCAGCAAGTAAAGGACCATCCGTATGTTGGATAATAACGGTTCGGGCAATCAGCCTGCCCAAAGTTGATGTGATATCTTGAAGACTCGTTGCTTCGAGAGCCACTCGTAAAAGTTCATTATGTATATATACAGACTGCTCCTGAAATTTGTAATGCTGGGCCAGGATCGAATTGTGGATTTCTTCTGTTATCGTATTGAATGGAATTTCCCATGGAATCTCAATCAATGGAAAATTTAGCTCTGCTGCTGCGAGACACGCGGCAGTGGGGAATTGATCAAAAAAACGGGGTACAGCTAATCCTACACCAGTTAGTCCTTGCTTCGCCAATCCATAGATAAGATTACGTTGCTCCGCCTCTTCGCGCGGCCATGAATATCCGGTTGTAAGCAAAAAATCGCCTGACTGCACCCAGGGCAGCGGATCCGGCAGATCCACAATATGTACCCAGCGGATCGTACGATGAAGTCCCTGTGAACCGGCAACGACTCGGGCTTGTTGTAGTGAATGAAGCTGCAAAGCATCAAGCAATTCCACTATCGATCCCTCCTGCCCAAATGTGCTGCGGATTTAGCTCATGAAGATAATAAAAAATGTTCAGTTATCATTACTTTTTATGATAGCATACCGCATAAACGATTCATATACAGGGATTTGAGCGACAGAAATGACATGTTATTTAAATTCTAAACTTCAAGATGTGATGTGTAGTCCATTTTATGAAGCTAATTCCGATGTTCTTCCTAAGTCAACTTGGAAAACTTCCAATCATTTGTAGTCAAGGACAAATGCGTGGCGCCGGTTCGGATAGCCTTCATTTTTTATCTCTTCAGGATAAAAAAGAGGGCGAATTTCATCACCTTGTGCCATAGATTCCGTAGTAAGTAGCCTATACAATGGAATCAGGAACATTAGGGGCTCCGCTTGTTGTTAAATGGAATGATTCCAGGGGTTCGATTCAGGATAAGAGAGTGGGAGGGTGCGATGAGCCGAACAGAACGATTGGCGGAAATTATCGAGCAGAAGCGGGACTTATTCATCCGGATAAGTGATGAGATATGGGACTATGCGGAAACCCGTTATGAGGAGTTTAAGTCTGCGAAGCTGCTGTGTGATACGTTGGAAAATGAAGGGTTCCGTGTAGAGAAAGGAGCGGCAGGAATTGAAACCGCTTTCGTTGGGAGTTGGGGAAGCGGCAAGCCAGTCGTCGCTATACTTGGCGAATACGATGCCTTGTTCGGGCTGAGTCAGCATAAGGAAATTGCCAAGCAGTCACCTGTTGACTCAAAAATTAGTGGACACGGCTGCGGCCACAATCTGCTGGGCACTGGTGCGTTGGCTGCTGCCGTCGCTCTGCGCCAATACGCCGAGGAGAATCAACTTCCCGGGACGATTCGTTACTATGGCTGTCCGGCGGAAGAGCTGGGATCCGGCAAAACCTATATGGCCAGAGCGGGACTGTTCAACGATGTGGATTTCGCCTTGACGTGGCATCCCGCACCTTACCATGGCATCATGCCTTCGGATTCGCTGGCTAACTATCAGGTCTATTACAAATTCAAGGGCAGGAGCACACATGCTGCAGGAAGCCCTCATTTGGGCCGAAGCGCTTTGGATGCGGTGGAGCTGATGAACGTAGGATCGAATTATTTGAGAGAGCATATCATTCCCGAAGCGCGTGTCCACTACGCGGTATTGAACACGGGAGGAAATTCGCCGAACGTCGTCCAGGGGGAGGCCGAAGTGCTCTATATGATGAGAGCGCCCAAGATTCCGCAGGTTCAGGACATTTACGAGCGTGTCTCAAACATCGCCAGGGGTGCGGCGCTCATGACCGACACGAAGGTAGAAATTGTTTTCGGCAAGGCGTGTTCCAATCTCGTGCGAAACACAACTCTTGATATGGTTATGCATCGGATGTATACCGAGCTTGGCGTCCCTGGCTTCGATGAGCACGAACTGCAGGTGGCACGGGATTTTCGTGCTACGTTGACGGAAGCAGATAAACAAATGAAACAATACCCGGAGCTAAGCAATAAAGAACTTGCTGACGTCCTGCTGCCTTACCGGCCAACCGCAACAATGTCTGCCTCCACCGATGTAGGTGATGTCAGCTGGATAACGCCGACGACGGAATGCTACTGTGCCTGTACAGCACTTGGTACCCCGTTCCATAGCTGGCAGATGGTCGCGCAGGGAACGACTTCGTTTGCCCACAAAGGCATGCTGCACGCAGGAAAGGTGATTGCCGCAACAGCAGTGGAGCTCATGCAGAATCCGGAGTTGCTCGCAAAGGCCAAAGATGAATTAAAAGAAAGACTGGATGGGGATGTGTACGTTTGTCCAATACCGCAAGACGTTCAACCGGCTGTCCAGAGATAACGGCAAGCAGCGAGTGCTATGAAAAGGAGCGAATTCATTTGAATCATACAGATCAGGTATTTAAGGCGGTAGATCAGCTCTGGGAGGAACAGATCGGCTTTTTGCAGCAGTTGGGCCGATATAAGAGCACGCTTCATAATGAGGGGCCCATTCAACGTTTTTTGGCTGATACGTTCCGCGATATGCAGTTAGAAACAGATTGTTTCATACCGGATTTGAAAATGATGGCTTCGCATAAGGAATTTTCCCCGGTTGAGTGGACCTATGACAATCGTCCAGTCGTTGTTGCCAAATGGGTCTCGAATGGGCCGAAGCGAGGCAAAAGCCTTATTGTGCAAGGGCATGTCGATGTGGTCAGCCCTGAGCCGGTAAGGCTCTGGAATTACGATCCTTGGGGAGCGACGATCGAAGGTGATCGCATGTACGGTCGGGGCATCATGGATATGAAAGCGGGCGTATCCGCGATGATCTATGCCGTAAAGGCGATTCAGGCGTCCGGTATCGAGCTATCCGCCGATCTGCTGATCGAGACTGTTCTTGAGGAAGAGTGTACGGGTAACGGGGCTTTGGCGACTTTAGTCAAAGGGTATGTGGCTGATGGAGCGCTTATTCCCGAGCCATCCGGACATGGCGTCTCATTGTCGCAAGTCGGGGTCATTTGGTTTCGAGTACGGATAACAGGTGCTGGAGCTCATGTGAGCGGCAAGGCCAAGTCGATCAATGCGATCGAGAAGGCATACGTGCTTATTCAGGCGTTAGGCCGTTACAGTGACAAGATCAACAATGCGCCCAAGCATCCGGAATTTGGGCATGTGAACCATCCGCTTAATGTCAATATCGGGGTTATCAAGGGTGGCGATTGGCCGTCGACAGTGCCGGCCGACTGTTATTTTGAGGTAAGAGCAGGGCTGTATCCCGGGCAGGACCCGCAGGATGTGAAGGACGATGTGTTGGCCTGGCTGCTGGAAGCGGCGTCACAGGATGAATGGCTGCGTGAGGTTCCGCCCGAGATTACGTTTTTCGGCTTCCATGCAAACGGTGTCGTGATTGATCCGAAGGAGGAGCTATTCAGCGTACTGGAGAGCGCTCATGGCAAAGTACTGGACGAACCGATGCAATACCGCTCCGGCCTTACGGCACTCACGGATATCCGGCATTACAATCTGTACTATAATATACCGGCAACGTGTTATGGTCCTCGAGGTGGCAACATTCATTCGGCCGACGAGTGGGTTGATTTACCGAGTCTCAAGGCGTGTACGAAGGTATATGCGGCGTTTATCCTGGAATGGTGCGGGGTACGGGACGTCAGCGTTGAATAAGGATTGGGGGGAAAGCTCAGATGAGAAAAGAATTATTTATTGACGGCAGCTGGATCCAGGCAGTCGATTATTACCCGCTTTACTCGCCTTATTCCGGAGAGCAAATAGCGGACATTGCGGCCGCATCAACGGACCAGGTGGACGAGGCGATCGATGCCGCCAGCCGTGCTGCTGCCGTGATGAGGGCCATGCCAGCACACCAGCGGGCAGCTATTCTGGAAAAGCTGGCGCAGCTCCTGGAGCAGCGGCTGGATGAAGCAGCCGGGCTCATCGCGTTGGAAGCGGCTAAGCCGATCACGACCGCGAAGGTCGAGGTTGTACGCACAATTCAGACGTATAAATTCGCGGCGGAGGAGGCGAAGCGTATACACGGCGAAACGTTGTCCTTGGACGCGGCGCCCGGCGGCGAAGGCAGAGTAGCCTATACTGTTCGGGAGCCGATCGGCGTAATCGGAGCCATTACCCCGTTCAATTTCCCGATGAATCTGGTTGCTCATAAGGTAGGACCCGCCATTGCTTCCGGAAATACGATCGTCTTGAAGCCAGCAGGCCAAACACCGCTGACGGCACTGCTCATCGCCGAGCTGTTGAAGGAAGCGGGCTTGCCAGACGGTGCACTGAACGTGGTAACCGGTAGCGGCCGGATCGTCGGAGACCGGATTGTGACGGACGATCGTGTCAAGATGGTCACATTCACTGGAAGCCCGGTGGTCGGCATTGGTATTCGCAACAAGGCGGGGCTCAAGCGCGTGACGCTGGAGCTTGGTGCGAACTCGGCGGTGATCGTCGACAGAGACACGAATATCGATAAAATCGTTGCACGCAGCGTCCCCGGGGCTTTTTCCTTTCAGGGACAAGTATGTATTTCCTTGCAAAGGGTGTACGCTCATGAAGCGATATACGATGAATTTGTTGCCAAATTCGTTGAAGCGACGGGTAAGCTGCGTATAGGGGATCCACTCGATCCGGCTACTGACGTTTCCGCACTGATCTCGACTGGCGATGTGCAGCGCACGCTGGACTGGATCGGTGAAGCGAAGAGGCATGGGGCAACAATTGCCGCAGGTGGAACTGCGGTTGGGAATGTGCTGCTGCCGACCGTTATTTTGGAAGCTGACGCCAGCTTGAAGGTTTCCTGCCAGGAGGTATTCGCACCCATTGTCATTATCCAGCGGGTCCGTTCGGTGGATGAAGCCATTGGGCTGGTTAACGATTCGAGGTTCGGTTTGCAAGCAGGCATTTACACGGACAATATTCATACCGCTTTGACTGCGGCTGAGAAGCTTCATGTCGGTGGAGTGATGATTAATGATATTCCGACGTTCCGCGTCGATCATATGCCTTACGGCGGCGTCAAGGAAAGCGGCTTCGGACGCGAAGGGCTTAAATATGCGGTTGAGGAAATGACAGAACTGAAGCTGGTCGTGTTTAACAGGAACTAAACAAGAATTGTGGTGATAGACGTGAACAGTTTGTTGGCAATAACGAATCTGCAGGTCGCCTTCCGCACGGATCGGGAAGAGGTTGTTCCCGTCGATGACATCAGCTTTTCCTTGAATCCGGGAGAAACGCTCGGCATTGTTGGCGAGTCCGGCTGCGGCAAAAGCGTTACTTCGCTTTCGATCATGCGCCTGCTTGGAGGAAACGGCCGGATCACAAAAGGAAATATTCAGTTTAACGGCACCGATCTTGTCGGGCTGAGCGAGGATCGCCTTCGCGGTATACGCGGCAACGACATCTCGATGATTTTTCAGGAGCCGATGACTTCCTTGAATCCGGTCTTTACCATAGGCAACCAGATGATCGAAGGCATCAAGCTTCATTTGCGGCTTTCTAATAAGGAAGCGTGGGTACACGCCTCGGAAATGCTGAAGAAGGTGGGTATTCCGCGTGTGTCGGACATTATGGACGAATACCCGCACGCGTTATCTGGCGGCATGCGGCAGCGGGTTATGATCGCAATGGCTCTGGCCTGCAAGCCGATTCTATTGATCGCCGATGAGCCGACGACCGCCCTGGACGTGACGATTCAGGCACAAATCCTCGAGCTTATGAAGAAGCTGCGGGAAGATTTGGGTACTGCGATTATGCTGATTACCCACGATTTGGGCATCATTGCAGAAATGGCAGACAAAGTTATCGTCATGTATGCCGGGCAAATCGTCGAGGAAGCCGACGTGTTCAAGCTGTTTGATGCTCCCATGCATCCTTATACGCAAGGCTTGATGAAGTCGATTCCGCGTCTCGAATACGATGCGGAAGAACGACTGGCTTCGATACCGGGAACCGTTCCAATGCTGCATCGCATGCCCAAGGGCTGCCGTTTTTATTCCCGCTGCTCCCATGCGACCGAACGCTGCTTGCTAGAGCAGCCTCCGTTGCTCCCGGTTGGCCCTGGGCATTCGGCACGATGCTGGCTGATTGAGGAGGGAGGTAGTATATGAGCGTGAGGCAATGGGAAATTCCCGTTACACAGCTGGATCCCTTATTGAGGGTAGAACGACTTAAAACCTACTACCCAATCAAGAAAGGTATCATCTCCAAAACGGTCGGCTACGTCAAAGCTGTGGACGATATCAGCTTTGACATTTTTCCGGGGGAAACGCTGGGACTCGTTGGCGAGTCTGGCTGCGGCAAATCCACGATCGGGAAAACGCTCGTCAGGCTGGAGACGCCGACAGCGGGCCGGATTTATTTTCAGGATCGCGATATTACCGATTACTCGAATCGGGAGATGAAGAAGGTCCGCTCCGATCTGCAAATTATTTTCCAGGATCCCTATTCGTCGTTGAACCCGAGGAAGCAGATCAAAGATATTTTGGCAGAGCCGTTGAATGCGCACCGGATCGTAGCTGGCCGTGAGGTCCAGAACAGGGTGGATCATCTGCTCGAAATGGTACGTCTGCCAAAATCGTATAAAAACCGCTACCCGCACGAGTTTTCCGGCGGGCAGCGGCAGCGCATTGGCATTGCCCGTGCATTGTCGCTTAACCCGAAGCTGATCATCTGTGACGAACCCGTTTCCGCTCTGGACGTTTCGATTCAGGCACAAATATTGAACCTGTTGAAAGATTTGCAGGAGGAACTGCAGCTTACGTACTTGTTTATCGGTCACGGGCTGGGAGCCGTCCGTTATATAAGCGACCGGATTGCGGTCATGTATTTAGGTAAAATTGTGGAGATTGCCAGAACTGAGGATATATTCCGCAATCCGCAGCATCCGTATACACGAGCGCTTCTGAGTGCATACCCCGTACCGAACCCGCATTTGCGGTCGAAGGAGCGGATCGTCATCCAAGGGGATGTCCCGAGTCCGGCCAATCCGCCGAGCGGGTGCCGTTTTCATACGCGCTGCCCTTTGGCCAAATCGATATGCCGCGAGCAGGAGCCACTCCTGAAGGGGAATGATCATGCGGTAGCCTGCTTTGAGGTCGACTCGTAAGCAAACGATTATTGGTTTCGTAAAGGCGTACACAGTGCGAAGAGAGCGTTTACACGACTAGTAAGTGTACTGTTGTTGACAAGCTTATGCTTATGGAAGGAAGGTGATTGCGTGTTTTCCTATATCGTTCGTCGGCTGCTCATCGCCATTCCTGTGCTGCTTGGCGTTACCGTCCTGAATTTCATCATTATGAACATGGCGCCCGGCAATCCGGTGGAAATGATGATTGACCCGAATACGTCTGCCGCGGAGATCGAAGCGAAGAAAGAATTGCTCGGGTTGAACGCTCCGTTATACGTGCAGTATTATCACTGGATTGAAAATGTGCTCCAAGGCAATTTAGGTTTTTCTCTTACTACGTTTCAGCCTGTCAGCCAACTGATTGCTGAAAGAATCGGACCGACGGTATTGCTGATGGGCGCGTCTTTGCTGCTCGGCATTGTGATCGCCATTCCGCTCGGCATTCTTAGCGCAACGCGGCAGTATTCCAAGCTGGACTACTTTGCCACAGGAGGTTCGTTTCTCGGCATCTCTGTACCGCACTTTTTTCTCGGTCTGGGTCTCATATACGTTTTTGCACTGGAATTGAAATGGCTGCCTTCCGGCGGTATGAAGACACTTGGCGGAGACGGCGGGTTCGGTGATCGATTTGTGCATCTCATCCTACCTATGCTCGTGCTTGGCATCGGGATTGCGGGCAAAAAGCTGCGATATGTACGAGCAAGCATGCTGGAAATTTTGGGACAGGATTATTTGCGGACAGCGCGGGCCAAAGGGCTGCGGGAATTTGTCGTCATCAACAAGCACGCCCTGCGCAACGCTTTGATCCCGATTATTACCGTCATTGGTTTTGAAATTCCGGTACTTCTGGGTGGAGCTGTTGTCACCGAACAAATTTTTTCATGGCCGGGTATCGGTCAACTGACGATGTCGTCGATCATGTCGCGCGATTATCCGACGTTGATGGGTCTCAATTTGCTGGCCGCGTTCATGGTTTTGGCGGCCAACCTGCTCACGGATGTCGCTTATTCCGTTGCCGATCCACGAATTAAATACAAATAGAGAGGGGGATTCCTGTGTCGGCAACAGAGCTCGATGTGCACGGCGGGCGGATAGCTGGGAGCAAGCTGTATAGAAATCCGGATCGAGATCCAGATCGCAATCCAGAAGAGGAAGTGGAGTATCCTGCCTTTGAGGAAAGCTATTTGCGATCGGTTGTGCAACGATTCCTGAAACACAAGCTTGCTGTCACCGGCCTGGTTATTATCGTTATCATGGCGTTGTTGGCGATTTTTGCACCGATTATCGCGCCAATGGATCCTAATAAAGTGACGAGTTCCTTTGAGGCTGCACCTTCCTCCGAATATTGGCTCGGTACGGATCAGATCGGTAGAGACGTGCTTAGCCGGTTGATCTATGCCACGAGAGTATCGCTCATGGTCGGGGCTGGCTCAGTTGTGATAGGCATCTCCATCGGTACGATCATGGGATTGCTGTCCGGCTACTTCGGAGGTTGGGTTGACATGCTGATCATGCGGGTAACCGACGTCTTTATGTCCTTTCCCCAGTTGATGCTTATTCTTGTCGTCGTCAGTGTGGTAGGACCTGGACTGATGAATGTCATTCTGGTGCTGGGTTTTCTTGGTTGGACCGGCTCTGCCCGACTGGTTCGCGGCAACACGTTGTCCTTGAAGCAGATGGATTACGTGAAAGCTGGCGTTGCGCTCGGCCTCAGCACACCGCGGATATTGTTTGTGCACATATTACCGAACACGATCGCCCCGATTTTAGTCAATGCCACCTTCTGGATTGCCGGGGCTATTACGACGGAAGCAGCGTTAAGCTTTCTCGGCCTGGGCGTGCGTCCGCCAACTGCGAGCTGGGGGAACATGCTAACCGAGGCGCAGTCGCTCACAGTGTTAACGTCGCAACCATGGTTATGGATACCTGCGGGGCTTATGATCGTCATCGCCGTACTGGCGGTTAACTTTATCGGAGATGGATTACGCGACGCGGTGGATCCGAAAAGTTTGAAGTAGTTTTATAATAACGGGAGGAATTGAATATGAGAGCAGGATTGAAAAAAGCTTTGGTTTTCGCGAGTCTCATTGCACTATTCGTAGTATCAGCTTGCAGCGGATCAACGAAAACAGTATCGAACCCCACATCCGGGGACAATAAGCCGACAGAAACTGCCAAGCCGTCAACTGGCAAAAAAACGGTCAGCATCGGCCTTTCCAACGCACCGGGAGCGTTTAATCCGATCAATGCAACAGACAGCACGGCGGGGGTCCTCGTATCGGTATTGTTCGATCCGCTCATGTCGCTGGACGAAGCAACGCTCAAATTTTTGCCCAAGCTGGCGGACAGCATTGAGACGAAAGACAACCTGACGTATACGGTCAAATTGAACCCTAAGGCGAAATGGACGGATGGCAATCCGGTTACGGCGGATGACGTTATTTTTACGATCCAGTTGATTGGTAATCCGAAAGTAACCGCAAAGGCGACTTCCTCTTACGCTCTTTTGGAAGGCTTTGATGCGAAGGGTCAGCTGCCTGCTGGTGGAGGGGAGATTCCCGGCGTCAAAAAAATTGATGACTACACGATCCAATATAAGATGGTCGCACCAACTGATGAGAATTTGTTCAAATCAAGATTTGCTACTATCAACACTTTACCCAAGCATATTTTCAAAGATGTAGATCCAGAGAAATTGAACCAGCATCCATTTATGCAAAAGCCGAACGTCACGAACGGGTCATTTAAATTCGTAACTAATGAGAAGGACCAGTATGTAGAATTTGAAGCTAATAAAGACTATTTCCGTGGCGCACCGAAACTGGATAAAGTATTTTTCAAATTTATGCCTTCAGCCAACATTGTCGCGCAGCTGCAGAGTGGTGAAATCGACATGAACTATCCGGGACTGGGAACCATAGCCGTACAGGATTTTGAGAAGGTGAAGAGTATGCCGAACATCAAGACGATCTCAGGTAAACCACTCAACTATCAAATGATGTATTATAACATGCAAACGATTCCCAACGCGAAGGTCAGGCAGGCAATTGCCTATGCCATGGATCGTAAAACGATTGTAGACAGTCTGTTGAAACGTGAAGGGGAAATTATGGACGTCCCTTATACTTCCATTCATCCTAATTATAAAAAAGATTTGAAGCCTTACCCGTACGACCCGGCTAAAGCAAAGGCACTGCTGCAGGATGGTGGTTGGGATTTCAACAAAACGCTTAATTTTGTAGTACCAACCGGAAATAAGTCACGGGAGCAATCAGCCGATATTATCGTGGAAAACCTGAAAGCAGTTGGTGTCAAAGCGACTATCCAAAAGGTTGATCTGGCGACTGTTCTGCAATTGGGCAAAAAGCATGAATTCGATCTATTGCTATTGGGTTTGACATTCAGTATTGATCCGGATTTGAGTATGTACTTGCAAACGAACAATACGTCTTATAATTATTCAGGCTATAGCAGCAAGGAAATGGACGATCTGCTGATCAAAGGATTGAAGGAAATGGATCCAGCCAAACGCACAGCTATTTACAACGATATTCAGGATATCATCGTACGCGACTTACCGCAGATTTCCCTGTACGCGGATTATCGTCTAGGAGCTGTTAACAAAAGGGTCAAGGTCGGAGTGACCAAGGATTTGAATATGTTGGCTGACCTTAACCAGTGGGATGTAGATTAATGAATACGAGTATTGTGATGCGTGTCGAGTTTAATAAGCAAAAGGGTTTGTTCGCTGAAATTGCCGGGGAAATCGGTCAGGTGGGCGGAGACATCGTGGCGATGGATGTCATCCGGGCAGGCAAGGAAACGACGATCCGTGATATTACGGTGAGCATCCACGAAGCTTCAGTCTTACAAATTACGGAGGCAGTTAAAGGGCTTCAGGGTGTTAAGCTCATTAACGTTTCCGATTCCACGTTCCTTGCCCATTTGGGCGGGAAAATCGAAATTCAGCCGAAAATGCCGGTGAAAAACCGCGACGATCTGTCCAAAGTATACACGCCCGGCGTAGCGCGCGTATGCATGGCGATTCGTGATAATCCATCCAGCGTCTATGCGTTAACGATCAAACGGAATACGGTAGCTGTTGTAACGGACGGGACTGCTGTGTTGGGCCTGGGAGATATAGGTCCTGAAGCTGCACTGCCGGTTATGGAAGGCAAAGCTATGTTGTTCAAGCAGATGGCTGGGGTCGACGCCTTTCCGATTTGTCTGGCGACTCAGGATACCGAAGAAATTATTCGTACCGTCAAGCTGCTTGCACCTGGGTTTGGTGGTATCAATCTGGAGGATATTTCATCTCCACGCTGCTTCGAGATTGAAAAACGGCTGAAGCAGGAAATGGATATACCCGTGTTTCATGATGATCAGCATGGGACGGCCGTTGTGCTTATGGCTGGTCTGTTCAACGCTTTGAAAATCGTTGGCAAGTTGACATCCGATATTCGTGTGGTGGTGACCGGAATCGGCGCAGCGGGTGTCTCCATCGTGAAAATGCTGCTGGTCGCAGGTGTTACCGACATCATAGCAGTGGACCGGGAAGGTGCGTTGTGCCGCACACAGACCTATGGCAATCCCATGTGGACATGGGTAGCGCAGCAGACGAATCCCGACTTACGTGAAGGCGCTTTGTCGGATGTCATCGGAGGCGCTGACGTATTTATCGGTGTTTCGCGTAAAGGCGTGCTGAAGGTGGAGGACATACGGCATATGGCGGAGGAACCGATTGTGTTCGCGATGGCCAATCCCGAGCCGGAAATCGACCCGGAGCTTGCAGAGCCTTACGTGCGGGTATTAGCCACCGGTCGCAGTGATTACCCGAACCAGATCAATAATGTCTTGTGTTTTCCCGGTATTTTCCGGGGGGCACTGGATTGTCGGGCGCGGACGATCAATGAGGAAATGAAGCTCGCCGCAGCGTACGCGATTGCTTCGGTAGTGGGCGATGATGAGAGAAACGAGCAGTACATTATTCCGAGTGTATTTAACGACAAGGTTGTTCCCGCTGTCCGCAAGGCGGTCGTGGAGGCGGCTATAGCAACGAGCGTAGCAAGGCGTATCCCACCGGAATATCGTTAATGTAAAAGAAGGCCTGAATCGTGATGTGATTCAGGCCTTTTTCTTGTACCCAGCATGGACGTCAGCTCTAGGACTCGAGTTTATCTGTGGATGTTAAGAAACGCCTTGTACTTGAACAACTGAGTCTATATCGGAAGCAACAATCGATTATATCAACCATGCTGTATCCGAGCTAAATAAAGTCCTGTCAGGAAGTTCTCTTATGCATCGGTGTGGAATTTTGCGTAAATAGATATATTAGCTTGGAACCGAATAGCAGGATGCTGATTGCCTTCAGTGTCTTGCTTTTCCCTATGCAATATTGGTGATGCATTGTGAAAGTGAGAGCGTAACTCAGTGATAAAAACAAAAGCTATCATAATACAGTATCACAAACATAACGCGAATATAACACGAAAAAAGAGGGAATATATCTCAAAACTTCACATGATACTATCGTTTTATTCGTTTTATAATTATAAATCTCCTTATTTTAACTTATTTATGTTAAATAAAATAACATAAATATAACGTAAAATATACTAAAAACCTATTGACAAAATGTAACCGTTCACATTATAATCCAGTTAAGATACTTTGTTAATCATTTTAACTAATTAAGGAGGTGAACTATTCAATTGATTGGTCGCGGTCAAACGGGTAACACCAAGTTGGTTAAACAAATCAATCGCGAAGGCATACTTCATCAGTTAAAAGAAGGAACACGGATGTCGCGGGCTGATTTAGCCAAGCTGACGGAGTTAAGTCGACCTTGTGTTTCTGCATTGGTTGATGAAATGATTCAAGAAAAATTAATTCGTGAAGTTGGGGTCGGGGAGTCTAAAGGCGGCAGGAAGCCAATTTTGTTGGAATACAATTTCCAGGCTTACGGTGTAGTAGGTGCTGTATTTGAAGGAAGTATCCTCCATTTAGCGATTGCCGATTTAAAAGGGGAATTGTTATTTCAATACACAGCACGCTTATCTCAACCCAAGGATGGGGAAGGAGCCATTCAAAGTGTTGAGAGAGGACTTGCGACCGTACTGGCCCAAAGTGGATTTGATAAAAGCAGGCTGCTGGGTATCGGTTTGGGTTTGCCGGGGATTACAAAGCGTAGAGAAGGCACGGTTAGCTATTCACCAAGCACAGGGTGGATGGGCTTGCCTGTACAGAAGGAAATCGAAGATAGGCTGGGTTTGCCCGTTATTATAGATAACGATGTTAACTTAATGACCATGGGCGAGTTCCATAAAGGTGTAGGTAAAGGTGCTTCCGATCTGGTTTATATGTATGTGGGTACGGGTATCGGTGCCGGAATCGTCATTGATGGACAATTATTTCGAGGTACCCGAGAAGCAAGCGGGGAAATTGGCTTTATGCTAATTGGTCCTGTTGGCAATCGGTGTCATGAGGAGTATGGGGTATTTGAGAACAACTATTCAGTACCTGCTATTCATGAGAAGGCCAGAACCATTCTCCCATCTATTGAAGAAGGCACAAGTATTATCAAGCAGATTGTGGATAAAGCGAATACGGGAGTCGTTGAGGCGGGGTTGCTTCTAGATGACATTTATAAACATTGGGCCTATGGAATTGCCAATATAGCAAGTGTGATGGATCCGGAACTATTGATACTTAGTGGGGAAATGATACATATCGGTGAAAATGGCGTACAGAGGATTCAACAAATGTTAACCGATTGGGTGCCTTATGTTCCACGGCTTGAACTAGCTTCTTTAGGCGATCAAGCCGGGATCATAGGGGCGATCCACAGTGTATTGGAAGCTTTCCCATCCACACTTAAATCCAGAGGGTAAAATTAAAGAGGAGGAATTAAAACATGAAGAAATCTACAAAAAAAAGCTCGACATGGTTGACAGGACTGGTACTTAGCATCTCGATGCTGGCGGTATCAGCTTGTAGTACGACAGCACCAGCCAGTACGACGAAACCGGCAGATCCGGTTAAGCCGGCGGCAGAAGCACCAAAACCTGCACAGAAGCAAAAGCTTGTCATTTATACGGCCAGAGATAAGAATGTGGTTGATGAAATTATGCCTAAATTTAAGGAAAAGAACCCGGAAGTTGAAGTAGAGGTTCTAACGATGGGGGCCCAGCAGGTATTGGAGCGTGTACGTGGGGAAAAAGCGAACCCGCAAGCCGATTTTTGGTGGGGTGGTACGCAATCAGGACTTATGACAGCAGCGAATGAAGGTCTTTTGGAATCAGTAAAACCAAGCTTTGCCGATAAAGTACCTGCTTTGTACAAAGATGCGCAGGACCGTTGGTATGGTGAAATGCTGCTGCCGGAAGTTATCATGTACAATTCCAAAGCGTTGAAAAAGGAAGATGCGCCTAAGGATTGGGATGATTTATTGGATGCGAAATATAAAAATAAAATCATTATCCGCGGTGTATTGGCTTCCGGTACGATGAGAACGATCTATTCCGCGATGATTTACCGTCAAGACGCTGCAGATCCGAAAAAAGGCTACGATTGGCTGAAGAAGCTTGATGCCAACACGAAGGAGTACGCGCAAGATCCAACGAACCTGTATCTGAAGTTAGCTCGTGAAGAAGGTACATTATCCCTATGGAATTTACAGGATATCATGATTCAGAAAGAACTGCAGAAACAACCATTTGACTTTATTTATCCAACAAGCGGTGCCCCTATTCTGGTAGATGGCGTAGGTGTAGTCAAAGGCGCGAAGAACATGGATGCTGCCAAAAAGTTTTATGAATTCCTCTTTGATTCCAAGCTGAGAGTGGAATTAGCGGAGAAATTGTATCAAATTCCAACCCGTACGGATATTAGCAAAGATTCTCTTCCTGCTTGGTTGAAAGGAATCGAATTGAAGCCACTGACACTGGATTGGACTGTAATGGCGAATAAAGAAAAAGATTGGATGCAGTACTGGGATGAAAGCATCAAAGGAAAAGGCTTGAAATAATTTCATCCGGGCGGAGGTGCTTCTCCGTCCGGAATTCCATCGAAGGGGGAACCGAGTTTGATTGATGTAACTTTGGATCATGTAAGCAAACAGTTTGGAAATGTAAAGGGAGTTGCTGACGTCCATATCGAGATTAAACCAGGAGAGTTTTTTACTTTTTTGGGACCGAGCGGGTGCGGAAAAACAACGACACTGCGCATGATAGCCGGATTTTATTTTCCGAGTGCCGGACGTATACTTTTTGGCAATCAGGATGTAACGAACCTGCCTCCCAATAAACGAAATACCGGGATGGTTTTTCAGAACTATGCGTTATTTCCCCATATGACCGTTTTTGAGAATATTGCTTTTGGTCTCCAGGTAAGGAAAACTTCCAAATCGGAAATTGTTCAAAGAGTGGAGCGCGCACAAAAACAAGTCCATTTGGACGGGTACGGAAATCGTCGCATCGATCAATTGTCAGGCGGACAGCAGCAACGGGTCGCTTTGGCAAGAGCGCTTGTCATTGAGCCGCAAATTTTGCTGCTGGATGAACCGTTATCGAATTTAGACGCCAAGTTAAGAGAAGAAACCAGATTGGAAATCAAGAGACTTCAACTGGAACTCGGTATAACTACGATCTATGTTACTCACGATCAGGCCGAGGCGATGTCCATGTCTGATCGGATTATGGTTATGCAGGGAGGCGTCGTTCAACAAATAGGAACTCCTGAACAAATATACAATCGTCCTGTGAACCGCTTCGTCGCTTCGTTTATTGGTGAATCCAATCTATGGGAGGGAACGGTAGAACGTATAGAGGGCGAGGAGGTCGTAGTACGTTTTGCGCCGGATTTAATATTACGTGGTTTGGTTCACAATTCATCGCCAGCATGCAAACTTGAGGTAGGTGCCAGCATCACGGCATCCATACGCCCGGAATCGGTTCTTGAAGTGCGTTCCGAGGAACTGCAGCAGGAAAATGTGGTTAAGGGAAATGTGACGATTTCTGAATTCACGGGCATAAGTGTAAATTATATGACTCAAATCGGTACGATGCAATTGAAAGCGATGTTTGTTAATCAAGGACATCGTATTCGCCAACGTGGAGAAGAGATCGCTTTTTTCATTCCGAAAGAAAGTATCTATTTTGTAGGATAGATGGGAGGCGAATGATGAAACCAACACTGAAATCACCGTCACCCAAGCCTGTTCTCTCTT
Organism: Paenibacillus baimaensis; assembly: GCF_025567575.1. Taxonomy (NCBI): domain Bacteria; kingdom Bacillati; phylum Bacillota; class Bacilli; order Caryophanales; family Paenibacillaceae; genus Paenibacillus; species Paenibacillus baimaensis. The sequence goes on along the minus strand of NZ_JAOQIO010000065.1, from coordinate 68,066 downwards.
GGACAGCTATAACCACATCACGGCATTTTGTGTATGTTCTGGTTGCTCCTTTGTTTCTAGTGCTATTAGCTTACGTAGTGTATCCTTTGTTCCAAACCTTTCTCCAAAGTATACAGCTGGAAGATCAGTTTTCGTTGAAGAACTACATTAAATTTTTTAGTTTAGAGCATACCTCCAATCTCGAAGCCTTGTGGACTAGTATCTATATATCTGTTTTAAGTGTAATTACGTGTGCGATCGTAGGTGTCGCCATGGCTTTCTTACTGGAACGTTACGAATTTCCGGGGAGGAAAATCCTCGCAGTGCTGGTGATGGTTCCGATGGCATTACCGCCTTTGGTTGGTGTCTTGTCCTTTACTTTTCTGTACGGGGAAAGCGGCATTATCCCTCGGTCGTTAAAGCTGTTATTTGATCTGGATCAGGTTCCTTTTTCCTTAAAAGGCATTTGGGGCGTGCTCATGGTACATACCTTTACGATGTACACTTATTTTTATATGACGGCTTCGTCCGCGATCAAAGGACTTGATCCTTCATTAGAGGAAGCTGCATCCAGTCTTGGGGCTGGCCGGATCTATGTATGGCGGCGAATCATTCTGCCCATGCTGACACCTGCTTTAATAGCTTCGTCTTTGCTTGTATTCATGGTTGCGATGGCTTCTTATACAGCTCCGCTTATTTTTGGAATCGAGCGAACGATGACGATGCAAATTTACTTGTCCAGAACGAATGGGAATTTAGATATGGCAGCTTCACAATCGACCATTCTATCCGTAGTTTCCATCGTGTTCCTGATGATCATGCGTTGGTATCAAGGCCTGCGCAATTATCAGAACTTGAGCAAAGGGGTAAGTGTTCACCGAACAGAAGTGAAGAGCGCTGTAGGCAAATACGTAGCGATGATTCTTTCGTTCCTTGGCGTTATTGTGTTACTTCTGCCCATTCTTGTGTTGGTTCTCATATCCTTCTCCACAGACGGAACCTGGACCACACAAATTCTTCCTCCTGAGTATACATGGAAGCACTATGTGCAGCTGTTTACGGATAGCAAGACCTGGCGCCCGATTGCCAACAGCTTTAAGATGAGCTCCATCGCGACGATCGGAAATATCATCTTTGGTGTGGCAGCTGCTTATGCCATGGTCCGCATGAAGTTCAAGGGGAAATCGTTGCTGGATGTTCTCATTATGCTACCTTGGGCATTGCCTGGAACGGTGGTCGGGGTGAACTTGATCACGGCGTTTAGCGAGCCCACGATATTCAGCTTTAATCAGGTATTAATCGGCAGCTTCTGGATGCTTCCGCTTGCTTATTTCGTTCGTCATTTACCGTTAGTGTTCCGCTCCACATCAGCCACCTTAATGCAGATGGATGGCTCTATAGAAGAGGCGGCCCGCAATTTAGGCGCTTCATGGTGGTATAGCTTCCGCCGAGTTGTATTTCCGATGGCTCTAAGTGGAATTCTTGCCGGAGCGCTGCTGGCGTTTGTGCAAGGAATTGGTGAATTTGTCGCTTCAATTCTTTTATTTACTGGTAAAACGACTCCGATTTCAGTTGAAATTTTTCAGCGAATGTATTCCTTTGAATTTGGTACTGCTTGTGCGTACGGTGTACTGCAAATCATCCTCATCATCATTGTTCTCTTCATTTCAAGGAAAATCGCAGGAGATAAGGCAGGTACAGCCTTGTAATGTTGGTCATATCGTGGGAACACTGAAGAGTTTGCGTCAGCAAACTTTCTGCGTAAGCCTGGGCTAAAGTGTTCGCTACCACGTGATGATATAGCGGAGGAAATGACGATTTCCTGCGTTGAAGAAAATTGGATGACACAAGGAGGAGTAAGATTGAGAAAACGGAAGTCTGTCTCAAAATGGTTTGCGACTGTCACGAGTGTGGCGATGGCTGGAAGTCTACTGCTCTCATTTGCAGCGACTCAGCCTGCACACGCAGACCGGGGAATAGCCGATCTATGGAAATCAATCAAACCGCTTACGACCATTGCAAGTGCCATGAACACGGGTGCCCATCCGGACGACGAGCATAGCGCTACGCTTGCGTACCTCACTCTGGGAAAAGGGGTGAACACGTCCAGCATTATTGCGAACCGTGGGGAAGGTGGACAAAACGAAATTGGCAGCGAGTTAGGTAATGCCCTGGGTATTATTAGATCCCGTGAATTGCAAGAAGCTTCCAAAGTCACCAATGTTACTCTCGGGATGCTGAGTGAAGGCATCAATGACGCGATTTTTGACTTCGGTTTTTCCAAAAGTCCAGATGAGACTTTAGAAAAATGGGGAGATTCCGTGGTATATGAAAGATTGATTCGCAAAATACGTGAATTGCGCCCGGATGTTATCATCCCATCATTTTTAAATGAGAACTCAACGCATGGACATCATAGAGCAATCAATGTGATTACGGTTCGAGCTTTTAAAGATGCTGCAAACCCGGATATATACCCAGAGCACCTGAAAAAAGGATTGCAGCCATGGCAGGTAAAGAAAATGTATTTGCCGGCTAATTCCAAGGATTATAGCGTAATTGTGCCTATAGGCGATTATGATGAAATCTATGGGGCTTCTTATTTACAGCTAGGGGAAGAGTCGCGGTTCATGCACAAAAGCCAAGGCATGGGCAAGAACTATGATGAAGGTCCTGTGAAACCGGATTTATTCAGTAATTACTACAAGCTGGAAGCAGCTACTGTTAAGTCCAAGGATAAAGAAGACAACTTCTTCGATGGGATTGCTTATTCCTTTGAGGATTTGGCCAAAGAAATTGAATCCGTGGATAAGGACAAAAAAGTGACCAAGGGTTTGCGCGTGCTTCAACAAGATGCGGATAAGGTGATTGCAGCCTATCCAACCTTTGCCAAGGTTGTTCGCGAAGTGCATGAAATGAAAACAGATGTTCAAAATGTTTTAAATGATGTAAATGCATCTGACCTGAACAAAGCAACCAAAGAGGACTTATTATATCGACTTCATGTCAAAGAAGGACAATTGAATAAAGCCAGTATGGAAGCAGCATCTGTAGTTGCCAAGGTGACGCCAGCTACAGGTGAGCTGGTAGCGGGCCAAACGACTAAAGTCGTGGTTTCTGCCTTTAATGGCGGTTCCGTGGAATTGACTAAAATCCGCTTAGGTTTGAATGTTCCTGAGGGTTGGACAGCGATACCGGCGGGAGCAGATAGCTTTGATCGTATTAGCTACAACCAGACGGTTTCGACTACATTTGATGTGACTATACCTAAAAACGCAGCAGAGTTTAAGCCGTATGACGCTTCTATTCTTAATGCCGATGTATCCTATCAAGCGTTTGATACGGTGAGTAAGCTAAAGGTGACTCCGCAGAATGCAGTTGCCATTCTACCGCCGTATTCGATGTCACTCAGTCCAAGTGCAACGGTATTAAATACATTGAAGACGGAAGAACCGATTCCGGTGAAAGTAACGGTACGCAATTATACACCAGGTGCATCCAAGACTTCTATTTCATTAAATGTACCGGAAGGATGGACGGTTGAGCCAGCAGTAGAAGAAGTAAACTTTGCATCCAAGGGCGAAACCAAATCGGTTGCTTTTTCGGTTAAAGCCTCTTCTCATGTAGAAACAGGCAAATACTCGATTATGGCAGTTGCTAAGAGTGGGGATGTTGAAAGCACACGAGGCGCTCAAGTGATCGAATATCCGCATATCGGCAAAACATACCTGATTCAGCCTGCGGAGCTCAAAATCGAGGCTTTCGATCTGGCAGTTCCTCAAAATCTGAAAGTGGGTTATGTATCCAGCGGATTTGACAATATTGATCAGTATTTGCGTCAATTGGGTGTTGATGTCGTGAAGCTGGAAGCGAAGGATATTCAATTTGGGGACTTATCCCAATACAATACGATCGTTCTTGGCATTCGTGCATACGCATTCCGTCCAGAATTAATTCCAAGCAATCAGCGGTTATTGGATTATGCGAAAAACGGGGGGAACCTTGTTGTTCAATACCATAAGCCGGAAGACAAATGGAAGCCGGAACTCGCACCTTATCCGATCAAGATCGGGGAGCCGCTTATACAATGGCGAGTCACTGATGAGAGTTCTAAAGTGACGATGCTGGCGCCGGATCATTCGATGTTTAATTATCCGAACAAAATTGAGGCAGCAGATTGGAACAATTGGATTCAAGATCGTTCCGCCTACAATCCTTCAGAATGGGGCAAGGAGTATACCGAGTTGATTTCTAACGGAGATCCGGGAGAAAAGGAATTTACGGGCACCTTCTTAACTGCACCATACGGAAAAGGCATATACACATACAGCACGTTGGTTTGGTATCGCGAAATTCCATCGCTGGTTCCAGGCTCGATCCGAATGTTCGTCAATATGATTAGCCAAAAGCAATAATCAAGTTTTCATTTGGAGGGCCTGCTGCAGGTTCCTCCAAATGTACCAAGATGCGGAGGTTTAAGGGGAATATGAATGTAATAAACGTTCACGGGAGAGAGATCAGTCGGGTAATGGAAGGGGTACAATTTGCGGTGGTTCCTTTAGGATCTGTGGAATATCATGGTCCGCACTCCCCATTGGGAACCGATATTATTTTGGCAAAGGGCTTTGGGGAGCGGATTGATCCTGCGCTGGGGCCTTTAGTTTATCCGACGGTCCCCTTCACTTCTTGTCCCGGGAAAACCCAACACTATTCAGGTACGGTATCTGTTCGTCCATCTGTCTTCATAGACTATTTATCAGACATCGTAGAAGGAATTTGTCAGTTGGGCATACGTAATATCGTTTTGTTAAATGCTCATGATGCCAATATGGGACCTTCCCGAACGGTTGCAGAGTCAGTTACAGGCAAATATAGAGATGCAAGCTTTCTCTTAATCAACTGGTGGCAGATGGCAACTATTCAATTTACGGAGCAAATGGGTATTTTTCAAGGAACCGCAGGGAGAGGACACGGTGGTCCCTATGAAATGTCTGCCGTCAAAGCCTTTTGTCCTGAATTGGTTTCCGTACAGGAATCGGATTTGGAATTAGATTCATGCCCTCCTTTATCCTCCTTGCCTTATGTATTAGTGGAAGGAACGCCGCAAGGCTGGGATGGCTATACAGGCAGAATCCAGCAAACATCCCTGGAGGCTGGCCAATTGATTGTGGATGAAGCAGCCCAAAATATGAATAAGCTTATCAAAAAATGGTTGGAAATGAGAAATGGAACAAACGGAGAGGAAGATCAGCATGGGATATCGTGAAAAATTAATGAATACGGAAGGAACCTCCTTTCCTGGGAAGACGTATACAGAAGTCGTGTTGGAGCCTGCATTCAACGAGGCCAAGGAGCATTTATTAGGCCCCATGATGGCAATCAATAAAGCACATTTAATTATGCTCCAGGAGCAAGGCTTGATCACGGAAGATGATTCGAAGCAAATAGCCAAAGCTATTCAAAAGGTCGATTTAGAGGCTCTGCGCACCTCCACCTATACGGGCGAATTCGAGGATCTATTCTTCCAAGTGGAGGATCAACTGCTGCAGCTGGCAGGTGATGTAGCAGGCAATCTGCATCTTGCCAAAAGTCGCAATGATATGGGCATCTCCATTTACCGGATGGTCCTGAGAGAGAAATTACTGATCACTCTTTCCTCTGCCCTTCATTTAAAGGAACATCTGCTTTTGTTTGCTCAGGATCATGTGGAAACGATCATGATTGGTTATACCCATACGCAGCAAGCGCAGCCTACGACTCTCGCTCATTACATCATGGCGGTAGTCGATTCATTGAACCGAGACATTCGCCGTATGATGGCGGCCTATGCCAATTGTAATCGGAGCAGCATGGGAGCAGCAGCATTGACCACATCCGGTTTTGCCGTTAGCCGGGACAAGATGATGGAATTATTGGCCTTTGATGAGCTTATCGAAAACTCGTATGATGCGATTAGCGGAGCTGATTATTTAGGAGAAGTCGCAACGACCATTCAACTGGCGGCGATCAATTTGGGGCGGGTCGTACAGGATCTTTTATTATGGTGCACCCAAGAGTTTGCTGTGTTAAAGGTAGCGGCTCCTTATGTCCAAATCAGCTCGATCATGCCGCAAAAGCGGAACCCGGTTTCATTGGAACATATGCGTGCTTTATTATCCAGCTGCGTAGGAAATACGAACACGGTCTTGACGATGATTCATAATACACCATTCGGTGATATTGTAGATACAGAAGACGATATGCAGCCTTATGCATGGAAAAGTATGGATATTATGGATAAAATGTATCGTTTATTAGCGGCTGTGATCGGAACGATGGAAGTAAACAAAGAGGTACTTCTCAAGCGTACACAAAAAAGCTTTGCAACTGTCACAGAACTGGCTGACACCTTGGTCAGAACGGATGGTTTATCTTTTAGAAAAGCTCATCATATTGTCAGTGGCGTTGTGAAAAAGGCACTATCTGACGGGCTGGCAGCTAATGAGATTACATTGCCTTTGGTTAACGAAATCGCTCAGCAGGTGATCGGGCGCGATGTGTCATTACAAGTGGATACGTTACGCAAGGCATTGGATCCTATCCATTTTGTGGAAATTCGTTCTTTACCGGGTGGCCCAAGTCCAAAGGAAATGAAGCGAATGATCGAAGAGCGGAAAACCCAGCAATCGTCTCATCTTCAATGGCTGCAAGAAACCCGGGGGAACAATGAGCGTGCCCTTCAACATCTGGACCAAGTGATTCATGGGTGGAGTGAAGCCTGATGGGGAAATTGACAATTCCTCTCCTTGCCATTGATGGGGGAGGAACGAAGTGTCTTGTCGTATTCATGGATGCAATGGGCAATACGTTGGGACAGGGAAAGGCCGGTTCTTGTAATTATCAAGGGATTGGCAGGGACGCTGTCGTGCTGGAATTAATCAGCGGCATACAGGAAGCAATAGTGGATTTAAGAAAAGGCGCTGGAGCTTCCGTGAATGATTCGGAAATCGAAATCGAATGTGCAGTGTTTGGATTGGCAGGGCTGGATACAGCCTATGACAGGCAAATTATTATGGGTATGGTGCAAGAAGTTCTGGAGCATCTGCATATTCAGGTTAAGCATTTAGTCGTAGAAAATGATGGATTTGCGGCATTGTTAGGGGCGACAGCGGGACAACCGGGAATCCTTGTCATCGCTGGTACCGGATCGATTGTGTTCGGTATCAATGAACGCGGTGAAACATCGAGAGCCGGCGGATGGGGTCATCGGGTTGGGGATGAAGGCAGCGGCTACTGGATAGGTAAACAAGCGGTAAAAGCTATTCTTAAAGCTCATGACGGGAGAGGGGAGGCGACAAGGCTAGGAGAATGGGTTTTCCCTCATTTGGGCATGAGCGATGCAGAGGACTTATTTAACTGGGTGTACAGCTCAGATTATTCAGTAGAAAAATTAGGAGAACTATCCCGTTTGGTAAGCCTGGCCTCGTCCGCGGGTGATCAGGAAGCTGTGAATATTTTGACTGATGCCGGTCATGAATTATTTCTCGGAGTCCGTGCAGTCATTAAGCAATTGCAATTAATGGATAAACCGTTTACGATGATCTTACAGGGTGGCGTCTTGCAAAACGAAAACCTCGTTGGTGATATTTTAATCCACAAGCTTAAAGAATTTGCTCCGTTGGCTCAGCTGGATACGGCAAAGAAAGACCCTATTTACGGTGTTATGGCGATGGGATTATCTTATCTGAAGTCCACATTCCATCAATCAGAAACATAGGCAAGGAGTTGAAGGAATTGAAGAACCATTCGCAACAAAAATTGCTGTTTATATTTCCTCATCCAGATGATGAATCTTTTGCGGCTGGAGGTACCATAGCCAAGGTTCATCACCTTGGACATGAGGTTACCTTGCTATGCGCCACATCGGGATGTAAGGGCAAATCAGGGGAGTTCCAATTTGCCACTCGAGAGCAGTTGGCCCTACACCGCGAAGAAGAATTGCGAAAGGCTTGTTCGATTCTGGGAGTTACTGAGTTAATTTTATATCGTTATCCCGATGGAAGTTTAATCGAACAGGATATGGATCAGCTGGTTGATCGAATCCGGACAACGATCATAGAGCTGGAACCCGACGTCATCGTGACGTTCCCGCCGGATGGTGTCACTGGACATGCAGATCACATTACGATTTCACTGGCAACGGAGAAAGCCGTCATTTTAGCAGAACAGCAGTATCCTGCTTCCAAGCTCCCGAGACTTTTGTATACATCAATTCCGCACTATTATGATCATTGTCAGGACTCGGGACCATCAAACAAGTGCCTCATAACGAGTAAAGTGGATATTAGCGACTATCGCATCCACAAGGGTCAGGCGTTACAAGCTCACAAAAGTCAGGTGTATTCGGTAAATCGTGCTTATCCCGGTGTTATGGAGTCTGACTTTACAGTTATCGGTAACTATGAATATTACACATTGGTTCGTGACAATGGGCAAGCTATAGATCCGCCAGTAAAGTCTGTAAATGAACTGCCGACGATTGATTTAGTATAAGGCAATGTGAGACGGCTTGAGGAAACCTGATTCGTCAGCTTCATCACATACTTATCTTGACTTTATGAATGGTATAATAGTAGATGAGACATTTTTTCATAACAACTCAGGACAAATAAGCCGTTTGTTAGCAATAGCTAACAGAACGGCTGTTTCTAGATGGCATTCACTGCTGGTTATTCTTAGTCTCTCACTGTAGTCTCAACCTGAATTTATCCGAGTCCCAAAACGGGGTTCTTTCCAGCAGTCCATGAGCGGCTTTAAGCCATGGGCTGTGATAGCCCGAGCTGCAGAGCATTCTGGGCCGGCTGCGCTATTTGCGCCCGCACTTCGCCTCACTCCTCGGACCCGGCAAACCCCTGACTTGCCTGTTCGCGGTACTCCTTCGGCAATATGCCGCTGTAGCGCATGAACAGGCGGGACAGGGCATCTGTGTTGCATCCTACCAATTCGGCTACCTCCTTAATCCGCATATCCGGATTTTCCCGAATCATCTGACGCGCCTTGCCGTAGCGGTATTCGCTGATATAATCCTTGAAGTTGCAGCCAGTGGCGCTTTTGAACAGCGTCGAGACGTAGTTGCGCGACAGGTTCAAGTAATCCGCCAGATCGAACAGCGTAATTTCGCGCATGTAATGCTCATGCACGTAAGCGAGCATCTTATCGGCGAGACTGCTGTTCGACTTTTCCTGCTCCGAGGCGAACCGGGAGGCAAGCACGTCGAAGAGATGCTGAGCCTGCTGCTTCAACTCCTCATAGGTGCGGCAGGAGCGGAACGAGAGCTCGACCGCGGGAAGCTGCTCATGCGTCAGCTCCAGTCCGGCCGCGCCCGAGCCGTCGAGCAACCGGTTCAGCGTTCCTTCGAACATGAGGGCTACCGAGGAGACGGCGGCATTCCGTTCGACCCGGTTCGTCTCGATAATTTCATTGACAGCCGACTGCCAGGCGCCGGTTTTACCGTGGATGACGGAATTAATCAGGTTTTGCTCGACCTGTAACGGAAAATATACGGTGCTTTTCATCGGCGTCCGAGCTTCCTCCCAATGGACCACCTTGCTGTTGGACCCGGCGTATTCCCGGGCTTCCACCATTTTCATGCTTTTGCGGTAAGCGGCGGGCAAATTTTTTAGCCCTTCGCACGGGGGAGGGATGAAGGCGCTGATGTCCAGGCCGTATTCCGGCTCGACGCTGATGATCGTATTTTTCAGCCCCTCGGTCATGCTCTCCGTCCAATCCGCTTGCAGCAGCAAAACCTGGCTTTCAAAGCTCATCTCCACCACACGGAAAAAGGAGCAGGCCGCAAAATGCTGCTGCAAGGCATTGGCCAGTCGCTGTCTGGCCTCACCGGTGACGCCGTGATGGAAGCCTCCGGCAAACGGAGCGGTGGGTGCGTACCGCAGCAGGACGAGCACCAGAGGTCCTTTCGCCGGAAGCTCGGGAAATGACGCCAGCGCCTCCCCAGCCTGTTCGGGGGGAATAACGCCGGTCAGCAGATCGTGAAGGACGCTGCTTTCCTGGGCGACTTTGTGCTGCGCCAGTGCTTGGGCCATTTCCTCGACATCCGTATGCAGATTGACGATCGTGTTGCGGATATGCGCCATTTCGTCTCCGGCGGTAAATTGGCCGGTCGTCATCAGCACCCCGCGAATCGGCTGATACATCCTTGCGGTAATCAGTCCCATGATGCCGAGACTGGCGGCCAGCGCGGCCAGACCTACGCCGAACATCCAGAGCAGCGCGGGAGTGAAAATACGCTGAGGCTCGGCCAAATAAACGTAGCGGAAGCCCGAAACCGAGGACGAGGCGTGGCGAATATCCAATCCCGCGTAGTTGGTGCCGTTTTGCAGCCGCGTCGTCAACTGCTCTACATTCAGCTTGCCTGCGGCGGCAGCGAGACGGTTATTGTAATAAACGGCTAATGTGCCATCTGAGAGCGCATTCATATGAAACAGCTGCTGCGTTGTGTAAGAGTTGAATATGTACAGCGGCTGCGGAAGCCCTACCCATTGGCAGAAGGCGAGCACATACAGGCGTTCTCCCACGTCATCCTGGACATTCAAAATTTGGAGCGTGTCGCTTTTATTTTCATTGAATTGCTCGATAGTGCGGGTCAGGAGCTCTTCGGGAATATGGAAGCTGGCGCGGAAGAAGTCCAGATTTCCGGTGCTATTGTTCATGATGACATAATCGTCGTCGTAACGAGTAACGGCTGTTCCCTGCTTCAGCGTGGGGACGGTGCCTGAGAGAAGACTGACAAACCGGGCAAACCGCAGCCGTTCATAGCCGTTTAAGCTGCCTATCAAATACGCTCTCGTGTAGTCCGACAAATTCATCATGACTCCGGTCTCCTGAAGCGAGCGCAGGCGCAAATCGGTATATTCGCTTGCCTGTCGGGCCGTCTGTTCCAAATTCACGGAGAACTGCTTCCTCGACGGAATCCAGTACAGGCTGACGAAAATCGCCTCCAGCAATAACGTAAAGACCAGCGCGACACTGGCAAAAGCGAAAAACATTTTCCGGTAATAGCGCATACCGGTCCCCCCTTCATCGCCTTCGGCAAGAAACCTTTCCTTCCGCTTCGGCTTTGCCTGTCTGACAGGTAAGCGTTTGCACAAGCAGCTTAGCGCTTATATCTCTATGCTTCTAAATACTACATCTAAACATCCAAAAAATGAACTCCCATCACCCTAAAATGTTCCAATTTATAAAATTGTAACAAATTCGGCCGCCGATCGGAAGTTTTTCGGCCTATCCAACAAAGAAAGGGTTTTCAGTCCGCTACCCAAGTGCTACAGTTCAAGTGTGAAGTTCGCCGGTGAACGACATAACAAGCGAGAAGAAGCGTGACTTCCGGGATAGGCATGGAGAAGCATGGCGCGATAATAGGAGGATCGAATGTCCCCCGTTGCTTCCATTGGGAGCCCGATTCTACTTCAACTGCCCTGCCGATACGACAGCACGCGCTTCAGGCTCGAAAGGAGGAACAATGTTGAAGCTGGCCGCCAAATCCCGTTCGCTTCCGCAAGCAGGTCCGCAGAGCCGTGCGGCGGAATGGCTGGTGTGCCTGCACAGAGACAGGCTGCTGTATCTGATGCTGGCTCCGTTTGTCATCTATTATATTATATTTTATTACCTGCCCTTCGGCGGCTTGCGTATGGCCTTTATGGACTATAAGCCGTTTCTCGGGTATGCGAGGAGCCCGTGGGTCGGGTTTGAGAAATTCCAGGAGTTTTTTACCGGCCCTTATTTCTGGCGAATTATCCGCAACACGCTGACGATCAGCCTGATGAACATGGCCTTTGGGTTTCCGATTCCGATTGTGCTGGCGATTTTGTTCAACGAGGTTCGCAGCAAAATGTTCCGTACGGCAGTGCAGACGATCTCGTACATGCCACACTTCATTTCCACGGTCGTCATTGCCGGACTGGTGGTCAACTTTTTGTCGCCATCGATCGGGATTGTGAACATCTTACTGCAAAAGCTCGGTTTTGAAAGCGCATACTTCTTGACAAAGCCGGAATTTTTTAAGCCGATTTACGTGCTTCAAGGTATTTGGGCCAATGCCGGTTTTGCTTCCATTATATATTTTTCCTCTCTGATGTCCATCGATTCGTCGCTTTACGAAGCTGCGACTATCGACGGGGCTGGGCGTTGGAAGCAAATCAAGCATGTGACACTGCCAGGGCTGCTGCCAACGATCGGGATTATGCTGCTCCTGCAAATCGGACATTTCATGCAGATCGGCTATGAGATGATTATTTTGCTGTACCAGCCGATTACTTATGAAACCGCCGACGTGATCGGCACCTTCGTCTACCGGGTAGGCATTCAAAATTCGGATTATTCGATGTCGACAGCCGTCGGATTGTTTAACGGTTTCGTCTCACTGGTTCTCGTCCTGAGCGCCAACAGGCTGTCCAAAAAAATAAGCGACGTATCCATTATGTAACGCTTCGCTACCGGGAGGAACAAAAAGGTGAGTCGAACAACTGGCGAAAAAATATTCGGCGCGTTCAATATGCTGCTTATGCTGCTGCTTGTGTTTGTAACTCTGTATCCGCTATATTACGTCATCATCTCCGCGTTCTCCGATCCGATGGCGGTGGCGACCGGAGCGGTGACGCTGCTGCCCGTTGGCTTCGAGTTGGCCTCGTTCTATAAGGTGATCGAGATGGAGAACATCTGGACCGCCTACGGCAACACGATTTTTTACGCTGTATTTGGCACGCTGGTCAGCATGGTGCTGACGATTCTTGGCGCTTATCCGTTGTCCAAGCGGCGGATGAAGGGTAGGAAGGTCATTACGTTTTTTGTGCTGGCGACGATGTGGTTCAGCGCGGGCATGATCCCCGTGTACCAAAATTTTCAAAACTTGCATTTGCTGGACTCGCGTCTCGGTATCCTGCTCTGCTTTGCCGTCGACACATTCAATGTCATTTTATTGCGCACGTTTTTTGAAAATGTGCCGGATTCCATGGAGGAATCCGCGAAGATGGACGGAGCAAGCGATTGGGTCATTCTGACCCGCATCTATTTGCCGCTGTCCGTCTCGGCACTGGCGACCATTACGATGTATTACTTTGTCGCCCGCTGGAACGCCTACTTCTGGTCAATGCTGCTGCTGAAGGACCAGAGTCTGGTCCCGCTGCAGGTGCTGCTCAAAAAGCTCATCGTCGAGGTGTCCTACAACGTGAACGAGGCGATCGATTTCAGCGCCAACGTTATGACCGAGCAGACCATCGTCTATGCGACGATCGTCATTGCGGTGCTACCAATGCTCGTGCTGTATCCGTTCATTCAGCGATTTTTTGTCAAAGGCATTATGGTGGGCGCGATTAAGGGTTGATAGCTGTTACATTCAACACATTTTGGGAGGTCTGGTTACAGATGAGAAAAAAATATGCGGCGCTGACGCTGCTCATGACCATAGTTCCGGCGTTGCTCGCCGGCTGTCAAAGCGACGGGGAGAAGGGGACGGCTACGTCGACACAGGAATCAAGCGCGGGATCGGGCTACAATGGCAAGGATCAGCTCAAAATTACCGACAAGCCCATCACGGTGACGCTGTTCTACGCCTTCGGCGGGAACGGTGCGCCCAAAGGCGACATGCCCGCCTGGAGGGAAACGGCCAAAATCACGAATGTGGCGATGAAGAACGTCGCCAACGAATCGATTACCGAAGAGAAGCAGGCGTTTAATACTATGCTTTCTTCCGGAGATTTGCCGGATCTGATCCATGGGCAGCGTGATACGATCAACCCGATCATCAGCCAAGGGGCGTTGATCCCGCTTGACGATTTGATCGCAAAGCAGGCGCCCAACATCCAGAAATTTTTAGCCGATTACCCGGAGGCCCGCCGCGCGGGCGCGGGACCGGACGGCAAGCTGTATACGCTCACCGGCACGCTGGGCGGAGAGCCGGGCAAAGCGCTGCCTTCGATGGGCTTCTTTATCCGGCAGGATTGGCTCAATAAGCTCGGACTGAAAGCGCCGACGACGCTGGACGAATACAAGAAGGCACTGTACGCGTTCCGCCAGCAGGACCCGAACGGCAACGGGAAGCAGGACGAGGTTCCTTATTTCTACCGGGATAAAGGCATCAGGCCGCTGCTCCAGCTATGGGGTGCGAACCACGAATGGTACGTCGGCAAGGACGACAAGGTGCATCACGGCAAGGCCGAGCCGGAATACAGGGCTGCGCTGAAGGAACTGTCCCAATGGTATAAGGACGGCATTATCGATCCGGAAATTTTCACCCGCGGCTCTCAGGCGCGCCAATTTTTGCTCGGTAACAATTTGGGCGGCGCGACGATTGACTGGTTTGGCTCCACAGCGGCGGTGAACGATGCGGTGAAGGCTCAGGTGCCGGCGATCAATTTTGTGGCGATGGCGCCGCCCGCGGACGTCACGGGCAAGGTGAAATTCAATCATACCCGCGAGCCGATCCATTCGTACGCGTGGGGCATTTCCGCGCAGGCGAAGGACCCTGTCACCGTTATCCGGTATATGGACTTTTTCTTTAGCCCGACAGGAGAACGGCTGATGAACTTCGGTCTGGAGGGCACGCATTACGAGCTGGTGAACAACGAGCCCGTTCCGAAGCCTGTGGCCTTGTCCCACTCCGGTGGATTTCCGAACTTTCTGCGGAGCATTGGGGCAGGCTACGAAATCGGCCGCCGTGGCTCGCTGGCGGGCGAGCTGAATTCGATGAACGACATCGGCAAGAACGGCTTTACGATGTACGAAAAAAGCAACTGGCTGGCGAAGCCGTTCCCCGTGCTCACCTTTACCGCCGAGGAGAAAAAGACGATCGACAACGCGATGGTCAACCTAACACCGTTCCTCGACGAATATGAGCAGAAAGGACTGATGGGCGCTCAGGACGTCGATGCTACGTGGGATAAGCATCTGGAGGAAATGAACAAGATGAACCTGCAAAAGGTGCTCGACGCGTATAACAGTGCTTATGCGCGGTATAAGGCGGAAAGCAAATAATTCAGGCATCGCTAATCGGAGGAGAAGAGTATGCAATTATCGATTTGCCTCGTCGGCTGTGGCCACATCGCGGAGTCCGTCCACGGCCCCGCTTACCGCAGGCTGGCCCAGGCCTATCCCGGCCTGCGGCTCGCCGCCTGCTGCGACAAGGAGGAGGGCAAGGCGGCCGACTTTGCCGCCAAGTTCGGCTTCGGCAGGCATTATACCGACCTGGCGGCCATGCTGGAGGCAGAGAGGCCGGATGTCGTCTGCCTCCTCGTGCCCGGCCATCTGACCGCCCGACTGGCCGTTGCCATTCTGGAGCAGGGGTACCCGCTGCTGGTGGAGAAGCCGCCCGGTCTGAACCGCGAGGAGACGGAGGCGATTGTCCGAGCGGCGGAGCGCAGCGGGGCCGCGAACCGGGTGGCGTTCAATCGCAGGTATATGCCGGTGATGATGGAACTGAAGCAGCTGCTGGAGCAAGCGCACCGGCCGGAGGACATCCGCTCGATCCGGTACGATATGTATCGTCACAATCGGCGGGACGAGGATTTTGCAGAAACGGCCATTCACGGCATCGATGCCGTGCAGTTTATCGCCGGCTCGGACTATGAGCATGTTGTGTTTGCTTATCAGGAGCTACCCGAGCTCGGACCCGGCGTAGCGAATGTGTTTTTGCACGCCCGCATGGTTTCGGGCGCGTCGGCGCGGCTCAGCTTTTGTCCGGCGGAGGGCCTTATTATGGAGCGGGCGTCGGTCAGCCTGCTGAACAAGACCTATTTTGCCGAGCTGCCGGTCTGGCACTCTGTCGATTGGCCGGGCCGGATCAGGCGGTTTACAGGCGGTAGGGAGGAGCAGGAAATTCGCGGCGACGCGCTTGGCCCGGCCGATGACATGTCGGTGAGCAACGGCTTCTATCAGGAGAACGAATCGTTCCTGCTGGCGCTGGCGACCGGAAGAAAGCCCGAAGGGGAGGTGGTGTCCGCGCTGCAATCCGTGGAGATTGCGGACTGCATTCGCAAGCGGCGCAGCGAATACCGGAGGCAGGGGTAGAGCCCAGCCTCCAGCCCGCTCTGCAGCCGTGAAGGAAAATAAACGATTTAAAGGAGGATTTGCTGATGAACAAGCGTGCAAGACGCATGCTAGCGGCGCTGCTTTGCTGCTGCCTGCTCGTTCAATGCGGTATTTTCGCTTTCCTGCCGACACCGTCAGCGCACGCTGACGAAGGAAACTACGCATTGAATACGACGATCGAGCTGGAAAATACGGCGTTTGCGTCCAATTTTACTGTGAAGGAAAATGTATACGCTTCCGGTGGCAAATATATTTCGGATACGGTGTCGAGCGGAAACTTGACCGATCCCGACGGCAAGACACCGGAGATTTCGCTGCCCTTTACGATCAGCACCGCAGGCGTCTATTACGTGTGGCTTCGGGCCAATGCCGCGGGCAGCGGCTCGGACACGTTCCATATCGGCTTCAACAACGAAGCGTTAAACAGCAGCCCGTACGGTACCGGCTTCCCAATTCGCGAGGACGGCAGCTTTGTCTGGGTTCGGGTCAAAACGGCTGCACTCAGTGTGGGTGCGAATACGCTAAAGCTGTACCACCGCGAGAAGGGGCTCAAAATGGACGCAATTTATGTGACGTCCAACGTGCTGTACGACCCCGGTTCCACCGCGCCGCCGCCAACGTACGCGCTGGATACGAAAATCGAGCTGGAGGATACGCCGTTTCAAGGAAACTTCACGGTGAAAGAGAGTGTATACGCTTCCGGCGGCAAATATATATCGGACACGCTGTCGAGCGGTAATTTGACCGATCCCGACGGCAAAACGCCGGAGATTGTGCTGCCCTTCACGATCAGCACGGCTGGTGTCTATTACGTGTGGCTTCGGGCCACCGCCGCGGGCAGCGGATCGGACACGTTCTATATCGGCTTCAACAACGAAACGTTAAACAGCAGCCCGTACGGTACGGGTGTTCCGATTCGCGAGGACGGCAGCTTTATCTGGGTTCGGGTCAAAACGGTGGCACTCAGCGTGGGCACGAATACGATGAAGCTGTACCACCGCGAGAAGGGGCTCAAAATGGACGCAATTTATGTGACGTCCAACGTGCTGTACGACCCCGGTTCCACCGCGCCGCCGCCAACGTACGCGCTGGATACGAAAATCGAGCTGGAGGATACGCCGTTTCAAGGAAACTTCACGGTGAAAGAAAGTGTATATGCTTCCGGCGGCAAATATATTTCGGATACGGTGTCGAGCGGCAATCTGACCGATCCCGATAGCAAAATGCCGGAAATCGTGCTGCCGTTCAAGATGAGCGCTGCGGGTACGTACTACGTTTGGCTCCGGGGTAATGCGGAGAGGGACTCCGCCGATTCGTTCTATATCGGCTTCAACGACGAGGCGCTGAACAGCGCGCTCTACGGCACCAGCTTCCCGGTCCGCGAGGACGGCGGCTTTATCTGGGTGCGAGTCAAAACGACGGCGCTCGGTGCAGGCACGAATGCGCTGAAGTTGTACCACCGCGAGGGCGCTTTGAAGATGGACGCGCTCTACGTCACCGCGGATGTGCTTTATAACCCCGGCGGCGACGAGTACGTAGAGCCAGCTTACCCGATGCCAACGCAATTTGCGCCGCCGGCGGGGCATCCGCGGATTTATTTCAGAAGCGCGGATATTCCAGGCATACTCGCGAACAGCGTCAAGCCGCAAAATGTGAACGCGCTGGTCAAGCACCAGACGAATTTGCTTTCGACCGTGGACGGCAGCCTGCCCGCCACCTCGGCAAGCACCAACTTTAGCGCCGCGACGCTCAGCGTCATCGAAAGCCGCGCGTTCGAATACGCGATGCGCGGCGATTCGCAGGTGGGTCTGAGCGCGATCGCCGCGATGCGCAATTTTATGACGACGGTCAAGTTCACCTCAGGCGATTATAACGGACAGGGGCAGACCGTATTTGTCGCCGCGGAGGTGTACGACTGGTGCTATCCGCTGCTGACGCGCGAAGATCAGTCGCTGTTCGCCAATTTCGTGACGTCTGCGGCGTCGCTCATGGAGATCGGCTGGCCGCCGATCAATCAGGGGGCCGTCGTTGGTCATGGGGTGGAAGGCCAACTCATGCGCGATCTCGCGGCTGCGGGCATCGCGATGTATGATGAGCGACCCGATATTTTTCAGAATACGGTCGGACGCTTTTTTGCGGAATATATTGAGCCGAAATTATTTATGTACCCGGCGCACATGCACAATCAGGGCGAGCATTATATGCAGTACCGCTTTCAGTGGGAAATATTGGCGACCTGGCTTTACGACCGCGCCGGGCATCCCGAGGTTTTTGGTCCCGATCAGCAATATGCGCTGTACTGGCCGCTCTACGCCAGACGTCCCGATGGCCAATTGCTGCGCGATGGAGACGGCAGCCGTAACAACAACGCGGTCGGCGTGTACGACGCTTCGTTCTATCGCTCGATGCTGCTGACCGGCAATTACTTCGGCGATCCGTATTTGAAAGGGGAAGGGATGCGCGAGCTGCCATATTTAAAGCTGCCGTCTCCGACAAGCAATCAGTCGCTTAATCCGGTTGAATTTCTTGTTTTTAACGATCCAGATTTGGGTGGACGCCCGGTCAGCGAGCTGCCTCTGACGATGTATTATCCATCACCGAAGGGCGGCATGATCGCCCGCACCGGCTGGCAGGATGGCGTGGACGCACCCGCGGTCGTAGCGGAAATGGAGGTGAACGAATGGTGGTTTGCCAACCATCAGCATCTGGATGCGGGGTCCTTCCAAATTTATTATAAAGGCGCGCTCGCGACCGATTCCGGCTACTATCAGGCTGCGCTGAAGACGGTGTCCAGCCAGACCAATAATGGCAGCACGGGATACGGAAGCCCGCACGACCTGGATTACAATAAGCGTTCGATTGCGCACAACACCATGCTCGTCTACGATCCGAACGAAACGTTCGTTCGTTCGGGCAACAACCGCGCCAATGACGGCGGGCAGCGCATTCCGAACAACGGCAAGGAACCGAAGACGCTGGAGGAGCTGCAAAACACGGCGAACGGTTACCGAACGGCCGGGATTATGGGGCATGAATACGGTGAGGACCCGATAAAGCCGAACTATTCTTACCTGAAGGGCGATTTGACCCAGGCGTACTCGAATAAAATATCCGATTACGAACGAAGCTTCATGTTCCTGAATTTGCAGGACGACGCACATCCGGCGGCGATGGTGGTGTTCGACCGCGTCGTGTCCGTGAACCCGAATTTTAAGAAAACGTGGCTGCTGCACGGTCTGGAGGAGCCTGAAATTAACGGCAACCGGACAGTGTTCAAAAACGAGCGGTACGATTACAACGGCAAGCTGACGGTCGATACGATGCTGCCTCAGGCGAGCGACGCCCAAATTCAGAAGATCGGCGGCCCGGGCCAGGAGTTTATGGTGGACGGCGTCAACTACGACGCGCTGACGGTTGCCGGCGGCAACAACGAAGGGGGCGGCTGGCGAATGGAGCTTTCCCCACAAACGGCCAAAGCTGAGGATTATTTCCTGAACGTACTTCAGGTGGGCGACGCCAGCCCGGACACGGCGTCGCTGCCGGTATCCCTGATTGAGACGGCGAACGTCGCAGGGGCCGTCGTCGCGGACCGCGTTGTCGTCTTCGGCAAAGCGAAGGGCCGAACCTCCGCCGATGTGGCTTTCTCCTTTAGCGGCAGTGGCTCGTACGAAATGACCGTGGCTGATCTGGCCGCAGGCACCTGGTCGATCCAGCGGAACGGGATTAACAGTGGCGAAGCGATCGTGACGGAAGCCGGAGGCATTGCCGTGTTCCGTGGGGAGGCGGGCGCTTACACGCTGACCTACAAAAATGCCAACGCCGTCCGTCCGGTTATCCCGGTTGAGCCGACTGTGAACGACGAGATGTACATCCGCGTAAACAATCGGTTCGTCTATTCGGAGACCGGGGCAAAGCTTCAGAACGGGGAGCTGCTGCTTCCTGCTCAGCCTGTTCTGAGCAAGCTTGGTGTGGATTGGGCCTGGGACGACCAGACCGATACGATGACAGCGGAAAAAGACGGGCACACGCTGAGCATTGCTAACGGCGCTTCGACAGCGTACTGGGACAATGCGCCCGTCGCGATGACCGTCGCTGCGTCGGTGTATGGTGAGACACTGCTCGTTCCGGCGACGGTGCTGTCGGATACGTATTTTGCAGCGATCTCCAGGGATACGTTCGCGAACGTCATTTACGTGCAGCCGGGGACGCCTCCGGCGCCCGCCAAGGATTATATTCCGATTACAGTAAGCACAAGCAGCGGCTATTTCGAGGATACTACGCCTGATAAAAGCTACGATGGCAACGTGGAGACGTTATGGTCGGTGGAAGGCACGAATCACTGGGTCATTTACGATCTCGGGTCAGTCAAGACCGTAGCCGACATGGAGATTATGTTCAATAAGGGCAACGAGCGAAAAGCGTATTTTGGTATCGATGTATCCGAGGATGGCGAGAATTGGACGCCCGTCATTCAGAATGGTGAGGGCAGCGGCCAAGCTGCCTTCGTCTACGAAACGTTCAGCTTCCCAACGAATACGAAGGCCCGCTATATTCGCTATAACGCGAAGGGCAATTCCAACAGCAACTGGAACGCTATTATCGAAATCAAATTCGCAAGGCCTGCGCAGGCTGGGCAGTAAAGCAAACGGTGAGCCCGATGAGGGACGCATCGGCGGTAGCCAGCCCAGCCAGCTAAGAATCGCTGTATATTGAAATGGCAGACAGGGAATGTGAAAGCAGAGGGAACCAGGGGCGCATGCGAAGCTGTACCCCGGATCGGATGCCCTCTTCTTGTATCAGTCGTCATCGAAGGGCGCCATCGACAGTCCGGCAGCGAATACCGTGGCTAAAAATGGGGCTGTCCACAAGGATATGCCTGGGTAAGAACATCTCGTAAAGCATACAAATGAACCTTCAAAACCACGTTATTTAGTGGAATTGAAGGTTCATATTGTTTGGGAGCAAACCCCTCGCGATTAGCTGTTCGTTAATCTATAAATTGCACGAATTGCAGCATGTGCTTCAATATCGTCGCGCTTTGATAAAGTTCTTGTTATTTTGTTATCAAGTTCTTGTTTGCAAACTGTATTCAGAAGGACTACTGGTTTATACATTCGGTTCTAAAAAAGTCGCCCCCGCAGCGGAGACGACTTTTTTTGTATGTTACTATTGTTCAATTAAATTGTGCAGAGGGACCGTACATTCCTTCTCAGGCTCGTCAAGCGTATAGATTCTAGCCATTTCCGTCTGTTCATCAACGTTTTGAATATAGATCTGATCCCCCTGATAGGTCACGTTAACCATGGTGGGCGAAGCGATGATTTCTTGTGCTCTTTGAATGTTCATGTAATAGCCTCCACATTTTTGAGTGACAACATTATAGTATGGCACCAAAATCTAAAGCTATTCTAAGAGAAGCTACAGTTGCTGCTGGAGGGGGATTTTTTGGATTTTGACCATCCCAAGCACACCAGAAGTCCTCCAACCTTGCTATGTGATTACAATTCCAAAATAGGTTTGCAATGCCTTGGCATACTCTTCTTGTGTTTGTGGTATGTATATTTGAACACCGTTTTCAGAAAAACTGCGAAATTCTGATCCTGCTAGTGTATGACGGCCAGCTGCTGTACGCATGGCGGCTTTTGCTTCCTTGGTGAAGGGAGAATCAGGGGCATTCTCGCACCAGTAAGATGCCATCAGGTAATCCTTGGGCAGCTGGGGTTCTTCAGTGAACGTATAGATACGTCTCCATTGATCGCCTTTTTGTTCGCACAGCTCCCAGCCATAATACGCATCACGTTGCAGCTGATAATACTCATCACCTTGCTGATGCTCCAAATTTTCTGTCATTTGGATCGGTCGGCAGGGAACGGCTCCACCTACTCCTACATCGCATAGATAGCGACTTTCCGCAACATCTACCTGAAGGACATGGTGTCTGCGTTTGGGCGGCTCATTCGGTTCATCACGCCAGAAACGGGCAAAGTAATCGGTCACGGAATAGCCAAGCTCGCGTAATAGCCATCCAAACAGTGCGTTAAGCTCAAAACAGTAGCCGCCGCGATGGCGAACTACGATCTTGTCATACAGATCAGGAATCGCAAGTGAAAGCGGGAGATGGTTCACTATATCCAAATTTTCATAAGGCACCGTATGAAGATGACACTCCTGTAGCTGGGATAGCATAGTCAGACTTGTATCCATCGGGCCGTTGTACCCAATTCGATCTAGATAAGCCAATACCTCAGATGATAGAGCATTAGATTGTTTGTGCACCTCTATCGACTCCTTCTATAGTGGATGGAAGATTACAGCGGATTTTGCATATATAGTAACATGCCACCAGATGATATACTAGTATGAAATACTTCATATCATAGATTCATAGAGAGATGATAAAAAAACACAACCCCGTTAAAGTTTTGCCATCCCGGATCGTGAAACTATTCTTTATAATAGGCATACGAGGCTAGCTTTGTATGTAAGGGGTGCCAGACATGATTTCGGGAAAGAAGCTTGAAAGCGGCGCTGAACCATCACTGAAGCCTCTAAATGACTCTGTGCTGATAGATCCGCACAATAAGAAAGCCATTCGTCAAATGATTTTCAGGCTGGCAGGGCCTTCCTTGGCGGAGATGCTGCTGCTCAATGTCACACAAATGCTGCTAATGATTCTGGTAGGACGTTTGGGAGCTGCTGCCGTGGCGACAGTGGGTCTGACAAGCCAACCGTATATGTTGATGATGGTTCTGTTTGCGGCCTTAAATACAGGCACAACCATAATAGTGGCCCGTTCCTCAGGAGCGGGAAATATGGAGGAAGCCAACCGCGCGGCGGGACAATCCCTGCTGTTCGGCTCGATATTGTCTGTAATCGTGGTTTCACTTACGTTTCTTTATTCGGATGTGCTGCTGCGTGTCATGGGAGCTAACGAAGAAGTGATTCAATACGGATTGCCTTATGCAAGGATAATTTTTCTTTCTATAGGCTTTTCTTCCATTTCCTCAACGCTTTCTGCCATTTTACGCGGGGCGGGGGATACGCAAACCCCGATGAAGATTAATGTGTTTTCGGGCGTATTGTCCATTGCTCTGGCATTCGTACTTATTTATGGCCAGCTTGGATTTCCGGAAATGGGGGTAACTGGAGCGGCGTTCGCTACTCTATTTGCTCAGGCCTTAACCCTGATCTGCTTGGTAGTGGTCATGTTTAGCGGAAGATTTGCGGTGCGCATTAGATGGGAGGATGTCAAGCAGGTTCATAAAAGCGTCATGGCTCGTATGCTGAAGATCGGTATCCCGTCTAGTATCGAGCAATTAATCATGCGTCTTGGGATCATGACAGTCGTTAAGATTTGTGCAGGTTTGGGAACGATTTCACTGGCTGCCAACCAGCTTGTGACAAGTATAATCGGGATGTCGTTTATGCCTGGATTTGCTTTTGCAATAGCTGCCTCTACGCTAGTTGGCCAGACCCTGGGTGTGCGAAATATCGAGCTTGCCGAAATGTATGTATGGCAAATTCGAAGATACGGCATGTGGGTGGGTGGAGTGATGGGGGCTTCATTTGTATTGTTGGCTCCGAATATTCTGAGTTTGTATACCGGCGATCAAGCGATAATCCTTGAGGGTACCTGGGCACTGCGAATCGTAGGTCTTATCCAAATCTCACAAATATCCCAATTCATTCTGGGTGGTGCGCTTAGAGGAGCGGGCGATACGCGGTTTCCTCTGATCTCTACTTTAATAGGAGTATGGGGCGTGAGGGTTGTACTTAGTTACTTATTGGTTTACGGCTTTGGATGGGGAATCATCGGTTTATATATAGCGATAGCTATTGATCAATTTGTACGCTCCATGCTCATTTACTGGAGGTTTCAACGAGGCGCTTGGAAAAAGATCAAGATTTAATACATATGGGAGGAATAACAAATGAAAAAGCTGCGTATAAGCGATTTACGGGATATCGGGAGCGGCCACATTTTGCAGGATGTTATGCCGGGAGCGTATTTGTCTTCAGGGGGTCTTGCTTTCTCAGCGAGGGGAGAACGAAGCCATACTCATGACGGTCCGGATGGTAGGGATTATCATGTACACGGGGACTCTGAAGCCTTTGTTATTATGCAAGGAAGCGGAATGATGGAGATCAATGGGAACCTCATTCCTGTCACTACGGGTGATATTGTGATTGTAGAGCCTGGTGAAGATCACCATCTGATTTCAAGTGAGGACGATCCGATTGTAACCGTATGGTGCCACGCTGGTCCGAATCATCACAAAAATCAGCAATAAAGGATAACGGAGGCATACATTCAAAAGCTTCCGGTTTCGGTATTAGACATAGGAGGTATTACGAAACGATGAGAGCGATATTGGTTGGTTTGGGAGCTGCAGGTTTCAGTTGGTACAAGCGGCTTAGAGATCAAGGATTATTGGCTGCGGTCGTTGAGGTTGATCCAACGATGAAAGAGAAGATGAACGATGACTCGTTTCCTTTTTACACTTCTTTGGAGGAAGCTCTTCTTAACGAACAGGTGGATTTTCTGGTTAATGTGACTTCGCCGATGATCCACACGCGAGTGAATAACGCAGCCTTTGACCGAAAGCTTGCTGTTTTGTGCGAGAAACCCATTTCTTTTGATTATGAAGAATCGATTGAAATCGTATCTCGTGCGGCGAAGGAACACATTCCGTTCATGATCGCAGAAAATTACCGCAGACTCCCTTTTATTCGCAAAATGAAGCAGCTTCTTGATGATGGTGCCATCGGAAACCTTTCCACCCTGGATGTGCAGTTCCATCGGTTTCATCATGTTGAGCGCAAATATACGGTCAGTGTTCTGGATGATATCGGTGTTCACCACTTTGATATGCTTCGTTATTTTAGCGGAAGAGAAGGGGTCTCGGTGCAAGCCAGGCTGTACAATCCGATAGGCGGCTGGAAAGAGGAAGGTGCTGTCCTCAATACCTATGCCTTACTCGAACTCGAGGGTGGCTTGATAGCGACTTATAACGCCTCAATAGCTGCAAGAGGTACGGAAACCTCATGGTGGGGCAATTGGCGGATTGAGGGAACCGAAGGTGCCCTGGAATTAACCAACAAGGAAATCAGGATTATCAAGGACGGTAAGAGCACAATCGTTGATGACCTGAGCGGTATTGATGAAACCGATACATTGGCCGAATTTATCGCATCGCTGCAGCAGGGACGTGAAGCAGAAACGAGCGGAATCGATTATTTGAAAACCCAGGCTCTTGTTCACTACGCGAAGCTGGCCAGTGAGACCGGCACGACGACTGCCATTAAGGTTCCAACACTATAAAAGCACATACTATTGAGAAAAGAGGGGATTCACATGAAAATGCAAGCATGGGAAGAAGCGGCACCAGGCGTATGGCGCCTCACGATTGGAGATCCGCAAGCGATCACACCACTTACCTGGATGGGAGTTTCACCTAGAACGGATGCATTGAGCCAGAAGCCGGCGGCTCAACCGCCATTTGCCTGGGAAAGCATTCAGCTTGAGGAAGCAAGAAGCGGACATATTCTGTCTTTTCCACTTAACCAAACTGAGAAGCTGTATGGTGCGGGGCTTCAATTATTAAGAATGAATCTGCGGGGAAGAACACGTTATTTGCGCGTTAACAGTGATCCCAAGCAGGATACAGGCGAAACGCATGCTCCCGTGCCTTTTTATGTGAGTGATCTGGGCTACGGTGTGTGGGTGGATACATCACGGATCGTAACGATCCATTGCGGTTCTACCTTGAAGCAGGAGGATACAGACCGTTCAGAGATCCGCAACCGCAACACGGACAAGGGCTGGAAAGCTACACCGATTGCTTCACGGGTGGAGATTCAAATTCCAGTTGAAGGTGCTGACGTGTATGTGTTTGGCGGTCCGACTCTCTCAGACGTTGTATCCCGATACAACTTATACTGCGGTGGTGGTGTGCTTCCGCCCAAGTGGGGTCTTGGCTTCTGGCACCGTGTCCCAACGTTGTTTAACGAAGAAGAGGTATTGGAGGAGGCCCGACAGTTTCGTGAGCACGATATTCCCTGCGATGTGATAGGGCTTGAACCTGGTTGGCATAGCCATAGCTATCCGGTTACTTATGAATGGGAGAAATCAAGGTTTCCCGAGCCGGAGCGATTTGTCCAACAGCTTAAACATAACGGTTTTCACGTGAACCTGTGGGAGCACCCTTTTGTTTCGCCGGAAACCGAGCTCCATTCGAAGCTGCAGCCGCTTTCAGGCAGTCATACGGTTTGGGGTGGACTTGCACCGGACTACTCCTTGCCTGAAGCACAGCAGCTGTATAAAACTCAACACGATGAGCAGCATGTTCAGATCGGTGTATCCGGTTATAAGCTGGATGAATGTGATGGCAGCGAACTGACGAACAATTCCTGGATGTTCCCTGGACACGCCAAGTTTCCTTCTGGTATAGATGGTGAACAGATGAGGCAAATATATGGCCTGATGTTTCAAAAAATGACTTACGATCTGTACCATAGCCGTAATCAGAGAACGTATGGACTTGTCAGAGCTTCCAATGGGGCAGCTGCAACGATGCCTTATGTGCTCTATTCGGACCTGTATGACCATAAGCAGTTTATTCGTGCGGTTTGTAATTCCTCTTTCAGTGGGCTGCTGTGGACACCGGAGGTGCGTAGAGCCCGTAATGCGGAGGACTGGGTTAGACGGATGCAAACCGTATGCTTCTCATCTCTTGCGATGCTTAATGCCTGGGGCGACGGCACGAAGCCTTGGTCTTACCCGGAAGTAGAGGGGATTATTCGCCATTATATCAAGCTGCGAATGAGACTGCTGCCTTATCTGTATTCCAATTTTGCCCTTTACCGTGAGCAGGGGATACCCCCATTCCGAGCGATGCCATTTGTCATATCTGCTGCTGAGATTGCTCAAGCAGAAGCTGGCGGACCCGACAACGAGCCATCTATCCTGAATACGACTGACGGTGCTTATGGCAAGAAAAAAGCTAGAGAATGGGATGACCAGTTTATGGTTGGAGATGCCCTGCTGGTAGCTCCACTCGTTGAGGGAGAATGGGAGAGGGATGTTCTTCTCCCGTCTGGAATCTGGTACGGACTGGAGACGGGTGAACGTTATACGGGTGGACGGGTTATCCGGATCCATGCAAGCTTGGAGCAAATTCCGGTATTTGTCAGAAGCGGATCGGTCATTCCGATGATGCCCGCGTTGCCACATGTTCCACACGCAGGAACTCGGGTTGCACTGGAGCTCGTACATTTTGGCAGCGAGCCTGGTGAAGGTCTGCTGTACGATGACGACGGTGAAACCTTCAATTACGAGAAAGGCGAATGCGGATGGTGGAAAGCGACTGTTACTCAAAACTCGGACGGTGAATTCAACGGAAAACTGACAGGGCCAGATGGGGAAATGCCTTCCTATGATTCTATCAATTGGCGTTTCGCGCAAACTCGTTTGGAAGCATCAGGTAAATAAGGTTAGTGGCAGCTAACAGTGATTACGAGGCTATCCCCGAACCATAACAATGGCTGAGGGATAGCCATTATTTTTTAAAATTATTGTGATGGACAACTGTCACGGATTGAATTATTCCTTCGTAGGCAATGGCCGTGCTGCTTTTGGATGAATCCCCATAGACTGGTTGGGTAAACTAAACAACAATAATTTTGAGGAGTGGTTATCTAGATGTCTTTTACTCATGATCAAATGCCTATGTATACGCATGATCACGCTGCCTATCACAAGCAAATGTATGATTGGCATATGAAGATGCATCATTACCACGACCAATTAAAAGCCCACCATTTGGAAAGAGCAAAGCATTTCCATGGACTCATGGCAGGCACAACACATCATGGACATCATGGTCATAACGGACATACCGGATATTATGGAAATCCCCGCCAGACAAATGCGATCACGTAATGATTTAGAGCGATGCCACGTCTCATCAATTCCATGTATGCCCTCTCCAATCTGAGGGCTTTTTCGATTGCTTTAATTCAGAAGTGAATGAACATAAGAAATTTCCAATTGATGAGAGCCGTTTTGAGTCGGCGTTTCCAGGACGACTGGCAGACCTTGCAGGACAGAAGCAAGCAAGAGCTGTTTGATCGGTGCTTCACCGATGTGCCCCATACCGATATTGCTGTGTCGATCACGCCTTAAACCCGAAGCATACATCGAATCATTTAAGTGAACAGCCTTTAAATGATCAAAATATCCAAGCTCCGTTCCTTTCCGCACTATGTCATTCCAGTTATTCCCAGTCCATAAACCGCTCGCAAATGCATGACAGGTATCCAGGCAAAAGCCAATTTTATCCGGATAATCTGACAGACTCCTGATCTGTACCAGCTCCTCCAGCATTGTGCCCATTCGCGAACCTTCTCCAGCTTGGTTCTCCAACAATATGCATGCTTTTCCATGCCAGTGACGCAGTGTTCTATTGAGCAAAGATATGATATTTTTATAGCCTTGCAAAGGGTCTGCTCCGCGGTATTTTCCAAAATGCACGACTAAGCCTATCGAACCGCAGCTATTGGTAATGTCCAGCCCGTTAAGAATCGCCTTCAGCATCACTTCGCTCATATCCTCTTCAACAGCCAGATTTAATGGATAAGGAGCATGACCAATAGAAAGCACGCCTTTCTCTTCACAGAACCTTGCACAAGCCTCGGCATCTTGTAGATTGAACGACTTGGTGGCAAGATTTCTTGGGTTTTTGGGGAAATATTGAAAGGAGGACGCTCCGATTTGTGACGCCATTTTGGCCGCTTGCAAATAACCTCCCCGTATACTGACATGACAGCCAACATAGATCATGTTAATCTCCTCATTCCGATTCAAACGTACATTCTTCAGGTGGTACTGTAACGAAGGATTGGATGCTCGGTTGTCTTAAAATGAAATGAGGGGTCCAATCCATAAATTGAATTTTTACAGTAATAACAGGTTGAACCCAAATCGCCTCATGACTCCGTTCAGGCTTATTGATAAAAGGGCGCTCCGTTTGGATAAGCGATTGTATCAAATCCGTAAATTGAAGCCATTCGTTGTTGGATAACCTGCCAGCCCCTGCATGCCCGATATAGACAAGCTTTTGCTCATTGTACAATCCTAGCAGCAATGAGTTCACGACTCCAGAGCGCAAGGTTACACCCCCCACGACAGCAATCACATCTTTATAGTTTTTCTTCTTCTGCCATCTTTGGTCCTTGCCATCCAGGGTATAGGTGCTCTTAAGGTCTTTACATACAATTCCTTCCAGATCATGAGCTTTGACAACCTCAAACAATTGCTGTGGATCAGAATGATTTTGCACCAGCTGAATGAGGTCATTTTGTACAATAAGGTTCGATAAAATTTGCTGCCGTTCCTGTAAAGCTTTGTGTGTAACCCATTCGCCATTTAAAAAAAGGATATCAAATATCATATAGACGACGGGTACCTGTTTTTGAATGTATTCGATGCGGTTTGCTTTACGTGTTTGATCTCTTTTCATGATTTCGTGAAACGACGGTTTGTTATGATCAAATGCAATGATTTCCCCATCCAGAATGACTGATTGTGCATCGCAGTAGGATGAAATCGTCAACAGCTCGGGATATTGTGGGGTGCGATCGTTAAGTTTGCGATTGTAGAGCTTTACCTCCAATCCATTCGAGTAGGTAAGCATACGAACCCCGTCCCATTTGATTTGTGCAATCCATGAATCTCCCTGAGGAATCTTATCGGTCGATATGGGTTCAAACGGAACAACGGGTGTCATGATCATCATAATCCTCCGACTGTATTGAAATGCCTTACGTTACCATTATCTCCGATGTGAAGTCGTTTCATGAATCCAGTTTTCAGTCCCGGTGTTCATAGTTAAAGTGAAAGGAACGCATACTAAAGGCAATTAGACTAAGGAGGGACAACCATGCAGACATTATGGAAAGGATCGATCAGCTTTGGACTCGTTAATGTGCCTGTGAAGATGTTTACCGCTACGGAGGATAAATCGATTTCCATGCGTTATATTCACAAGACATGCTCGACACCTCTTTCTTACGTACGTAAATGTCCGACATGCGATATAGAGGTGGAATGGGAAGAAATTGCCCGTGGTTATGAGTACGAATCGGGACGGTTTGTGTTGTTTGAAAAAGATGAACTGGACAGTCTGAATGGCGAAGTGAATAAGGAAATCAAAATTCTGGATTTTGTCGCGCTTGATGAAATCGACCCGATCTATTTTCAAAAAACCTATTATTTATCCCCTGGTGATACTGGAGCTAACGCGTACAATTTGCTGCTGGAATCGCTTCGACAAACAGGGAAAATCGCGATCGCAAAGGTATCCATCCGCTCCAAAAGCAGCTTATCCTGCATACGCGTTATTGACCGTTGTTTAGTTATGGAAACTATTTACTATCCCGATGAGATTCGCTCAATCGCGCAGATTCCTAATTTGCCTGAACAAATTCAAGTGAATGATAAAGAGTTGACGATGGCCAAGATGCTGATTGAACAGCTGACATCACCTTTTGAGCCTGAAAAGTATAAAGATGATTACCGTGCCGCCTTGTTGGATGCGATCCAGCACAAAATCGCTGGTGAAGAGGTGAAGATAGCGCCGGAGCAGCAGCGTACCAATGTCATCGATCTGATGTCCGCCCTGCAAGCCAGTCTGGAAGCGGTCAAGACGCCTTCTGAGGACGAGGGAAAAACAGATAAAAAGCCGAAAAAGAAAGTTAAAGTGCTATCATGATTTTCAGCAGTATATGTGGAAGAGGGGAACCCAAGTGGGAGTGTCCATAAAAGGTACTGTGCTTATAGAAGGGCACGAAATTACGGTCACCAATCCAGAAAAAGTATTGTGGCCAAAGGCTGGAATCACCAAGCTGGAGTATTTGCAAAAGCTGACCATTCTGGCTCCCTATTTGCTTCACTATTGTAAGAACCGTTACCTGACAACCATCCGCTTTCCGAACGGTATTGAGGGTAAATCCTTTTACCAAAAAGCGGTCCCCAAACCGACTCCTTCCTTCGTTCACACAGCGACCCTGCAGGGCATTACCTATGTGAATCTGGACTCTTTGCCGACCCTCATTTGGCTCGGCAATTTGGCTTGTCTCGAATTTCATTCATCCTTTCACTATACTACCGATGATCTGCCAGCGGAATGGATCGTGGATCTCGATCCTTCTGTGGAGGTCGAGCCTCGCATCATGCACGCGGCGCTTTTGGTTGGTGAGGCCCTGAGTACGATGGGCATTGAATCCATACCCAAAACCTCAGGGGCAACCGGCATCCAAATCGTAATCCCGATTCAGCACGGACAGTATACCTTTGAACAACTGCGGTTGGTCGGACACTTTTTGGGTAATTATTTAACTAAGAAGTATCCTGACTTGTTCACGATAGAGCGATTGAAGAAAAATCGCGGGAATTTAATTTATGTTGATTACCTGCAGCACTGGCAGGGTAAAACGATGTCAGCTCCTTATACACCCAGGGCTCGTACATGTGCTACAGTATCCACACCCCTTAGATGGGAAGAGCTGCAAAACAATTGCCGAATCGAAGACTTCACGCTGCACACAATTGAGCAAAGGTTAGCGGAATATGGTGATCTTATCCAGCGAATTGAGCCGCAGTCTCTTGAAGCCGTTCTTTCCATTTTGCATTAATTTACAGGGTTTTTCATTAATTTGACATCTCAATGATGTGAATAAACGTCCAAAATAGTCAATTTGGTTAAAATCATAATAAAAACAGGCCTGAATGCGGGAATTTTCTATCAAAAGTTGAATGTTTGGTGATTTTTCAGTGTATAATGTACTTATATCAGTGTTTTATAGTAAAATACTTACAAAGATAATGGTTGACTATAAGGAGGAAAAAGAATGGATACGATTTCATCTCTGTCAGAGCTTTTGGCAGGGCAAAAGACGTCCTCGTATATCGAGATACCCGGTGCAGCATCGAGGACATTTGGTCAGACTACGCTAACTACGACATTACCGATGAGCAAGCTGTTTTCCATATACGAAGTAGATTTGGAGGTTCAACGTTCGTTGGTTCCCCAAAACTTGTCAAAGCTAATTGACTATATCATGCTCTTCCTTGAGCACAAGCAAGGAATTTACTTTCCGGGTATTATTCTTTCTGCTAGAGGTGCTGGAGAATATGATGCCGAGAATAAGGTTTACCGCTTACAAGCAATTGAAAAGCTGTATGTGGTAGATGGGCAGCATCGTTTGGCCGCTTTCCGTCGTTTAATGGAAACACTGCAAAGCAACATGACTCGTGCAAAGGATCGCCGCGAATATGACCGTATGGAGGAAATTTCCGAGAAGCTGAGCAAGCTGTATTCGTTCCCGATGTCAACAATGATTTATCTTGATATTAATGCGCGTCAGGAGCGTCAGCTTTTCTCTGATATTAACAAGCTTCCACGTAAAATCGGCGGTAATCTGGCTGTATTGAGAGAGCAGCGTAGATTCTATCACGTTCTGGCTACTCAAATTGCCGAGCAGGACCCTGCTATGAAACGGATTTCAGTTGATATGTTTACTGAACGGGGCAAAGGACCAGAGTTCTTGTTCTCTTATCATTTGCTTGTTGAAATTTTGGTAGGTTTATTTGAAGGTCGTTTGAAATCGTCAGCACGTAACAACGGATATTATTTCCAACCGAAGGACATTGAGGATTTGCAGAAGCTGGCTTCATTTTATTTTGATGCGTTGCTTCGCTATTTGCCAGAGCCTGAAAAAGGTGAGCTGTGTTGGACGGAAAATATGCAAATCGCGATGGCTATGGTGTTCCATGGTGAAGCAACCAAGACGGGAAGCTTTAACCGTTATGCGCTGGAGTATGCGATGAAAATATTGCCTCATATTGATTGGAACGCTATTTTTGTGGGTGATGAGAAGGACCGATTGCCAAGACGTTCACGTATTATGAAGGCTTACCAATACATTAAAGACTTTTATCAGGAGCATCACTTGTTTCTGATCCGCGAGGATGAGCTGTTGGATAAAGCTAAGGAGGATGCAATGTAATGGATGGATTGTGCTTGAATATGACGATTTTCCCGTTCTGTGAGAACTTTGGACTCGCGACGGTTGCAATACAGGTTCAAGATATACTGAACTACACATCGATTGATCCCATGGTGCAGCGGAAGCTGAGTGGGGGACAGCGGAGAAAGATAGCTAATTATTTGCAGGAAAGAGATTTGGACCGTGTGTTTTTTGGTCCTGTCACCTTGTCGTTGCGTGAAGTTAGCTCGCTGGCTAAGGCGGATAATGGGCTATACCTGCGTCCTGGTTCCAAACTGAGCATTTTGGACGGACAGCATCGGATTCTTGCCCTTGGATATGTGAATGAACAAATGATCAAAGAAGTGCGCAGTCATGAAAGAAAGATTACTGCACTTCGTATCAAACAGCGCCGTAATCCGGACAACGAAGAAATTACTTTGGATTTGGAGCAGCAGCAGGGTCTTGTCGAGCAGTTAGAACGTCGTCGTCTGGAATTGCTGGAGAGCGAGCTCGCCGTACAAATCTATATTGGTTTGAGTGAAGAAGAAGAGAAGCAGCTGTTCGGAGACATTAACTCGAAGGTACAGCTTGTAAGTAAGGAATTGGGTCATTCGTTTGACAGTATCGATCCATTGAATCTGGTTATTCAGCAGGTCGTCGATCATAATGTGTTCCTGAAGGGTGCTGGCGTGGAGCGCCGTGCGAATTTGACCTCCTATAATAAAAATTTCACTTCCTTCAGCTGGTTGTATTCCACGGCAACGATGCTACTGACAGGTAAAATGCAGCCTTCATACGAGTTGGCCCGTAAAATTCGTCAAGATCCGTCTACCTATATCGAGATTTTGCACCAGTTCTTTACCACACTGCTTCCGCTAATGCCGGAGCAACCAGGACTGCCGCAATACAGCTCGTCCAGTCGTGCTATGCAGGAAAGTATCGCATTGTACGCAAACGGATATTTGTTCCAGGAAGGCAAGTATGTGAAGAACTGGACCACATGTCTGCGCGTATTTGACGGCTTCGATTGGTCGCAGGAGAATGAAGAGCTTATCGAGCGCTTTGGTCAGTTGGACAATGGCAAGCTGAACCTGATTCATGAAAAATCGCTGCGCAAGCACGCCAAGTTCGTCCAGCTGTTTCAGGAGCTGCACGGTGATGTTAAGGATGACGAGGCTTCTACAGCTTAGTTCGTTCTAAATAAATGATTTCGAGTGTATGAGCAAGAAGCCTGTTACAAGTTCATGTAACAGGCTTCTTGCTTTTTTATCCTTCTCTAGATTGCGATGAAGCATGAGCGCAGTGGCCGCGTAGCAGCACGTATTCAACGCAATCAACTTCACCCAATCTCTTCATCAACCAATATAGAAACCTCCAGGAAGCTGACGAACTGTCGCAGTTGAGTAGCAAGGCCACGGTTGATTTCACCGTTTTGAAACATGCTCTGAATATGATTCCGATTCAACTGAATCGCCTTGAATTGCAGTTCTTTTTTATGCTTTTTAAAATCTTCATAGGAAGGTGCGGGTTTGAAAATACTATTTAATTTTTGCATACCTTGTCTGTAGTTCGAAATAACCTCTTGCGCTGCATCTTTGTTAACGGTATTTATGTGATTTTGGATTGCAGTGATGGCGGCTTTCGAAGTTAACAGCTTGGCAGCTTTTAGTATTTCAAACTGTTCGATGGGAAGGGCTTGTGACGGTTTTCTGCCTCCACCAAATAACTTCCAGATCAATCGCTTCACCATAACTAGAAACAGTCTGAGAACATATTGCAATCGACGGGTTACAAGCATTTCCGAACGGTTCAATAGCAGGCTTATTGTATAAGCAGCCTCTTGGTTAAGCGTACCTTCATCAACCAAACGCTTGACTTCGTGTCGCTCGGCATTCAAGGCGATCAACCGAATTTCACGCTCCATTTTACGGAATTGGATTTGGCTTGCCAGTCCATCGCTGCGAATTTGCTGGATATGCTTGTTGTAATCCGAGATGAGCGACAAAGCTGCATCTTTATTTTCCTCGTTAATTTCTTCTTTGACGATATGTATGCTTTCTTCTAATAATTGGATCTTGGCATCCTGCTCCAAACGCTGCTTATCGCGTTCCTTACTTTTATCCGGTTTGTCTGAAAGCAAGGGCAGCATGACGCTGGCCGTTATAAGCGAGATAAGGATAACGCCTGCTGCCAGGAAAATAATCACATTGCGTTCAGGAAAAGCGGTTCCGTCGTCCAGAAACAAGGGAATCGAGAAAGCTCCTGCCAAGGTGATCGTTCCCCTAACACCGGATATGGCTATGAGCAAAGCAGGACGGAGCTGCGGCTTCCCGATGTGCTCTTTTTTGCTAAAAGACGATTCCGCTCGCCAAAAGCCATACACCCAAACAAACCGAAGTACGACTAGCGTAAGAGATATTAAAAGAATATAGATAAGCATCTGAACATTGCTGATGGTTAAGTCCTTGATGACAATTTCGGCCACGTTCGGAATTTGCAGACCAAGGATGAGAAAAACCAATCCATTCAAAATAAATAGGATCATGCTCCAGGTACTGACCGATACAATTTTTAATTCCATCAGAGAGGATTCGGAACGATCCCGTTCAATCGCATGAATGATTCCGCCCGCTACAGCGGCAAGTATGCCGGACAAGCCTAATTCCTCGGCTGCCAAATAGATCAGGAATGGGGTCAAAATTTGGATCAGCATATGTATGGTAGTATCTTCCATACCGAGGTGACGAAGAAATACGCGTATGCGAATAATGAGTAGAGACAGGAGACAGCCGCATAGCAGTCCGCCAATGGAGATCAGGAAGAAGCTTGCTGTCGCTTCAGGTAGTGAGAATATACCGCTGACCGTAGCGGCTACAGCGAACTTGAAAGCTACCAGTCCGGAAGCATCATTCATTAAGGCTTCGCCTTCAAGAAGATGGGTTATTTTTTGAGGCATCCGGATTTTGCCTGATAAAGCCCCTACCGCCACCGCATCTGTCGGTGATAAGATCGCTGCCAAGGCAAATGCTGCCGATAACGGGATTGCCGGAAGCAGCCAGTGAATCACGTAGCCGCCAACAAACACGGTTGCAAATACGAGTCCGAGGGACAGCAATAAAATGGGGGCTCGCAGGTTCCATAGTTCCTCACGCGGGACTCGCTTTCCATCATTAAACAGCAGTGGGGCAACGAATAATACAAAAAACAGTTCGGGATTCAAGGTAAAATGAACACCCCATGGAATGACAGCTACAAGAGAACCCAGAGCTACCTGAATTAACGGAACAGGGATGAATGGCACAAAACGATTGAGAATCATCGATACGCCAATTAAAGCAAGAAGCAGCAAAACAATCAGAAAAAGTTCCATACGGCACGAATCCCTCCTACCCTATAGATTACCCTTTTTCACTTAGAGTAAACGGATTGTTCATCGGCAGCACATCGGAAGCCCATATTGCCGCTTGAGCTATCAGGAGTATTGGAACTGCGTGCAGCTACGCGGTAACGGTTACAATACGATTTGTGGCATAAATACGAGCCGCCTCTCATGACGCGATTTGTTCCCTGCTGTGGCCCTTTAGGATTCACCCTCGTGCCAGTCAGGTGCCATGTAGGACTGAACCAATCACCGCACCATTCCCAGACGTTGCCGGATACATTGTAGAGTCCGTAACCATTAGGAGGAAAAGCATGTACAGGTGCTGTGCCGGCATAACCGTCGCTGCAGTTATTTTTGTCCGGGAATTTACCCTGCCAAATATTGCACAGATGCTCACTTCCAGGCTTCAGCAGATCGCCCCATGGATAACGTTTTTGGACCAATCCTCCACGGGCCGCATACTCCCACTCCGCTTCGGTAGGCAGTCGCTTGCCAGCCCAGCGGCAGTAGGCGACCGCATCGTTCCACGAAATATGTATCGCTGGATGATCCAGCCGATCTTCAACAGTAGAATCGGGACCCTCGGGGTGCGCCCAATCGGCGCCTTCCACATTCCACCACCAAGGTGTCCGCTGTACGACATGCTTCACTTTAGCAGCGGTTTCAGGAGATACGAACAAATGAAATACGAAAGACCAACCAAACTGCTCCGCTTCAGTCCTGTAGCCGGTAGAGCGAATAAATTCGCCGAACTCAGCGTTTGTAACTGCATAGGGATCGATGTAGAAGGGCTGAATAGTAACAGCGCGTACAGGGCCCTCTCCATCGTCAGGGAAGCCTTCCCGATCGTCTGTACCCATCATAAACTCGCCTCCTGGCAAGTACACCATGGATTCAAATCCGACAGGGCTGTTATGCCTGGCTTCAGAATTGTCCGGTTGGGACTGTGTGGAGGAGGCTGCCGAGCTGATGTGCGGGTCAGGTGAATTTGAGGCTGAGTTTGTTTCTCCATCCGATCGGCTGGTTGAGCAGCAGGATGGCTTCTTAGGTTCATTCATAGGATATGTCCTCCTTGGTAGTCAATTACTGCATCAGATGTCAGTCAATTGGTTGATCACAGATATGGCCGCCCCTGTAACGATAGCTTCCTCACCCAGATGGCCTTGGCTAAAAACGACCTGATACGTTGGATAATGATATGTATTTTGGATAGCGACCCGGGTTGCCGTATGAAAAAAGCTTGGATGACTGCTGACCAGCGATCCACCCAGAATGACCTTTTCGGGATGCAAAATATTGAGCAGATTGGACAAGCCAATCCCAAAGTAAGTCGCTGATTGCGTGAATATTTCCACAGTTAACGGGTCCTGTTCCTGCAAGGCTTGTGCTAAATGAGTAAAGCTGATGGCCTCCGGATCTGATTCAAGCCTACGTAATGAGCTTTCCCGACCTTGCTTTAAACGTGATTGTGCTTGCTGCTCCAAGGCATGTATGGAAGCAAAGGTTTCCAGAGCCCCATAGTTCCCACGCTTACCCAGTCTGGGACCATCGGTCTGAATAATCATTTGGCCGATAGAGCCCTCCATATCAACAGCGCCGTATACAACTTTACCGTTAGACATCATGGCTGATCGAATACCGACACCCAGATGGACATACAGCAGATGCCGATAATCCCGATTACGGTCTGACCACGATTCCCCGATAATAGCCATGTTGGCTCCATTATCCAGCCTGACAGGAAATCCAAGCTGCGCCTGCAAATAGCTGCTGATCTGCACATCCTGCCAGCCTTCAGCTGGAAAATACAGCGTTTCGAGAATGACCCCCGAGAATCGGTCCAACGGACCAACAGCCCCAATCCCCATACCCAGTACAGAGGCTGCAGCAATACCATGTTTAAGCAGCATAGCGGAAGCAGTCTTTGCGATTTGATCAAGCAGAAGCTCAGGTGTCATAGTATCATCCATCGTCCAGCTGCTGCTATCCAGCTTGTTCATATGAAGGTCACACAGAACTAATTTGGAAATCATTCTTGAAATATCAAGACCAAACACATAGCCTGCTGTTGGATTGGTTTGATAGAGGATGGGTCTTCGGCCCCCGGTGGATTCCCCAAAGCCTGCTTCGAGCAGCCAGCCTTGATCGGTCAGCTCCTCCAATGTCCGGGTTAATGTGCTTCCGGTCATTTGACTGTGCTCTAATAAATCTATTTTGGAAATCGTATCCTGTCGTCGTATCCAATCATAAATTTCCTTATGTTTACGACCGTTAATTCGCTCTTCAATTGCATGAAGCTGCATCATCATCCCATCCAATCCCAAGTATCCCAAGCTTATTTATAGGCTTATAGTATACAACAAATTGGAATCCACAACCAAGTAATTTACATACAGCTTTTCTGACATTTCCATCGTTAGTATAGCATTCTTTATTTCATTTTAAAATAAAGTATACACAGAACGAATTTTTGCTTTGCAGCTTACTTTTTTTCAGTATGTTGTGACTCGCTAATAAAAATTTGGTAAGATTGAATAAGGTCAAGCAGGATTATGAGGAATACCTCCCATAGAGAGCTTGCAGCAAAGGAGAATATACATGTCAGATTGGTATAAAAAAAGCTTTGGAGATGACTATTTGCTCGTTTATAAACACCGGGATATGCAGGGTGCCTATAACGAGGTCAAAGGAATGATTGAATGGCTTAAGCTTGATCAAGGCGCTGAAGTGCTTGATTTATGCTGTGGAATGGGCAGACATTCGATGGCTCTGACTGATTTTGGTTATAAGGTAACGGGAATTGATTTGTCTGGCGTCCTGCTGAAGGAAGCTGTTCGATTGGATACACAGCAGAAAGTTCAATGGATTCAAGGGGATATGCGCGATGTGCAGATCAACCAGCAATTCGATGCCGTCGTTAATTTATTTACTTCGTTCGGCTATTTTGAAGAGGATGCCGAGAACGAAAAGGTGCTGCATGAGATTTATCGTTTACTGAAGCCGTCTGGTCAAGGCCAGTTTATTATCGACTTTTTGAACCCGGAATTTGTGGAACGGAACCTTGTCCCTTTTTCAAAACGAAAAGAAGGAAGCAGCACTATTGAAGAAACTCGAAAGATCGAGGACGGCTTTGTTCGTAAAACCATCGTGGTGAGTGAGCCGGGAGCCGAGGATCGCTCCTATCTTGAGCAGGTTAAGCTGTATCATCAGGAAGCCTTCCTAACCATGCTGGATCGTGTTGGGCTTGAGGTCCTGCATGTGTATGGTGCTTATGATGCTTCTCCTTACGATAAGACTGAATCGAAACGCATGATATTTGTGGGGCGGCGGAAAGGATAGGAACGCATGGGGCTCATAACGTTACATAATGAAGCGATACACCAAATCAAAGTTCCGCTGCCATTCCCGCTTCGGTGGGTGAACAGCTATCTTATACGCGGTAAGGACGGATTTACGCTGATCGATCCCGGCCTTCATACTGAAGCCTCTGAGCAATGCTGGGAGCAGGTGCTGCAGGGGCTTGGGATCGTGTATCGCGATATCGAGCAAATTGTGCTGACTCATCACCATCCGGACCATTATGGGCTGGCTGGCTGGTTTCAGGAGCGTTCTGCTGCGCCTGTTCGCATGTCGTCTATCGGTTATGAGCAGGTACGACTGTTGTGGGGAGAAGGGCAGCCAATGACGAATTCGCTGCTGACTTTGTTCCAGGCACATGGGCTGCCTGCCGAGCTTCTGCAGCCTATGAAAGCACATATGGATGAATTCGTTGCTATGGTATCACCGCAGCCGCAGGTTACTCTGATCCCAATAGGAGAGATGATACGGATCGGAGACCATGACTATGAGACGATACATACACCAGGTCATGCTGCAGGTCATGTGTGCTTCTACCGTGAGGAAACGAAGGAGATGCTGTGCGGGGACCATGTGATTCCGCAAATATCTCCGAATATCAGCTATTTGCCTGGAGGGATCGATGAGAACCCGCTTGGGAGTTTTTTGCAGAGTCTTCATCATATGAGCAGTTATG
The DNA here is from genome assembly GCF_025567575.1 of Paenibacillus baimaensis. Classification (NCBI taxonomy): domain Bacteria; kingdom Bacillati; phylum Bacillota; class Bacilli; order Caryophanales; family Paenibacillaceae; genus Paenibacillus; species Paenibacillus baimaensis. Next base: position 27,543 of record NZ_JAOQIO010000065.1, on the reverse strand, counting down.
ACGTTGACTGGGCCTATCCTGGGCATCGTGAGCCGTTTCAGACGTTTTCCCGCAGGACACTGGAGCTGATCGATCATCACGAAGCAAGACTTGCAACGATGCGACAAGCCTTAATAGCTGAGCCGCGGACTACGTACGAAGTTTGCCGGGAAACCTTTGGCGAGAGACTTACACTTCATCAATTGCGTTTCGCATTATCTGAAACGTTGGCGCATCTGATTTATTTACTGGATACAGGAGATTTGAAGCGTTCAGACCAGGAAGGTATCGTTCATTTTCAGGCGATTCGCTGATAAGGACTGATAATGAGGTGACAGAGCTAATGACAAAGATTCATACCTTTGAAGAAGCGGTATCCGTTGTAAAGGAAATGGGGATTGTGCCGTTATCCAGCTTTATTCCGGAGCATCCTTCTTTGGAATCGATAACAGAGAAAGCTGCCTGGCATACCGGAGAGGCCAGTGATCCGTGGCTGTGGAGAGATCGTTTTGCTGGTGAAGGGATTGCGGCCTACGGTCGTTTTTTCAAAAAAAAGCCGATGCTGATCGATTCCCGACTGTTTCCACTTTGGTGTCGTGCACTGGAGTCATCGATGGACGTGGAAGAGCGTTACCAGGATGGACTGGCGTCGCGACATACGGTACGACTCTACGAGGTGATACGTGATAATCCCGGCATTGATGTGAAAACATTGCGTAAAGCAGTCGGTTTGGCGAGTAAAGAAGATAAAGCTGAATTCGATAAAACGTTAATTGAGCTTCAGAGCTCAACAGAGGTGGTCATTGCGGGAATCTCTGATCGTTTGAACGAGCAGGGCAACAAAAATGGCTGGAACAGCACCTGCTACGTATTGTCCGAGGTTTGGATCGCCCAGCATGGACTGAATACGGTACGGATTTCCGCTGAAGAAGCGAAGCGGGAGCTGCTAGCTGATTGTAAGCAGCGCTGGAGTGAGGAAGCCTATAGCTTTGTTGTCAAAGCGTTAGGCAAGCATTAGATAACGGCGGCTATTATCAGCAACAGCAATAATAGAAGCACATAACCAGCTAACATATGTTCAATAGCTCAACCCAAACAAACACAGGAAGCATCTCCCAATCGGGAGGCGCATCCTGTGTTTTTTGAGTTACGGTAACGAAAGTGACAACGAAGTCCAGTACCTTATGTTTAAATCCGGGGAATAAATTAATTGCCAGCCTGTTGATCGATTTCCTTTTCTGCCTGCTTACGGTGTGCAATTCGACTGCTCGCCGCGGAGGCAATAGCACCTACGATATCATCGAGAAAGGTATGCTTGTGTTCTCCGTGTTTATCATTAAGCATCTTTAGGATGCCGGGCTTGAGCTTATCGATATATCCGAAATTTGTTAAGCCAATGCTTCCATATACATTCACAATGGAAAGGGCAAGAATTTCATCGCATCCATAAAGTCCTTCATCGTTCTCGATCATCTCCTGCAAAGGAGGCAAGAGCTTGCCTTCCTCGGCAAGCATATCTAATTGAATGCCAGTCAGGATCGCATTTTGCACCTCACGTTTTTCGATGACGGCATTAACGCTTTCGATACATTGTTCCATTGTCAGGGTCGGATAGTAGTCCTTTTGCAGAAAATAAGTTAACTCTGCCATATCTGTGACTTGTACGCCTCTTTGGATCAACCAGCTTTTGGCCGCATTGGCCACACTGGCTGAATTTAAGTTATAGGGAACGGGTACGGTCATGGTGATCTCTCCTATTCTTGTGCGCGTATTGAACATCATTTATAGCTTTATATCGTTTTTACCGCTTCTTTTGGCTTGATACATGGCGGCATCCGCGATATCGAGCAGTTCATTGCCATCGCTACCATCATGTGGATAGTAGGCGGCTCCCATACTACAGGTGATGAAAATATCATGATGTTGGATGACAAAACGGCTGCTAATGGCATCCAGCACTCTTTCGGAGACCTTCACGATATCCTCTTTTTGTTCAAACTGCTGCAGCAAAATAACGAATTCGTCACCACCCAAACGGCAAACTGTATCGGGATCGCGAACACAGTGAGATAAACGGGCTGCTACCATCTTGAGCAAATCATCACCAACCGCATGACCATAATGATCATTGATCAGCTTGAAATCATCCAAATCCAAATAGAGCAGGGCCATTTTTCGTTGATACCTTTTGGCAGCCAACAAAGACTGGTAATAACGATCCTGAAACAGTCTGCGATTAGGCAGTGTGGTTAAGGAATCATAATAAGCCATCTGGGTAAGGTTTTCTTCAATGCTCTTGTGTTCGCTAATATCTCGTGTGATAAATCCGACACCTGTCAGGTTATGTTCGATTTGAATGAGTGAACCTTTGCTTTCCAGCCAAATCAAGGAGCCGTTCGCCTGCACATATCGATATTGGAGATGAAAAGGGATCTGCTCGTGAATCAACTGCTCAACTGCTTGTTGAAATCGTATGAGATCGTCTTCATATATATGACTGTAGCAGGGCTGTCCAAGCAGGTCCTCCGGAGAGCGCTTAAGCAAGGTTGAGCAGGATGGAGAAATATAGGCGAGATTATAGTCAAGTGTAATGCCTTGTATCAGGTCTGTGCTTTGATCAAATAGCTGACGGAAAAACACGTCATGTCCAGAAGGGCTCGGCTGCATCGTCATCACCTCGTTATTATGGGAGAGACTCATACTCTTATTACTTTGGAACTACGAATGATTTGTACAAATAGATCATTATAATCATAACCTATTATAAAAATAATCAATACATAAAATCAATACAATACTTGGTTAGGTCTTATATTTCACAAAACAGGTTGTCATAAAAGAAGGCTGTCCTTCGTATAGTGGGAATAAGAGAATTGGACAAACAATTATATTCGTAGGAGGAACTATCATGAAACAATATCCATGGATTCGATTGGCAGCTGTGACGGGCGTAATTGTACTGCTGACATCGGGCTGTTCCCTGCTGGGTACGAAGGAACAATCGCAGCCGATTGACCCTCCACCGACGGGTGTCGAACCTGCTGCAGCACCCACGATAACCCAACCGGTCAGCGGCAAAACTGCCCAGAATCTTGCGGCTATTACCGTCTATGCCAAGGATGAGAAAGGTTTTATTGCTCCCATTGCCCTGCAGGTTGAAAAATCGGTTGAGGTGGCCAAAACCGCATTGGAATCGATGGTTGAGGGAAGTGCAGCCTCCAAAAACATGCCTTCCGGTTTTATAGGAATTTTGCCTAAGGGTACAACAGTCAAAGGTATCAATATTGTGAAGGATCAGAAATTGGCGGTTGTCGATTTGTCCAAAGCCTTCACAGATTATAATCTACAGGACGAAAGAAAAATATTAGAAGCCATCGTATGGACACTAACCGGGTTTCCTTCGGTGGAAAAGGTACAGCTGCGAGTGGAAGGGAAAGCATTGAAGGAAATGCCACAGGGCGGAACACCGCTCGATGAACCGCTTACGAGAGCATTTGGCATTAATCTGGAGAAGCAAGATGGCGTGGAGTATGGGCAGTCTACACCGGTAACCCTATATTTTCTGGGGCAAAATAAAGATCTGTACAGCTATTACGTTCCTGTTACACGAATGATTAAACGTACAGATAATGTAGCTCAGTCTGTCATTGAGCAACTCATTGTAGGACCCGATCAGAAGAAAGGACTCACTGCTGTCATGACGCCTGGCTCAGAGCTCAAACATATTCAAAAAGCTGGTGATTTGATCACCGTAGATTTTTCCGATAAGGTACTGGGACCTGACAAAAAAGCCCCTGGCAATGCGATGAGGGCAGTTGTATTGTCGTTAACGGAAAATGCAGGAGTCGCAACCAAGGTTCAAATCACAGTTAATGGAGATGCTAAAGTCAGCACCACTGATAATCAAAGCTACAGCAAGCCCGTCAGCAGACCCTCGGAGGTCAACCCATCCAAATTATAAGGAAGCAAAGCATAAGGGAGCTCAGGCTCCCTTATTTTGTTGGAACTGCCTGTTGGACTCTGGTACAATGGGTAAGGTTAATTAGGGTATTTTAAGGAGGAACCAAGTTCACAATGAGAAACGACGGCAGACAGAATAACCAGACAAGAGTTACTGCGATTACTACGCATTATAATAAGCATGCCGAAGGATCGGTATTTATCGAGGTAGGGGAGACCAAGGTCATTTGTACGGCAACGATTGAGGAAAGAGTCCCTCCCTTCATGAAAGGGCAAGGGAAAGGCTGGATCACGGCGGAATATTCGATGCTCCCAAGAGCAACCCAGGTTCGTAACCAAAGGGAATCGGCTAAAGGCAAGCTTGGCGGACGCACGATGGAAATTCAACGTCTGATCGGACGTGCACTTCGGTCTGTGGTCAGCCTGGAGGTGCTTGGAGAGCGTTCGATTACACTGGATTGTGATGTGATTCAGGCGGATGGAGGTACGCGTACTACCTCAATAACAGGCGCGTTTATCGCGATGGCTTTTGCAATCGACAAGCTCGCCAAGGATCGTAATCTCAAAACCTATCCGATCAGAGATTTTCTGGGGGCTATCAGTGTTGGAGTTGTGAATGAGAAGTCTTGTCTGGATCTGAACTATGAAGAGGATTCCAAAGCCAAGGTGGATATGAACGTTGTCATGACCGGAGAAGGTAAGTTTGTAGAGGTTCAGGGAACCGGCGAGGAATCACCATTTTCCAGGGACGAGCTTAATGAGCTGCTGGCACTTGCAGAGTCTGGAATTCAAGAAATGATTCTTGCCCAGGAAGAGGCGCTAGGACCGGAGATTTCAGCCCGGATCAGGAGGATTTCCCATGCGACGGCAGCTCGGAACTGAGATCGTAGTCGCCACCAGCAATGAGGGCAAGGTGAAAGAGCTGGCAGCCATGTTTGCAGACGAGCATATCGCCATCAAGAGCCTGCGCGATTTTAGCGGCTTACCCGAGATTGTTGAGGACGGCGCGACATTTGCTGATAATGCTTATATTAAAGCTCGTACGATAGCCTTGTCCTTGGGAGTTCCGGTAGTTGCTGATGATTCCGGATTGTGCGTGGATGCGTTGAATGGCGACCCAGGTGTATACTCGGCTCGTTATGCCGGTGAGGGAGCAACGGATGAACAAAATAACAACAAGCTGCTGCAATCTTTGCTGGCATTATCCGAACCGTCTTTGATCCCTGTTAATAACCCCCATATTTTAAGTCGTGCACGATTTGTATGCGCGTTATGCCTTGTTGATGCGACCGGACACATCATCGCGCAGGCGCAAGGTGAATGTGAGGGTCAAATCATAAGTGCTCCCCGAGGGAATCATGGCTTCGGCTATGATCCGCTGTTCTACATACCGGAGTACGATCAAACGATGGCGGAGCTTACCAGCGAGCAAAAGAACAGAATCAGCCACCGCGGCCATGCGCTTCAATCCTTGCGTCATGCGATTGAAGCGAAGTCTTGAGCAGTGAACCCGAATTTACATGAATTTGATTCCAATCAAATGAATGGGCAGCAGACCGATTCAACACCGGCTGCTGCCCTATTTTTCTTTGTCCCTGCTCTAGTACGAAACACTCACTTAGCCGCTTTACCTACCGAATGGATACCTTATAGTGCCTTAACCATGTATCTGCTTGTGCCAAATAGGCAAACAGCTGCGGTCCTGTCATTAGCTGCCCGAACCACGGCAAATTGAACTGATCGGCATCCCCTTCGGCCAGAGCGCGAATTTTATCGACATCGATAAACGTGAGCAGCGGAGAGTTAGAGTCATTCAGAATGTCGAGTACCCAAGTACGCACAGCCTCCAGATAGCTCGGATTGTGCGTCTTGGGGTAAGGGCTTTTTTTACGTGTTAAGACGTCCTCCGGCAAGACGCCGCGAAGCGCTCTGCGCAGAATCCCTTTTTCCCGATCGCCGGCCGATTTCATTTCCCATGGAATATTCCATACGTATTCGACAAGTCGATGGTCGCAAAAGGGTACCCGTACCTCCAGCCCTACAGCCATACTCATTCGGTCCTTACGATCGAGTAAAGTCGGCATAAAGCGGGTGATATTCAAATAAGACATTTCGCGCATCCGGTTCTGATCATGATTTTCTCCGGATAGCCGCGGTACCTCGGAAAGTGCCTGACGGTAACGCTCCTGTACATACTGTTCAGGCTTAACCCATTCCAGAAAATCAGGCGAGAGCAGATTGACCCGATCCTTAGTAGCGAGGGACCATGGAAACGTGTTGGCTTTCAGCGTTTCTTCCTTATGAAACCATGGATAGCCCCCAAAGATTTCATCGGCCGCTTCTCCAGAGATGGCCACGGTAGCTGCCTTTTTAATCTCACGGCAAAACAAATATAAAGAGCCGTCTACGTCGGCCATACCGGGTAAATCACGAGCAAAAACGGCGGTTTTTAGCGATTCCACCAACTCAGGCGTATCGAATTCAAGATAATGATGCTCACTGCCGAGAAACTCCGTCATTCGTTTAATCCATGGTGCATCAGAGTTGGGTTGGAATGCATTCGATTTAAAATATTTGGCATTATCCACATAATCAATCGAGAACGTATGGAGCTGCCCTAAGTTATTATCTCTGTTATAGTTAGCTGCAAATGCGCTTAGAGCGCTTGAATCGAGACCTCCGGACAATAATGTGCAGATGGGGACATCAGAGGCCATTTGGCGTTGTACGGTGTCTTGCAGCAATTCATGAATCCGCTGTGCAGTCGTATCGATATCATCCTCATGAGGCTTGCTTTCCAGCTTCCAGTAGGGGCGTATGCTCAAGCCATTACGATCCATATTCAGCCAATGACCTGGTTTTAGCTCCGACATATTGCTGTATATACCGTGGCCAGGAGTGCGTGCTGGACCCACAGCGAAGATCTCGGCAAGACCCTCTCCGCTGATTTGCGCAGGAAAATCGGGATGGGCCAATATCGATTTGGGCTCGGAGCCGAACAGCAGTCGACCATCCGTGTAAGAATAAAATAACGGCTTAACTCCCAGCCGATCGCGGACGAGAAATAACGATTGGTCTTGCGAATTCCATACGCCAAAAGCATAAATTCCATTCAATCGATCCACGCAGGAGCGGCCCCATTCGATATACGAAACAAGCAGCACTTCCGTATCGCAAGTCGTATGAAAAACATGTCCGCGCAGCTCAAGCTCTTTTTTTAACTCTGGAGCATTATATAATTCTCCATTGTACACAATAGTAAACACGTTTTCTCCATAATGGCGCACCATCGGTTGAGCCCCATTGGCTGGGTCCATAACGCTAAGACGTCTGTGCCCGAGCGCACAATGCTGGGTGATCCAGGTGCCGGAAGCATCGGGTCCCCGATTTAGCAGTGTATACGTCATTTGCTCCAAAACGGACGGATACTGCGTTAAATCTTTTTGCCAGTCAATCCATCCTGTTATTCCGCACATAGCCTTCATCCTCTCTTAGAGTGTTTGTGTTGGCGAATGACCAGCCATTCGGCAGCGACAGCAGATGATAAAGGTTATGCGGTATAAAATCAGAAAATGTCTGTCCTTGCAAGAGGAAAAGATAGACAAAAAACAAAATACCGTTTAAACTATGCGTTAGTGCTTTATTATTGGTTTCGTTCCGCATGAATAGAACGAGTGAAATTATCCCACTCTAACCGTATGACGGATAGTACAATTACACAGGTTTTTCAGTTTATGCTCCGACATGCACATGCTCAACGGGCGAACTGATTCGATCAAGAATGATGAGGTGGTTACTTATGAGGAAAACAAAATTCTCCAAGGCACAAAGCGAATATAAAGAAGCCAAAGAACGCTTTGAGAAAGCGAATGAGGCGTTTCAAAATAAGCTGGCAGTTGTCAAAGTCCTTGGTGTAGTTAATCAAGAGAAAATTGAAGAGCTCATTGAAGAGACAAGCCTTCATACCGCATTGAATGATTTGGGAGCAGCGGAAAAGCTGTTGCTGGAATGGTCTCATGAAGCGATTCAATCGGAAAAGGATTATTTGCAAAATAAAGAAACCATAGACAAAATGTATGCTTTTATTGATCGAGATCCCGATATTAAAGCCAAATTGATTCAAGCAGCGATGAAAATTGTATAAGGCTACACCATGACAGCGGGGGAATTCCTTCCGTTGTTTTTTGTTGCTTCTTAGTGTCGGATATTCAATTGACGCGATAAGGGGTAATGACAACATGACACGAAGCTGCATAGCCATGAAATTATGGCATACATAATGAGGCATACTTATTCATAAACATTCAACAGATTTTGCATTCCATCGGCCAATCGGTTAAACTGCTCTCAACATTAAAGCCGAGGAGGAGGTGGTGGGCTTTTGTCCGAGAAGCCGAACGAGAATGTCATTCTTTTTCCTAAAACCGTCGAGTTTTACCAATTCGAGCTTACCCGAATGCTGGAGACTGAGCGCTATGGCGAGGCCATTCAGCTGCTGAGCTTTTTATTGACCTGTCACCATCAGGATACAAGGATAGAAGAAGAATGGCAGGCGCTCTTGGAGTGGCTGCAGACGATGTTTCCGGAAGAAATCTTTGCTACCGGGGAAGAAGAGGACGATCTGACTGAAGCGGATTTGCTCAGGCAGCATTTGTCGATTAAAGCGAAGACGGATAGTGGGTACGCTGAGAAACTGCTCGCTATGCTTCAACAGCCGCAATCGTTAGAAAATCAGCTTTTGGCGTTGGATCAACTGGCCTTCATTGACCATCCCGCGATCGATACCAGCATTTCTGAATGGCTGACGGCTCATGAGCAGCATCCTTTAATTCAATATAAAGGGCTACAAACACTTAAGCTACGTGGAGTTACAGGCCCGCTCACGCTGGACAAGCATGGAGAGAAGATTGTAGTGGACGTGGAGGATACCCCCAAAAGCTTTGAAGATTTTCCGTCCCCCATGAACGAGATCATGGAACGTTTTCAGGAAATGAGCCAGATCAGTCAGCCCGCTTTATTTTATTATGCACAAGAGACCTGGAATGAATTTCTTGCTTATATTTATGGAACGGCTCCCTATAATCAGATTCTTCGACAAGATCGGGACGGCGTTGATGTCTGGGCTGCCGCGCTGCATTTTGTATTGCTTGATAAAGTGTTTAATAGCGGAACGAAGGACGAAGTGTTTGAGCTTTACGGGATCACGAACGATCTGATGTTTCAATGGGAACAGTCTTATCGGATCATTCTTCAATTTGCTGCAGAGTTTTTTTCACAAAGGCCTGTTAAATGATTTTATGGACTTTGCTTGAAAAAAGAAAAGTATATGTTATAATAGAATGGTTATATTGCCGGAACAACATTTCGTGTTTACCTTAAAGGAAACATCGATTTGTAATGGATAATTTTTGGAGGGGAAAGCATAAAATGAAAGCAAGCTGGGAAAAAATAGAGAAGAACGTAGGCGTTCTTGATATTGAGGTAGAAGTAGATCAAGTGGCTGCGGCTCTCGACAAAGCATTCAAAAAAGTAGTTCAAAAAGTAAATGTACCGGGCTTCCGTAAAGGGAAAGTGCCACGCTCGATCTTTGAAGCGAAATTCGGCGTAGAAAGCTTGTACCAAGACGCTCTGGATATCGTTGTTCCCGAGGCTTATGTGGAAGCGGTTGAAGAAACCGGGATTCATCCGGTTGATCGTCCAGAGGTTGATGTGGAGCAATTTGCTAAAGGCCAAAACCTCAAATTCAAAGCAAAAGTTATTGTAAAGCCTGAAGTTGAATTGGGCGAATACAAAGGTCTGGAGCTTGAAGTTAGCGAAGCTGAAGTTACAGAAGAAGAAATTACAGCTGAATTGGACAAACTGCAAAAGCGTCACGCTGAACTGGTTCCTCTTGAAGAGGGTGCAGCTGAGAATGGCGATGTAGTTTCCATCGATTTCGAAGGATTCGTTGATGGAGTCGCATTTGAAGGCGGAAAAGCCGAGAAGTATTCCCTTGAACTGGGAAGCGGCAGCTTTATTCCGGGCTTTGAAGAGCAAGTTGTAGGATTGAACAAAGGTGATTTGAAGGATATTACTGTAACTTTCCCTGAAAATTACCAATCCGAAGATTTGCAAGGCAAAGAAGCGATCTTCAAGATCGAATTGCATGACATCAAACGCAAAAATCTTCCTGTTCTGGATGACGAGTTTGCTAAGGATATCAGTGAGTTTGAAACATTGGAAGAGTTCAAATCCGATCTTAAAAACAACCTGAGTGTTCGTAAAGCAGCCGAACTCGAGCGCAAAAAAGAAGCTGATGTTGTTGAAAAAGCGGCTGAGTCAGCACAAATCGACATTCCTCCTGTGATGATCGACAACGAAACCACGCAAATGGTTAAAGAATTCGAAAATCGTCTTCGCACTCAAGGAATGAATATCGAAATGTACTACCAGTTTACAGGTCAAAACGATGAGGCTCTAAGAGTTCAAATGCGTGATGACGCTGAAAAACGCGTTCGCAACAACCTGGTTCTGGAAGCTATCGCAAAAGCAGAAGGTTTGGATGTTACGGAAGCTGAAGTCCAAACTGAATTGAGCAATCTTGCCCCTTCATACCAACGTACTCCTGAAGAGCTTCATGCGATTCTGAGTGCGAACGGAAACCTTGAAGATCTTAAGCATGATTTGCTTGTTAGAAAAACAGTTACTTTCCTTGTTGAAAACAGCAAATAACTATAGCAGTCAGGCACGTATAACTATGCGTGCCTTTCTTTATAGGTATTGCATGTATTTCTGCTTTTAAAAATGTTAACTACATAAGGTCATGGCCGAATATGGTAGAATTACCCGCGTTCGTCTAACATAGGCGTCCCTTAGCAGGGACGCCTATGTTAGAAATGTAATACATAGAACACCTTAAACAATCAAACATAATTGCAGCAAAGAATCAATAAGTAGCAAAGTAGCAGTAAAGAAGTAAAGTGGCATAAACACGTTGCACTCAAAGTAAAGCTTGTCCCGAAGGGGCCAAAGCGACCCGAGAACACTACAGTAATCTCAACGCACCAACGCACAACAATCCAAGCGTGTTCCGTAGGAACGAAAGCGGCCCGAGAACACAACAGTATCTCCCCCATAAAGGGAGTCCAGAGGGCGGCGCCCTTTGGGGCCCTCCCTGTAGGGAGGGTTTGGGAGGGTATTGAATTGGTGTAATGTTTTCTTTTCTGATACAATAAAAAACGAACCACATTTTGAAGTAAAGGGGTTGGAACAATGGGTCTGATACCTATGGTTGTCGAGCAGGAAGGACGCGGAGAACGCTCGTATGATATTTATTCCCGCCTATTAAAGGACCGGATCATCTTTATCGGTAGCGGCATTGACGATGATGTTGCCAACCTCGTTATTGCTCAGCTGCTATTCTTGTCTGCGAGTGATGCGGAGAAGGATATTCATTTGTACATCAATTCTCCTGGTGGTTCTGTTACTGCCGGATTGGGTATATATGATACGATGCAGTTTATTAAGCCGGATGTTTCAACTATTTGTGTAGGCATGGCAGCCAGCATGGGATCTCTGTTATTAACAGCAGGCGCTCCAGGCAAACGTTTTGCACTGCCTAATAGTGAGGTCATGATTCACCAGCCATTGGGCGGTGTCAGAGGCCAGGCTTCAGACATTAAGATTCATGCGGATTGGATTATCAAAACCAAGCAGAAGCTGAATCAGATATATGTAGACCGGACAGGGCAGCCATATGAAAAAATTGAGCGCGATACCGACCGTGATAACTTCATGAGTGCAGAAGAAGCCAAGAATTATGGGCTCATTGATGCGGTCATCACTCGTAGCGAATTGAATGGATAAGGAGTGATCCCATGTTTAAATTTAACGATGAAAAAGGCCAACTCAAATGCTCATTCTGCGGCAAATCGCAGGAACAAGTACGTAAGCTGGTAGCTGGGCCGGGAGTTTATATATGCGATGAATGTATCGAGCTTTGCACAGAAATCGTTGAGGAAGAATTGGGTCACGAAGAAGAGCTTGATCTGAAGGATGTACCAAAGCCAAAGGAAATTCGTAATATTTTGGATCAATACGTCATTGGTCAGGAACAAGCTAAGAAATCGTTGTCTGTAGCGGTTTATAATCACTACAAGCGGATCAATTCGCAGCAAAGCAAATCAGAAGAGGTTGAATTGCAAAAGAGCAATATCGTTCTTCTGGGACCAACAGGAAGCGGTAAAACGCTGCTTGCTCAAACATTAGCCAAAATTTTGAACGTGCCTTTTGCTATTGCGGATGCTACTTCTTTAACGGAAGCTGGTTATGTCGGCGAAGACGTTGAAAATATTTTGTTAAAGCTGATCCAGGCTGCTGATTACGATGTGGAAAAAGCAGAGCGCGGCATCATCTATATCGATGAAATTGATAAGGTAGCACGTAAATCGGAAAACCCATCCATTACACGGGATGTTTCCGGTGAAGGCGTTCAGCAAGCTCTATTGAAAATCCTGGAAGGTACAGTAGCTTCGGTTCCACCGCAAGGCGGCCGTAAGCATCCACATCAGGAATTCATTCAGATCGATACAACCAACATCTTGTTTATTTGCGGTGGTGCCTTCGATGGTTTGGAACAAATCATCAAACGCAGACTCGGCAAAAAAGTGATCGGTTTTGGTACTGATGGAGTTAAGGTTGATTTGAAGCCGGGCGAGTACTTATCCATGGTGTTGCCAGAGGATTTACTTCGTTTCGGTTTGATTCCCGAATTCGTTGGACGTCTTCCGGTTATCTCAACATTGGAGCCGCTTGACGAGCCGGCACTGGTTCGTATCCTGACAGAGCCCAAGAATGCGCTTGTTAAGCAGTATCAGAAGCTGCTGGAAATGGACAGCGTAACATTGGAGTTCAATCCCGAAGCGCTCGAGGAAATTGCTCGTGAAGCGATCAAACGGAATACGGGTGCCCGCGGCTTAAGAGCCATTATCGAGAGCATCATGCTTGAAGTGATGTATGAAGCACCTTCTCATACTGAAAACTCAAGTTGCGTAGTAACCAAGGAAGCTGTACAATCCAAGGTCGCTCCCGAAATCACTGCAGGCAGCAAAGATGGCAAGGCATCGTTGAAGAAAAAAGAAGAGAGCGCCTAAGCTTGAGTATATACTAACCATAGCAGCCTCCAATCCATTTACTGGCCGATCCGGCTTGAATCGGAGCGGAGGATGTTTGGTATCATGGGAGAGATATATGTTATGTTTCACAGAGCGGAGACCATTCCCGTTAAAGTAGGGGATTTGACAATCGGTGGAAGCAACGAAGTCATTATGCAGAGCATGTGCACAACCAAAACGGCTGATGTCAAAGCAACGGTTGCGGAAATTCACCGTTTGGAAGAAGCCGGATGTCAGCTGGTGCGTGTTACCGTTAATAACAAAGAGGCTGCAGAAGCGATTAAAGAGATCAAGAGACAAATTCACATCCCTTTGGTCGCTGATATTCATTTTGATCACCGTCTTGCACTGATGGCGATTGAGAATGGTATTGACAAGGTTCGGATCAACCCGGGCAATATTGGCCGCCGCGAGAAAGTAGAAGCGGTTGTTAAAGCCTGCAAGGAGCGCGGAATCCCGATTCGGATTGGGGTAAACGCAGGTTCTTTGGAAAACCATCTTTTGGAAAAATATGGATACCCGACACCGGAAGCTATGGTTGAAAGCGCACTGTTTCATATCAATATTCTCGAAGAGCTTGATTTCCATGACATCATCGTCTCCTTGAAAGCATCCGATGTGCCGATGGCCATTGCTGCCTACCAAAAAGCCGGAGAAGCATTCCGTTATCCGCTGCATCTCGGTATCACTGAGGCAGGAACTTTATTTACGGGCTCAGTGAAAAGTGCAGCAGGTATTGGCGCCTTGCTGAATATGGGTTTGGGCAATACTTTGCGTATTTCCCTCAGCGCAGATCCTGTTGAAGAAATTAAAGTAGCTCGTGAGCTGCTTAAAACCTTTGGTTTGATCACGAACGCGGCTACCCTTGTTTCATGCCCGACCTGCGGACGGCTGGATATTGATTTGTTCTCGATCGCTAATGAGGTAGAAGACTATATTGCCAAGATTAAGGTGCCCATCAAGGTATCTGTCCTTGGCTGCGCTGTGAATGGTCCAGGAGAAGCCAGAGAAGCTGATATCGGGATAGCCGGAGCCCGTGGAGAAGGTATGCTGTTCCGTTACGGAGAAATGATTCGTAAAGTTCCGGAAGCCGAGCTGTTGGCCGAGCTTAAGAAAGAAATCGATATTATCGTGGAGCATTTTGGGAGAACAGGCGAGATACCTGGCAGAAAGCATCATTCCACTCAGACCTCATAAATCTTTACAATCCTTAACTTAAGGAAAGCAGTGTTCTCTCTACGATGAGGGCACTGCTTTTTGGCGTTTTTGCATAGGCTGGCCGGTATTGACGAATAACATAGGAAAGCAGGAAAACAATTTGCTTACAAGTCCGCTTTCTACGGATACACAAGGAGGTTAACCATGCACATAGCTGCAAAGTGGCTGATTGCCAGCACAGTCGTACTGATATCCCTTGGTTCTGGTATAAGTCAAGCCGAGCCAACACCTGAAGAAGCTCCAGCGATTACCAAGAAAATAGCAATTGTTATTGACGATTTTGGTAACGACATGCGTGGAACGGAAGAAATGATGGCCTTAACGATTCCATTTACTGCAGCGGTAATGCCTTTTTTACCGACGACACGGCGTGATGCCGAATGGGCGCACAAGCTCGGTCACGATGTATTGGTTCATATGCCGATGGAGCCGGTACGTGGCAAAAAAAGCTGGCTGGGGCCTGGAGCAATTACGACAGATTTGTCCGATGAAGAAATCCGCACAAGGGTACAGGCGGCGATTAATGACGTGCCCTTTGCAATCGGGATGAATAATCACATGGGCTCGAAGGTGACTGCAGATCCAAGAGTGATGCGTATCATTCTGGAAGTATGCAAGAAAAACAATCTGATCTATTTGGATAGCAAAACAACGCACAAAAGTGTGGTGCAGTCCTTAGCCAAGGAGTTGGGAGTCAGAACGCTGGAAAACCACATTTTCATGGATGATCAATACACGCGTGCGCATATTCTTAAACAGGCCAGAAAGGTTGAGGCACACGTTAAGGATAACGAAACTACAGTTGTCATTGGTCATGTAGGCACACCAGGTAAATACACTGCAGCCGCTATCCAGCAATCGGTGCCTGCCTTGAAGCAAATAGCTGAATTTGTGAAAATATCACAGCTGGCCCCTTAGTGGGCCGGCTCTTTTTGCAGATAGGCCAATATTCCGGCACAGATGGCATCAGCAAGCTGGCGCTGCTTCTGCGGCTGCATCATTTGCTCGCGGTCCTGTGCGTTAGAGATGAAGCCCATTTCTACTATGACAGCAGGAACTTGAATGTGTTTAAGCAAAAAATAGGTTTTTCCATAGACCGGTGCTGTTTCTGTTGCATACAAAAGATTCAGTGATCGCTGCAAGCTGGTGGCCAGCTGTTTGCTTGCATCACTTTTTTGATGGAGCACCACAGGTCCGCGTGCTTTACTATTGGTTGCCCAATTGACATGAAGGCTGATTACGATTTTGGGATGAATTTCGTTCGCAAGATGGCTGCGCTGGGCCAAATCCTTCAAATGTCTGGAACGATTGCGAAACCAAAGGTTTTCACTACTGAGTGCGTAGTCATCCAGTCGATTGAGCAGAACACGAAGCCCTTTTTCCCGCAATAAACTGTACGTAACTTTCCCCATCTCCAGGTTGATATCTTTTTCATACACATCTCCGTGAAGCGTTCCGCTGTCTATACCTCCGTGCCCAACATCCAGCAGCACGTCGACATTCGTTAAAAAAGGATTGATCATATAAGGATAAGGCTTGGATGCTGCCTTACCGCTGATTGAGCAGGAAAGGGTCATACCCAGAATTACAATTGTTGAGATCATCATTCGTATTCGCATACGTAGTTGGTTCCTCCTCCGTCATTTTCACTCCTTATCGTTCTCCTATGCCTTGTTATCATACATGCTTGAAAACTTTCTCAGGTAAGGATTAGTGTGTCTGTAAGAGGGGAATACTACCATGCAAGGTACATACTTGTGAGGTCAAGATACGAGTTTGTGCTGCCCAAGTAAATTTCTGTGAAAAATTCTGAGGAGGGACCCTAATGAATATTAGTGTGATTTTGATGATTATCCAGCTGTTTTTTGCAGTTGTGATTGGTATGTATTTTTGGAATTTGCTGCGCAATCAGCAGACAAATCGCACTGCCATCGATAAAGAATCAAAAAAGGAAATGGAAAAATTGCGTAAGCTTCGCGCCATCTCATTAAATAAGCCCTTATCCGAAAAAACAAGACCAACTGCGATGAACGATATTGTAGGACAGAAGGAAGGCTTAAGGGCACTTAAAGCAGCCTTGTGCGGGTCCAATCCTCAACATGTGCTCATCTATGGCCCACCGGGAGTAGGGAAAACAGCTGCTGCACGTGTAGTTCTGGAGGAAGCCAAAGGCAACAAAGACTCCCCTTTTCGCCAAGATGCCCAATTTACCGAGGTGGACGCGACGACGGCACGGTTTGACGAACGTGGGATAGCGGACCCTTTGATTGGTTCTGTACATGATCCGATTTATCAAGGTGCGGGAGCAATGGGCGTTGCCGGGATTCCTCAGCCCAAGCCAGGTGCTGTAACGAAAGCGCACGGTGGTATTTTATTTATAGACGAGATCGGCGAGCTTCACCCGCATCAAATGAATAAGCTGCTCAAGGTGCTGGAGGATCGTAAAGTATTTCTCGAAAGTGCGTATTATAACTCGGAGGATACGAATGTTCCATCTTACATCCATGATATTTTTCAAAATGGTCTGCCTGCTGATTTTAGAATGGTTGGTGCGACAACACGGAATCCACAAGAATTACCTCCTGCAATTCGTTCACGTTGTATGGAAATATTTTTCCGTCCACTGCTTCCGAACGAGATTGGCGAAATTGCTGAAAAAGCGTTTATCAAAATCGGTTTCCCTGTAAATCCTGCCGCGGTTGAGGTTGTAAAGAAACATGCTACGAATGGCCGGGAAGCTGTCAATATTATTCAGTTGGCCGCCGGAATGGCCTTAGCTGATGCTCGTAAAGCAGTAACGGCTGCTGATGTGGAATGGGTAGTCAACAGCTCGCAAATTCCACCTAGGCCAGAGAAAAAGGTCGGAGCCAAACCGGAGATCGGATTTGTGAATGGGCTGGCTGTATATGGTCCCAATCTGGGGATGGTATTGGAGATCGAGGTTACGGCTATTCCGGTTACTCATGGTGGGATAGGAAACTTGACGATAACGGGGATTGTGGATGAGGAAGAAATGGGAGGATCCTCGCGGACAATCAGGCGCAAGAGTATGGCACGCGGTTCTGTGGAAAATGTAATGACGGTTTTAAGGAAGCTCGGCATCAATCCTTACAAGTTCGACCTTCATGTCAACTTCCCGGGCGGAACTCCCATTGATGGCCCTTCAGCTGGCATTTCCATGGCAGTTGCTATCGCCTCGGCGATATTGCAAACTCCTGTCGATAACCATCTGGCTTTGACCGGGGAAATTGGCATTCATGGTAAAGTAAAGCCGGTGGGTGGTGTTGTGGCGAAGGTTGAAGCTGCATTTCAAGCCGGTGTAACCCGTGTCATCATTCCCAAAGAAAATTGGCAGGAAATATTCAGCGGGCTTAACGGATTAGAGGTTATTCCTGTGGAATCCATTGAAGAAGTCCTGGATTATGCACTTGGATCACAATTCAAGTTTTTGCCGGAAGCCTATGGAGCACAACCAGATTTTGCACCTGCCGCATCCATTACGGTTCTGCACGCCGATGCGCTGGAATAATAGCAGCATCGGCTTTTCTTTTTTTGAGATGATAATTAGCGTGGGAGGGCGATTGGTGTTTTGATTTTAATTTTGATAAAATGTAAACGTCAGCGAATGTTACGAAGTCAACTTTGCCCAAAGCAAAGTTCTCAGGAGGTGCTTCAGAATGGGACCGAATAAAATAAAGGTGCGGCGTTTGCCATTGCTTCCTTTGCGTGGACTGCTTGTTTATCCGAGTATGGTGCTGCATTTGGATGTGGGCAGGGAGAAATCAGTAAAAGCGCTTGAGAAGTCCATGGTGGACGACAGCTTGATTCTGTTATGCTCGCAGTCGGAGATTAACATTGAAGAACCTACCACCGAAGATATATATCGCATTGGTACGATTGCCAAAGTCAGACAAATGCTAAAGCTTCCTAACGGTACGATTCGTGTACTCGTTGAAGGGGTAGTGCGTGCGGAGATTACCGAATTTTTAAATAATGATGAGTACTATGAGGTGCAGGTCAGGGAGCTGCCTGAACAGGAAACAAGCGATCCCGAGATCGATGCTTTAATGCGAACAGTTCTGCATCAATTCGAGCATTACATTAATTTGTCAAAAAAGGTAACACCGGAGACACTGGCAGCCGTTTCCGATATTGATGAGCCTGGTCGTTTGGCTGACGTCATCTGCAGTCATTTATCCTTGAAGATCAAAGACAAGCAGGATATTCTAGAAACGGTTCCTGTAAAGGATCGTTTGGAAAAGCTGCTTAGTATTTTAAACAACGAACGCGAAGTGCTGGAGCTGGAACGGAAAATCAGCCAACGCGTCAAAAAGCAGATGGAGAAAACGCAAAAGGAATATTATCTTCGCGAGCAGATGAAGGCTATCCAAAAAGAGCTCGGTGATAAAGAGGGACGGACAGGCGAGATTGAGGAACTGCGTTCGCAGCTTGCTGAGACTGAGGTGCCCGACAAAGTTAAGGAAAAGATCGAGAAGGAAATTGATCGTTTGGAAAAGCTGCCTGCAACCTCAGCAGAGGGCAGTGTTATCCGTAATTACATCGATTGGCTGCTTGGCATTCCTTGGTCCAATTTCACCGAGGATGATCTGAACATTATTCATGCTGAGGAAATACTGAATGAGGATCATTACGGACTGGAAAAGCCGAAGGAGCGCGTGTTAGAGTATTTGGCGGTACAGCAGCTGGTCAAGAAGCTGAAGGGTCCGATTCTATGTCTGGTAGGCCCTCCAGGAGTCGGTAAAACGTCAATCGCCCGTTCGATTGCCCGATCCTTGGGTCGACAGTTCATCCGAATCTCACTGGGCGGCGTGCGTGATGAGGCGGAAATCCGCGGACATCGGCGTACGTATGTCGGTGCTATGCCGGGAAGAATCATTCAAGGCATGAAAAATGCGGGCACGACGAACCCGGTTTTTTTATTGGATGAAATCGATAAAATGGCGATGGATTTCCGTGGAGATCCGGCAGCAGCACTTCTGGAGGTGCTGGATCCGGAGCAAAACAGCACTTTTAGTGATCACTATATTGAGGTTCCGTTTGATTTATCCAATGTCATGTTTGTGACAACGGCGAATGCGGTGCACAATATTCCGCGGCCGCTGTTGGATCGTATGGAAGTCCTCTACATTCCCGGTTATACTGAAATTGAGAAATATAAAATTGCTCGCAATTTTTTACTGCCCAAGCAGCAGAAGGATCATGGACTGCGGGAAGATCAGCTGATTATCGATGAGCAAGCACTCATGAAGATTGTCAGGGAGTATACCCGAGAAGCAGGAGTGCGTAATCTGGAGCAGCAGGTAGCGGCTATTTGCCGTAAGTCGGCGAAGCGTCTTGTGTCTGGCCAAGGTGAAATAGTTACGATCCATGCAGACAATGTGAAGGATTTTCTCGGCCCGGCCAAATTCCATCACGGTATGGCAGAGGAATCAGATCAGATTGGTGCTGTTACAGGGCTTGCATGGACAGAGGTAGGTGGCGATACGCTCGTCATCGAGGTGACTGTGATGCCAGGCAACGGGAAGTTGACACTTACCGGTAAGCTGGGAGATGTCATGAAGGAATCTGCGCAGGCTGCGTTCAGTTATACACGTTCCCGTGTCGGACAGCTTCGTATAGCACCCGATTTTCATGAGAAGCTGGATGTACACATTCATATCCCGGAAGGCGCTATACCTAAGGATGGACCATCTGCTGGGATTACGATGGCTACAGCCCTGATTTCAGCGCTTACGAACATTCCTGTGTCCAAAGAAGTTGCCATGACAGGTGAGATTACACTTCGTGGCCGTGTACTGCCGATTGGCGGGCTTAAGGAAAAAAGCCTTGCAGCGCACAGAGCGGGTATTCGTACGATCATTATTCCGAAGGATAATGCCAAGGACTTGGAAGAAATTCCGGAAAGCGTGCGAAATGAACTGAGATTTATTCCGGTTGCGCATGTCGATGAAGTACTGGAATATGCTTTGGTTAGGCCTGTAGGCGTTTAAGTAAAGGAGCACAGCTCCATAAAGAGAGAGTGGAATTTATTATGAAGGTCAATCAAGCTGAATTTATTATCAGCGCGGTTGGTCCGAGTCAGTATCCTGCCGACGCCTTGCCCGAGATAGCTCTGGCAGGGCGTTCGAATGTCGGCAAGTCATCACTGATCAATCGGCTCATCCAGCGCAAAAATTTGGCACGTACCAGCTCCAAGCCGGGGAAAACCCAGCAGCTTAATTATTATAAAGTGAATGCGGACTTATATTTTGTCGATCTTCCAGGTTATGGATATGCACAAGTTTCCAAATCCAAACGTGAGATATGGGGCAAGTTTATCGAACAATATTTGCTGCACCGTGAGCATCTTAAGCTGGTGCTATTAATCATTGATATTCGGCATGCGCCATCCAAGGATGACCAGACCATGTTTGCCTGGCTTAAGCATAATGATGTTCCCTTGGTTGTAGTAACGACCAAAGCAGACAAAATAACTAAGGGCCATTGGCAGAAGCATGTAAAGATCATCAGAGAAACACTGCAAATGGAAAAGCATGACCGTATGGTTTTATTTTCATCTGAGCTTGGTGTTGGTAAGGATGAATTATGGCAGGTCATTGAACAAGAGATTGGTTGGTCAGCACCTGAGCCTAAAACTGAGCTTGAATCGGGAGTTAAACCAACGGTCGAAACCAAGGCTGTACCGGAAACTAAACTTCAACCAGAAATCTAATTTTAAGGAAATGCGGTGGTTATATGCATTCAGCATGTGTCGTTGAAATCGTCAAGCGGTTTAAGGAGCAAGCTGATGCAGATGCCGCTATGCCTATGATAAAGTATATGCGCAATCAGTTTGCATTTCTTGGGCTTCCGAACCCTGTAAGAACAAGTATTACGAAGCCATGGTTAAAGGAATTTGAGCGTTTAACAGAGGAGCAGCTCATACAGGCTGTTGAGGAGCTGTGGGATTTACCTGAAAGGGAATATCAGTACGCAGCCCTATCGTTGTTGGAGAAATACAAGAAAAGCTCAGGCACTGGACATGTAGATCTTTTAGAAAAAATCATCATCAATAAATCTTGGTGGGATACAGTAGATACGATTGCTTCTCACTTGGTGGGCGCATTTTTTTTGCGTTATCCCGAGCTGATTTCAGCTTATACAGAAAGATGGATACGATCAGATAATATGTGGCTGCAGCGTACAGCCCTTCTATTTCAATTGACATATAAACAGCAGACGGATCAGGAACGCTTATTTTCATATATTTTGCTCTGTAAGGATTCAGATCAATTTTTCATACGTAAGGCTATAGGCTGGTCATTAAGAGAGCTGTCCAAATCAGATCCGCAAGCTGTTATTTCGTTTATGCAGCAATATACGTTGTCTCCATTAAGTCATCGAGAGGCGCTTAAAGTGATCAATCGCAAACAACAAAGTGTCTCATCACAATCCATAGTCTAACTCATTAAGTAATCTACAGGGTAGGTTGCTTAATTTTGCATACATTGCAGCGAACCGCAGAACTTTGTAAGGGAAACAGAGGGATTCAGATATATGCTTGGAATTCTTCGAGGAAAAGGCGTTATTTTCTAAAATAAAACGGAATTTAATGAATTTATGACAGGAATATTAATGTTTTATGTAGTATACTATATATAAAATAATGAACTTATAGCTTTTTGTTTACAGCAGGGTATGTAAAGGGCTCGAAATTAAAGAATCGAGGGATTTTTATGGCAATGAGGTTAGCGACTGAATATGTCAAAACCTGCCTACAATTAACGGAAGCCGAAATGGCCATGTTTATTCAAATGTTTGTCGATCAGCAAGTAACCCTGCAGGTGAAAATTCTCGATAATGGAAATCAGGAAGTTGTACTCATGGATGATGCGGGTCAAGAAATTGTCCTGTCGTTCGAATTGCATTATGACACTTATGTATGCCTCGGCTCTTGCCGTATCCGCAATAAAACACTTGTTAATCTGATGCGCAAAGCAGTTTCAAATTTTAAAGGCAGTGCTACGGTTCATCGTATTTATGAAACTTATATTATGGTGTACGAATATGAGCGCGGCTCTGTAGTCCGAATTGTAGAAAGCAAGGATGGGCTTGAGCGGATTATTTATGAGCATAAAGATACATTAGGCTTGCTGGAAAGCTTATTCCGCAAGGACGAGGTGGAGCAAGAAATTGTCCGTATTAAATCTCAAGTGAACAACTTACTGGATCTGAGAAATGACATTCGTGAATTAGCTGTTCGTGAACAGATTGATGAACGTTTAAGTAAATTGACTCATCAATTGTTTGTACTCGAGGCTTAAGTATATATTTGGGTAAACGAATACTTCTGATTCCGCCATGGATTCAGAAGTATTTTTTTTGCCCGAAAAAAAAGTGTTGCATTTCCGTTCAATAGATGGTACTTTTAATCTCGTTGAAAACAAACAAAATAGGAACCAGGATTCACTCAGGACATTATTGTTGCGAGAGATTACTCCCTCGAGAAGTGAATGACGTAGGTCCTAGCGGATGAAATTTTTCAAACATTTTATTCCTAGGAAGGGGGAACCGAAAGATGGAATATTCGACTTTCGGAAGACACGTTGCTGTAGATACTTGGGGGGTTGATTTTGATCTTCTCAATAATGCAGAATGGTTACAAGCGCAAATGGTGGAGGCAGCAGAAGCATGTGGGGCGTCAGTGATGTCTGTACAGGCCAAACAATTCGAACCACAAGGTGCAACGGTATTGGTATTGCTGTCAGAAAGTCATCTCTCCATTCATACTTATCCTGAGAAAGGTTTTGCCGCATTGGATTGTTACACTTGTGGTGAGACGGTAGATCCTCAATTGGCTATCGATTATATGGTATCCGTTTTGAAGCCTGAAACGACTCATGCCAAAAAGCTAATTCGTGGAATGGGTGAGCTCGTAGTTGAAACACCGGTAATCAAACAAATGCAGTTAATCAAATAGAGCAGTACGTTTTTCAATTAAAAACCTTAAAAATAGTACCCCGGAGAAATCCGCGGGTATTATTTTTGCTCATTAACCCCCATACACTGTACAAGACAGGCTCAGCATGCTTACGAAGTCAGTTTTGTTACACAAAACTTTTAGGGGGACCCCATGAAAAGAAAAAGAAGGCTTGTATTCTATGTGCTATTGATTTTTTTGCTAGGGTGGCCGTTGTATCAAATCTATGCTATGGTGCAAGGGACATCCGAGAAGCAGGATGCCGGGAAGATGCTTTATCAGGTTTCATTGTTTCAGATGGAGCTATTAAGCAGCTACTTACAAAATGTTGATAAAGTGAAAGATACCGAAAGCTTGAATGCGCTGCGACAGGCGGTGTATACGGCTAATTTTACACATGATCATCTTGTACTGGCTTTTGGTGATCCATCGCTTTCGTCTCTAGCCGGGTTACCGGAGCTGATGCAGTACATGCTGCGCCTGCAGGTTGGCGGGCAGCGTTCCTTGCGATCAGATGAAGTACAAACATTAGTTGAGGTGCACAAGCAA
Source organism: Paenibacillus baimaensis (assembly GCF_025567575.1). Taxonomy (NCBI): domain Bacteria; kingdom Bacillati; phylum Bacillota; class Bacilli; order Caryophanales; family Paenibacillaceae; genus Paenibacillus; species Paenibacillus baimaensis. The sequence continues at coordinate 3,705 of NZ_JAOQIO010000065.1, read as the reverse complement.
TTCAGCATTTTTTTCGAGGCCTACGGCAAGCTGCTTTCTTCGCGCCTTGATATCAATTCATCGCAAAGTGCTATCATGGCCAAGGCTGATCAGGCAATATCCGAGCTGCTTCGCAAAAAAATGCAGCAGTAGCTTTCGTTTCCAGGAATAATGAAGGTTGTTTAATTAACGGACTGCGGTATAAAGCTGAAGGAAATGGTTGAAAATAATGTACATTACACCTCATGCAGCTTTCACAGTTTATACAAAAAATTTGTCGGAGAACCAGAATGTTATATGCTATAATAAACAGAGATTATTTGGAGGGAGGCAGGTGACACCTATGCATATTGTTGTGGCGGGCTTGAATTACCGGACGGCACCCGTTTCGATCCGGGAGAAATTTACGTTTGCCGAAGGAGATCTCCCTTTGGCGCTTAAACAGCTGAAAGAGACGAAGAGCGTCATGGAATCCGTCATAGTGGGCACCTGCAACCGAACGGAGCTATACATTGTCGTAGACCGTGAGCATTTATGCGGACATTATATTCGCGGATTTATAGAAAATTGGTTTGGTGTGTCGCGAGACGAATTCAATAGTCATTTGTATATTTATGAAAATGACAAAGCGATCGATCATTTATTCAGGGTCGCGAGTGGTTTGGATTCGATGGTTATTGGTGAGACTCAAATTCTGGGGCAGGTTAAGGATTCCTTTGCTTTGGCTCAACAAACCAAAACGACCGGGATTATGTTCAATACATTGTTTAAGCAGGCGGTAACATTCGCGAAGCGCGCACATACAGAAACAGGTATCGGCGATAATCCCGTTTCGGTCAGCTATGCGGCAGTTGAGCTGGGCAAACGGATTTTTGGCAGCTATGAGCATAAAAAAGTATTGATCATTGGTGCGGGCAAGATGAGCGAGTTAACGGTCAAGCATCTATATGCCAACGGCGCGGATAAGGTTATCGTAGCCAATCGGACCTTAACACGTGCTCAGGAGCTGGCTGAAAAGTTTCAAGGTGTAGCCTGTACCATGGACAAGCTGAATGCCTGTTTGGAAGAGGTTGATATCGTCATTAGCTCGACGGGAGCTGCTGAATTGGTATTGACTCGAGAACAAGTCGCGGCTGTCCTTCAAAAGCGTCGTTCACGTCCGTTATTCATGATTGATATCGCAGTTCCCAGAGACCTGGACCCAGCAATCGGCAGCTTGTCTAACGTCTTTTTGTATGATATCGATAATTTGCAGTCGATTGTGAACACCCACTTACAGGAACGGCGGGAAACAGCTGTTATGATTGAACAAATGATTGCAGATGAATTGCAGACCTTTGAGCAATGGACCAAGACGTTGGGTATCAGTCCGGTTATTCAAGCTTTACAGACCAAAGCAAGCTCTATTCATCAAGAGACGATGGATAGTTTGATGAAGAAGCTTCCTGATTTGGATGAAAGAGAATTGAAGATCATCCGTAAATTAACCAAGAGTATCGTGAATCAAATGCTGCGAGATCCCGTAAACCGTATCAAGGAAATGGCTTCGGAACGGCACGGTGATGAGGCGCTGGACTATTTCACCAAAATATTCGCGTTAGAGGAGCAATTGGAAGAGCAGGAACGTGCAGAGCAAGCGGCTCGTCAGCTGGAGCTTGAAGACGTACAGAATCGTTGGAAAGAAGAACTGCTAACGAAGGTTTCCCTAAAGCCTGCTGAGGCCTTGTCCAAATCGTAATCGGAAGAGGTGCCTTGGTCAATGGTTACGAAAAGTTGGTTATACGATGCTATTATTTATATCTACGCCCTGAGCCTGCTGTTTTACTTCTCGGACTTTGTTGGTCCGAATCGAAGTGCAAAACGGATAGGGACAGGGTTACTTTCTTTTGTATGGGTTTTGCAAACGGTCTATTTGATATCCGGTTTGGTCTATCATGATCCAACGGAAGCTTTTTCTATGTTCGAGACACTGTTTATGCTGACCTGGCTGTTAGTCACAGTTTCGTTGGTTGTAAATCGTTTTATCCGAATCGAGTTTTTTGTGTTTATGGTGAATGTATTGGGGTTTGCGGTTCTTGCTCTTAATTTTTTTAGTAATCCGAAAGTATCGCCATCGCTCGCTTCCTGGAATATTAAGGATGAAGTGCTATTCATTCATATTTCTTTATCCATCTTAAGCTATACGGCATTTGTAGCGGCAGCAGTGTTTTCCGGCATGTATTTATTGCTGCACCAGCAGTTGAAGAGAAAGAAGTGGTCAAAGCTGATGCAGAGATTGCCGAGTCTTGACAAAACAGATCATTATTCGTATGTTTCTGTCATTATCGGAACCCCTCTGCTGCTGTTGGGTTTGTCCATTGGTTTCGTTTGGATTGCGCTTGAAGGAAATGCGGCATTATTTTTTGATCCTAAGGTCATCAATTCCTGGTTTGTTTTGCTAGCCTACGTTTTCTATTTATTTCAAAGGGTTATGCTGAAGACACCGGGCTATAAGCTTGCGTTATGGAATTTAGCAGCTTTTTTCATTATGGCACTCAATGTAGTGTTTGCGAATTTTTATTCTTCGTTTCACCAATGGTCGTGATACCATGAACAATATAGATTATTATCCTGTACTGGTTAATTTGAAGAACAAACCCTGTGTGATTGTTGGTGGAGGCCACGTAGCAGAACGGAAGGCAGGTTCGCTGATAGAAGCAGGTGCATCTGTAACCGTAATAAGCCCAGACTGCAGTCCACAGATTGAGGATTGGATGCAGCAGGGAGCTCTGACGATACTTCGCGAATTGTATTGTGCAGGAACACGGGAAATTGAACAATCCATACTCGTATTCGCCGCTACCGACAATCCGGAAATTAATGAAGCGGTTCGTCTGGAAGCAGAAACACTGGGCAAGCTGGTTACAGTGGCTGATAATACGTCTGGCAGCAGCTTCATCGTTCCGGCTATGGTCCGTCGCGGCAAGCTGCTCATCTCTGTCTCCACTGGAGGTGCCAGCCCGACGATTGCCAGAAAGATCAAACAAGAGCTGGAGCAAGCCTACGGGTTCGAATATGAAACTTATCTGGATCTTGTGCAGGAGCTTCGTTGGTTGATTCAATCACAGGTTGAGGATATAGAGGATAGACTGCAAATGCTTAGAGTGATGCTGGATTGGGAGCTTATGTCCTTAATCCGTTCCTCAGGTACGGATACATACTGGAAGCAGGAGCTTATAGACAGATTATCTGCTGAACCAACTATTGCGAGAATGAAGCAAATCGGACTTTGGATTCAACAATACATCAAAGAGGGAGAGACATATGCGTAAGATCGTGGTGGGAACAAGACAGAGCGCGTTGGCCCTGACACAAACCGGGCAGGTTGTTGAGCATCTACGGGAGATCAGTCAAAAGCACGGCATCCCATGTGAATTTGAAATCAAAAAAATTATTACCAAAGGTGATCGTATCCTCGATGTGACGCTGTCCAAGGTGGGCGGTAAGGGCTTGTTCGTGAAGGAGATAGAGCAGGCTCTAATGGACGGTGAAATTGATCTGGCTGTTCATAGCATGAAAGATATGCCTTGGGAGCTTCCAGAAGGTCTTATGATCGGTGCAATCCCGCTGCGAGAGGACCCGAGAGATTGCTTGATTACGCAAGGCTCACTTCAACTGAATGATCTCCCTCAGGGTGCTAAGGTAGGGACAAGCAGTCTGCGTCGTTCTTCCCAGCTGCAGCATTAT
>NZ_JAOQIO010000008.1:0-7385 GCF_025567575.1 Paenibacillus baimaensis | reverse complement strand
ATCGAGGGTTGTCGTCTAGTAAATAATGCACTGGGCTATCCGAACGAAAATCCTTTCTCAAAGGTAGTATCTATCGAAATAGTACAAGTATAGACGAGCGATCTTGATACCGATACTGTGTACAACTCATCTAAGTTTGCGACTCTTAGTTACAGAATCAAAAAAGGGGGATATGAATGTTAATGAATTAAAGCAGATGGTGGGCGAGAGCGGCAACATCGTTTTCTTCGGTGGTGCGGGTACTTTCAAAGTAAGCGTCAAATACTCCCCACATTACATATCTCCAGAGTCCATGAGAAAATGAATCTATCCTAATTCAAGGTGGTTATCTCATGGACAAACAGCAACGCTTGCAAGAATGGATGGCTAGAATCACAGATTTTAAATCCAGTGGTCTGACCATGTCCGCTTGGTGCCAGGCTCATGGCCGAACCATTCACCAATTAAAATACTGGCTTCGGAAAATGAATGAGCCTTCTTCCTCTACTTCCTCACCTTCTAAATGGGTACCTCTTGCCATCCATAGCCCTTCCGAAGAGTTTATCTCATCTTCATCTTCCCTCACGGTTCGTGTTGGACATGTCGGAATTGAGGTTCAAGCTGGTTTCAATCCTAATTTACTCCGTGAAATCGTTAAAGCACTAGATTTGTCATGTTAATGCTGGCTAATATCGACCGCGTGTATTTAGCCTGCGGCAGCACCGATCTACGGAAATCTATCGACGGCTTAGCTGCACTTGTGCAAGCTCGATTTGAACTCGATCCCTTCTCCAGCAGCCTTTTCGTATTCTGTAATCACCAGAGGGATAAGCTGAAAATGCTATTTTGGGAACACAACGGGCTTTGGCTATTCTATCGTCGGTTGGAGCGTGGTACATTTCAATGGCCCGTGGAACCGAGGGTTACGCCGATGGCAATCACGCCTCGCGAACTGCGTTGGCTTCTTGACGGTTTGTCGTTGGAACAAAAGAAAGCACATCCGCAAGTTACAGACCAGCGCGTCATTTAAAGCTTAATTTTCAAAGGTTGTTCACAAATTCTTGCAAGAATCGGGCATGGCTTGTTGAAGTAGTAGCATATGGAAAATCAAACGGCAAATACCAACCTTACCATACAAGAACTCGAACAGAAAACGGCTAAGCTTGAACAGCAAAATGCCGAGCTGACGGCCAAGATTAGCTGGTACGAAGAACAGTTTCGGCTTGCCAAGCAAAAACGCTTCGGTGCCTCAAGCGAAAAAACGGATTCAGATCAAATCGCGATGGACTTATTCAATGAAGCCGAAGTCCTTTGCGCGCCTTCCTCCGAGGAGCCAGATGTCGAGACCGTAACCTACAGTCGCAAGAAGTCTGTCGGCAGTCGTGAAGCTAAGCTGGATCACTTTCCTGTGGAAACAATTAGCTATACGCTGCCAGAAGCAGAGCAAATTTGTACATGTTGCGGCGGTGTACTTCATGAAATGAGTACGGAGACGCGAAATGAAATCACAATTATTCCCGCAGAAGTGAAAATCGTGAGGCATGTCCGGCACGTATATGCCTGCAGGCATTGTGAACGTGAAGAAATTCGCACGCCTATCGTAACGGCGCCGATGCCAAAGCCTGTTTATCCGGGAAGTCTCGCTTCTGCCTCCATCATCGCTTATGTCATGAGTCAGAAATATGTGGACAGTCAGCCGCTGTACCGACAAGAGCAACAGTTTGCGCGCCTTGGTCAGTCGATCTCTCGGCAGACGTTGGCAAACTGGATGATCTACGGCGCAGACCAATGGCTTTCAATTCTTACGAATCGTATGCACGAGCATCTGCTTAGCCAAGACATCTTGCATGCGGATGAAACGACACTTCAGGTGCTGCGTGAACCGGGCAAGTCTGCAGAGGCACAGTCGTATCTATGGTTGTACCGAACAGGCCGAATGGGTCCGCCAATTGTTTTGTACGACTACCGTCCAACACGCGGTGGCGAGAATCCTCGGAACTTTCTGACGGGATTTGCAGGCTACCTTCACGTAGACGGTTACGCTGGTTACCACAAAGTGATGGATGTAACGCTCATCGGATGTTGGGCACATGCACGTAGAAAATTCGATGAAGCGCTGAAGGCATTGCCTCCTTCAGACAAGCCCGAAACACTTGCTCACCAAGGACTTCAGTTCTGTAATCAGCTATTTGCTATTGAGCGAGAGCTAAAGGATGCGACAACAGAAGAACGTTATACCATTCGAATAGGAGCGTAGTCTCCCCATTTTGAATGCTTATTTGGCATGGCTGCGTCAGCAGCGATCTCGCACGTTACCGAAGAGCGCACTTGGACAAGCGATTACTTACAGTCTGAACCAATGGGATAAGTTGACGGCGTTCCTGAAAGACGAGCGTCTTGAGATTGACAACAACCGCAGTGAACGTGCATTTAAGCCATTTGTCATCGGCCGGAAAAACTGGCTATTTGCAAATACGCCTCGCGGCGCAAAGGCAAGCAGCACGATTTACAGCGTGATCGAGACAGCGAAAGAGAACAGGCTGAATCCCTTTAAGTACTTGATCTACCTGTTTGAGCAGCTACCACAACTTCCTGATCCGAAAGATCCAGAAGCGTTGGATAGCTTGCTGTCGTGGTCGCCATCGCTACCTATGACTTGTCGCGTGTTTAAATCTGAATAAAACATAGCACAGCCCTCAACTTGAAAGACAAGGTGGGGGCTGTTTGACGCTTACGAAGTAACAGCTGGAAAGTCTTCGAAAACTGGTTCTGAGTTTGCAAAGTATTTTGGAAGTGAAATGAACCCAGAAGGTAAACAGGTAATACTTTATGCTCCTAACTTAAATGAAACAAAAGTAAAGGGTATTGAAGACGCAGGAGTAAAAGTTATACGAAAACTTGAAGATTTGAAAAAGATTGTAGAAAAAAAGGACTAGGTGCTATGTCTAAAACAATGCAATTTATTACAAATGAAGTAGTTTCACAAGACGAGTTTTTTGAATGGGTGCTATTCAAGGGAAAAGAAATTCAAGAACTAAGTAGTGGGTATAAACAAGTGTTATTCATGAAAAATGAGGCAGTTGTTTGGTTGTATTACAGAGGTGATAACAAAGATGAATACGACTCAGATGAACTTTCGTTTCTGAAAAACAAATATAACATTATTCCCAATACATCTATTGCTATTGATGTTGGTAACAAACAAGGAAGCGAAGAGTTGGCATTTAACATCTGTTTTGAGATTCTTTCCTCATTCAAATACAGCGTGGTAGATGATTCTTACGGAAACTTTTATAATTTTTCTGAAATGTCTTTATTAGAATGTAATTTAGATGGTAATTGGAAAACAAGATAAAGTTGACAATTTCCCCAAGCAGAGCCAACAATTCTCTGGGGATTTTTTTTATCCTTTCCCCTCTACCACGCTAAAAACAACACGAATAATCGCTCCACATGTGTGATTCATTTCAGGACACGTCTGCCGCTTTGAAGGCTTGGCTGCTAATCAGCCTAACCACAATGATCAAGTGAGGGCAGACGGTCTTATCTGTTCGTCAGGCGTTGTTATAAGGCTTAACCCTATGAAATTCATGATAATGTCGCTGGTTTGATGTGCATATGCCATCAGCGGAAAAAGTGAGTAGCGATTTGGTTAAAAGCACCCCTGGGTATGTGGATAATAGATTCAATCATGTACTGGATCACTTGTATGCTCAATGATTCGTCGATTCACCATAACCCAGACCACACAATCTCTCTTTTGTTGCATCATGAAAATTCATGAAAGCTTACACAGTCAACGTTTTAGCCGATTCATCGAAAATTTCTACTGGACAATGCAACATAGTGAATGTTACAGTCCCAGCTAATGACACATATTGTATGGGATGGGAGAACTAAACGCATATGAACACAGTCCAGCCAATTCGGCAAAAAGACAAGATTGAGGAAATAAAAGACCTTCTCCGTCACCAATCCCTTCGTGACGAATTTCTATTCACACTTGGCATTAATAGCGGCTTACGTATTTCTGATCTTCTACCGTTACGTGTATGTGATGTGAAGGATAAGACGCAGTAAGCGTCAAACCAAACCCACCTGTCCATAGCTGTTCAAATCGGTCACAATGAATCCATCACGTAATGCGAAAGGGTGGACTCCCCATGGATACGAATTTGCAAGAGGTATGGACAAAACGCATTACCGCCTACCAGACCAGCGGTCAGACGATGAAAGCTTGGTGTGCCGAACAGGAGTTGACCGTCCATCAGTTAAAGTACTGGCTGTACAAGGACCAAAAACAAACTCAGGCAGGCTCTGCCACCACCTTCCGTCCGGTTGAGGTTGCTCGCCAAAGCCCAACAACCGAATCGCTTCAGATTCAAGTTGGTGTTGCACGGATCGACGTTCGGCCCGGCTTTGAGCCCGGCCTGCTTCGCGATGTGGTTGCCGCTCTTACCCCGCTATGCTGAGTTTCACCTCGGGCTCCCCTGTCTATCTGGCCTGTGGCTCAACGGACATGCGCAAATCTATCGATGGGCTTGCGGCGGTCGTGCAAGAACAATTTGCCCTCGACCCGTTTTCCTCGGCCCTCTTCGTGTTTTGCAACCGCAGGCGAGATAAGCTCAAAATCCTGCATTGGGATCATGCCGGCTTCTGGCTGTACTACCGCAGGCTGGAGCGCGGCTCGTTTCAGTGGCCCGCTGGCGGCAGTACCCCGCTTTGCCTGACCCAGCGGGAACTGTGCTGGCTGCTGGACGGTCTCTCCCTTACGCAACGTCACGCGCATGTAAAGGTCTCGCCCGAAGTAGCTATCTAATCCTCAGTCAGCAGGAATTTAGGCTGTCGTTGTCGAATCTTGTTTTATGAATATAGAAACGGAATCCCTTACCTTGGAACAACTCCAACAGCAAAATGCCCAGTTGGAACAACAACATACGAAGCAAGCTCGTGAACTGGTGGAACTGTCGGCCAAACTCACCTGGTATGAAGAACAGTTTCGGCTTGCCCAGCAGAAGCGCTTCGGCGCTTCCAGCGAGAAGACACATCTGGATCAACTGAAGCTGAATCTATTTAACGAAGCGGAAGTGACCGCTACGCCAGAGCTGGAAAAGGAACAGATCACCTATGAGCGCCGCAAAACGAGCGGCAAGCGCAAGGCGGATCTCTCGAAGCTATCGGTAGAAACCGTGAGGTATACGCTTGCTGAAGATGAGCAGAGTTGCGAGTGCTGTGGCAGACCGCTGCATGAAATGACCACGGAAACCCGTCGTGAAATCGCGGTCGTGCCGCCGCAGGTCAAGGTGGTTGAGCATGTGCGTCAGGTCTATGCTTGCCGCCACTGTGAGCGTCATGAGCTGCAAACGCCCATCGTCACAACGCCGATGCCACGGCCTGTCTATCCTGGAAGTCTGGCGTCCCCATCGCGATGGCGCATGTGATGTGCCAAAAATACATAAACAGCCAGCCGCTGTACCGCCAGGAACAGGATTGGATGCGTTTGGGTTATCCGCTGTCCAGGCAGACCATGGCGAATTGGATGATCTACGGCGCGGAGCAGTGGTTGTTGCCAGTTGTAGATGAGATGAGGCGACACTTGCTGAAACAGGCAGCGCTGCATGCGGACGAAACCACGCTGCAGGTACTGAAGGAGCCAGGCAAAGCCGCACAGTCGGATTCGTACATGTGGCTGTATCGGACGAGCCGGGGCGCAGCGCCTGTCGTGGTCTATGACTACCAGCGTACCCGGGGCGGTGAGCATCCGCGAGATTTCCTGGCCGGTTTCAAAGGTTACTTGCATGTGGATGGCTATGCGGGCTACCACAAGGTCAAGGATGTGACACTCGTGGGGTGCTGGACGCATGCACGGCGCAAATATGATGAAGCGCTGAAGGCAGCCCCAGAAGCCCGAGCCAATCCGCACAGCGTAGCGGCGCAAGGTCTGGCCTATTGCAACCAGCTATTTGCCATCGAACGGGAGCTGAAAGAAGCTACGCCCGAAGAACGGCTGGCCGTACGCAAGGAGCAGAGCCAAGCGGTGCTGGATGTCTACTCGACCTGGCTACGGCAGCAGAAATCCCGGACGATGCCCAAGAGCACCCTGGGCCAGGCGATCGGCTACAGCTTGAACCAGTGGGAGAAGCTGACGGCCTTTATGAAGGACGGGGAACTGGAGATCGACAACAATCGGGGTGAGCGATCGATCAAGCCATTTGTGATCGGGCGTAAAAACTGGCTGTTTGCGAACACACCGCGGGGAGCCAAAGCCAGCGCAGCCATTTACAGTGTGATCGAGACGGCCAAGGAAAATGGACTGCACCCGTTTCATTATCTCACGTACTTGTTCGAGCAATTTCCACAGCTTGCCGATTTGAAGGTGCCCCAAACCTTGGCGTCGTTTATGCCATGGTCGCCGTTGCCTCCGGACTTTTGCCGCTTGAATTAATCTATGTTTATCATATACCGGCCCCATTCTGAACGCTAGGCGGGGTCTAATTGACGCTCACAGAGGGACTTAACTAAGATGTAGTAGTAAGTATTATCACAAATGTCGAAAGGGGTAAATCGATGCATTGGAAATGGAGAAAGAGAGCTTTAACTCTAGCAGTTAGTACAGTTTTATTATCATTAATACCGTTTGGGGGTATTGCAGCGTCACCATTGCTAGAACCATTGGAAAGTCCCTTTTATCATTCTATTGTTCCAAATTCAATAACTAATTCTCAAACATCCGATTATTCAACGAATCCGTCAGATCCAACGACAACACTGAATAGGGTGAACGGCTGTTATATTTATGACTCAATTGGAAGATTAAACAATATCGCTTTCACTAGTGGTAATGGAGTATCTTATCAATATGACAATAATGGAAATATGATATCCAAACGTATATTGTCACGAACTTTTTCAAGTGGGAATCATTTGCCTGTAATAACACCAATAGCAAGAACAGTAAACACAGGAAAAAGTATAGCGGCTTCAAGTCTGTTTACGGCCTGTGACCCGGACGGAGATGCATTTCAGTATTATCAGTTCTGGGACACAAACCTAAGTGGTGGAGGCCATTTTGAATTTATTAACGGAACAACAAACCGATTAGGAGCAGCAGGAAATGCAGAGGGATATTATCAAGTACCAGCAGCAGAACTGGAAAATGTAAGGTATGTAGGTGGAAGCAGTAACGGAAGTGAAACGATAGGTATCTGGGTGTTTGACAGTGGAAGTACTTATTCTTATGCAACAGTTACGGTAACTACTGTTTCAAATCATTTGCCTGTAATAACACCAATAGCAAGAACTGTGAAAATGGGAGAAAGTATAGCCGCTTCAAGTCTGTTTACGGCCTATGACCCGGACGGAGATGCATTTCAGTATTATCAGTTCTGGGACACAAACCTAAGTGG
>NZ_JAOQIO010000086.1:0-26749 GCF_025567575.1 Paenibacillus baimaensis | reverse complement strand
ATGTAAGGTATGTAGGTGGAAGCAGTAACGGAAGTGAAACGATAGGTATCTGGGTGTTTGACAATGGAAGTACTTATTCTTATGCAACAGTTACGGTAACTACTCAATTACATTGAATAGCTGGATAAGCTTAAGTGGATGGATAAGTAATAGTTTGAACACGGGAGTTGATTATATAGATTATATAGATTGGATAGAGTTGGACGCATCGAATCACCTAATTGTGGATGGTAATAATATCGCTTCATCAACTCCAAATAAGTGGGAACACGAAAGCTTTACCTTTACTACAAATCCCTCGACCGTAAAACTCGTAGTTTGTGTTGTGATGATACTGGAGCAAGTGGTAACGCATTTGCAGCTGGAATACAATTGGCGAAGCAGTAAAATAATGTTCTTTTCAGGAATTAGCCGGGGCTTAATGAAAATTATTGTTGGAGGTCACTATGCGAAAAAGAATCTTATCATTTTACTCAGCATTGTCTTAATCTTTGCACTTATTTCTCCTACTTTTGCGGCTACACAGAGTATTTCGGAGTGGAAATCAAATTTAAGCGATGACGCAGCTACAGTAGCGGGCTCTTACATCATCAAATTTAAAGACGTCTCAGCTAATCTTTATTCATCATACACTCGCTCCCATCTGACTGATAGGTGGGGGCTATTTGACGCTCACCTTTCAAAGAGAGCGGGATTATAGATTATCGGTACGAAGATGGCCTACATAACTCTGAAACAAACGAGGATATGTGCATAGCTCTAATAAATGATAGCATTCTCCTGCTTTAATTTCTTGCACATCACCGTTAAGATCAAAGCTAAATACACCTTGATTAATAACAGCTTCAAAGGCCTTTCTTTTGGTTTTGGTGCAACTATTGAAAATAATCAAAGATACCGGTTGTGGTGCAAAGCTCTAATTCATGATAACGTAAGTGATAATGAAGTCATGGGATGGAGCAATTTACTTTGGAAACCAAATTGGATTTATTTAAATGGAAGCAATATGAATCAACAATTATTTTACTTACCGTGAGATGGTATTTGAAATATAGTTAAGCTATCGAGACATCATAGAAATGATGAGCGAGCGGGGTTTAAAGATATCCCATACAACAATCATAAGATGGGTCAGTGAATTTGGCTCGAAATAGATAAACGAATCCGCAGCTATTTGAACCCTCAAACGATTCGTGGCGCACGGACGAAACCTACATCAAAGTCAAAGGTCAATGGAAGTATTTATATCGGGCCGTTGATTCTATGGGGAAAATGTTATCTGAAAATCGTGATATGTCAGCAGCAAAGCGTTTCTTTACAAAGTCTTTATCCTCTCCACATAATCAATTACCTCGTGTGATCACTTTGAATAAGAACCCGGCATATCCACGAGCCATACTAGAATTAATAAATGAAAAAGCCTTACCTAAAGAAACCTTGATTAGACAGACCAAGTATCTAAACAACATTGTCGAGCAAGATCATCGATTCATAAAAAAAATCACAAAACCGATGCTTGGTTTCAAATCATTTCTAACTGCAGAACAGACGTTAAAGGGAATCGAGGCCATGCATATGATTAGGAAAGGGCAGGCCGAAAATAATTCGTCTGTCCCCTCTGCTGTTGAATGGCTCCATATAATATTTGGTATTGTGGCATAGGTAATTACAATTTATTGGGTAATTTCTGTATTTTTTAATTCTTGCACCACAACCCTTTTTTTCGCTTGTGTAGGTCAAAAAAATTTTCCTTACATTATTCTTTCTTTCTTCTCTATTCTAATACCCCAAGACATCCATTTTTTTATACCTACAAACAAAAATGGAGTGGCTAAAAGACTAATCCAGAAGAAACCGTTAACTACATATTTCATGTCAGATCCACCCCATACGGAATTATAAACACTAGGAGATACCTTCTTTAATTCTCCTGGAGACATTGACGTACGTAAAGTTTCTTTTGCTTGACTATGATAAGAAGAATCATATTTTGGATTAAAGTCAAAAGCAATAATATCCATGGCATTCCAAGCAAGGAACAGAGTTAAAACAATGACGTATACAAAGATTAGAAGTTTAGCTTTTTGCCTTTGATCCAAATATAGTTCAATAGGTTTATCTTTAAAAAGGCGTAGAAATGTAACGAAGAGTAATGGCGTAATGAGAATTCCACCCCAAAAAAATGGTGTATGTATAGTTGGTTGAGACACCTTTATAACCCAATTCCTTAATTCACCTTGAAGAAGAGGATTGCTTAAACCTTCTGCAAGAGTTGGATCATAATCTGGATTCGCCACTGTTCCATAATAATAAGTAACCAAACCCCCAAGGAATACAGCAACGATTACAGCTAAAATGCGACGAATCATAATGTAACCTCCGAATTGTAATAAACACTAAAAAACTATCAATGGCGTCTATCTTTTGTAAAATCAACTTTTTCCCTTGCAGTACTTTACATGGTACAACCCAATAAAGTATAAGTTACTCACAAACTATTCCGTCACCATCTCGGTCCAACTTGCTGCTGTAACCAGGATCGCCGCGGTGTAAGGGGGCTTTGCCAGCTTTCTTTACTTCCGTACAGTTGTTGTAATGTATGTTACTCGCAGCAGAAGTTTCTTTAGGCTTAACGGCTGGAGCAGACTTGTGAGTTTCAAATTTTGCATTCATATCAATCGGGATATCTTTTTTTGCCTTGCTGTCATCAAAACCTTTATCTGTTGCATAGTTTTCAAAGCTCCAAATGCCAAGCTTAGCCTCTTGAGCCTTCTTCTGTATTTCTCTGAATTGATCCACATATTTAACGTCAGGAGGGAATACAGCAACTCTAGCAAATCCTTTTTCTAGCAACATTTCATTAAACATTTTGTCACCTATGTAAACGTAGTAGAGGAGGCGCTTATACTGATCTCGCACAGAAACATCGCGCTCGAGCTTCACGTCCTTACCTTCTAGCGTTTCCTTCGTAAAAGTAGACGCCTCTGGACCAAACGGTTGCACAGGAGTATTCGGTTTTTTAGTTTCAGGCGTATCAACAAGGATCATTCTAACGGTTTCTTTCTTCCCGTTGATTGTCACTTCAAGAGTATCGCCGTCAACGGCCCGATTAACCTTGGCATCGATGAGTTTTTTTGTTGTTTGCGGGCGCGGCAGGCTGGGGGGGGGTATTGACTGCAATTTGTGCTGCAGTTGAAGTTGCTGTGGTTGCCACAGGATTCACAGGTTATTTTTTTGTCGTAGGATTCGATTGTCCACATCCTGATAAAATAGCAATAAATGCTGCAAGTACGATTAACCTTTTCATTAAAAATATTCCTCACTTGTCATTCCCGAAGGTTGGGGTATTTTGGCACAATATATCAAACCCAACTATACCAAATATAGGAATATAGTACCATACCTTGTTAAGATAACTTTTCATAATTGGATAAATAAGGGGATTTATACCATATTGTCGAAATATATATCTGAAATAAGAAAGGAAACATTGTATGGCTATATAAAACGCACTTAAGATTATAACCGAACAAGCAACCGATCAATGGTTTGCATAGGGTGCTTGTTGAGTCGTTTCATGAAGGCCGTGACATGAAGGCGAATGCGATAGAATTTGCTGAAAAACACATTGTTGATGACGTCGCTCTTCAGCCATTTCCAAACCCCTTCCATTAGGTTTAATTCAGGACTGTAGGGCGGAAGAAAAACAAGCTGCAGACGTGGATGTTCCTGTAAAAAGGCCCGAAGGCCCGCGGCTTGATGGATTCGGCTATTGTCCAGAATCATAACGATCTTTCCTGCTGGATAAGATTTCAGCAAATCGGAAAGGAAACGAATCCATGCCGCCAGGTCCGCCATCTCTTCTTCCCGATGATGAACCTGACCTGTCTCGTAGTTGATCGCGCCGAACAACTTGGCACCTTCAACCTTCATCTTCAAACAGCAGATGGTCAATGGCACCCTCCTCAAGTTTGCGCTTCAACTCGGGAAACGTCACGTCTCGAAAGGCGGTTTGGGCCTCCAAATCTGCCTTAGCAAAAGGGTATAGGTTGCCTTGGTGAAGCTGAAACCCGACCGCTTCAGAACTTTGCTGACGCCACGAACGCTATAGATAATGTTAAACTCACGCTCAATCCATGAAGCAATCAGCGGCAGTGTCCAAGTGTAGCGTGCTTCAAAGCCTACATCTGCGGGCTGCTTGTTGATCAATAATTCAGCCAGCTGTCCGAGCTGTTCTTCGTTCAATCTAGGCGGCTTTCCAAGCGAATGCTTCATGAGTAGACCTTCCAGACTCTTTTCTTGATAGTCCTGCCAATAGAGGCTAATGGTTTGGCGGACCAGACCCAAAAGACGGCTGATTTCAGCAAAGCTGTGTCCTTCCAGGTGCAGACGCACGGCCAGATAACGTTCATACAGGGGTTTGTCGTTGGTTTCTTTCATGGCTTTATTCAGCGTATTGATTTCACTTGTACTCATGTTTAACGCTACTTTTGGGATTGTCTTACTCATTATTTACCATTTGATGGCTTGGTAAGTTTTTCATGTGCGTTTTATATAGACGAAAAAGTAAAGCAAAGCAAGAAGATAAATTTATCAATGGGGTTTTCGGGTTATCCACTTTTGGGGCATTTTTCGGAACATATTACTTAACTAAATCGCTATCCACCTCTTTTGGCGTTGTGGCCGTAGCTTTTGTCGCCGTAACAGTTGCAATGATTATCCGTAAGATGAACTATAAGGAAAAACTCAGGCGTTCTGGTATTGGAGATATCGATAAGATGGACGGAAGAGAGTTTGAACTTTACCTTGGTGAACTGTTCAAAAAACACAACTGTGAAGTAAAGGTGACGCAAGCTAGTGGAGATTATGGGGCCGATCTCGTGATTGGCAAAGCAGGAAAAACAATTGTTGTCCAAGCTAAACGTTTTAAAAGCAATGTCGGAATTAAAGCGGTGCAAGAGGTTGTTGGTGCTATAGCTCATTACAAGGCTTCTGAGGCTTGGGTCATTGCCAACAGCGACTACACTGATGCTGCCCAAGTGTTGGCTAAATCTAACAACGTCTGGCTGATCAGCCGTGAAGGACTAATTGAGTTTATTTTAAAAATGAATTCAGCTGCTGGCCCAAAACCGAGTACTCTGAAAATCGATCAGGAAATACCGCCTGCAGGAATAACATGTTCCAAATGTGGAAGTGCAATGGTTTTACGCAAGGGTTCTAAAGGTGATTTTTTAGGATGCAGCTCCTACCCTAAGTGCAGGCATACTAAAGCAATGTAAAAGTATTCGAGCCCTCATCCTTCGGGATCCAGGGCTTTTTGATTTGTAGTTCAAGAAATATTTCCAGTAGCGGTAATTTGCGTTGTGAATCCGTCCATCTGAACCCCAGCGGCAGCAGGCCCGTTAGCAAGCTTCTATTAGTGCTATGGGTTGAGGGAATACAACAGAAATACTCTTTAAAGAGGCTCATTATTGGTATGGAGCCGACAGGACATTACGGAATAAACTTGGCAAATTGGCTCTCTAATATGGGTATAAGCGTGGTTATGGTGAACCCAGCCACCACTAAATGAAACAAGGAGAACCGCGATAATTGCCAATCTAAAAATGATCCTAAAGGTGCGCTTGTTATTGCTGACGTGATCAGCCGAGGCTTCTATTATGAGTACTCACGACAGGCCGTTGTCTTTCAAAGGTTGCGAACAATTATGAGTGATCGGGAATACTGGGTAACGAACAGTGTGCGGCTACAGAACCGAATCATCCGTTGGATAGACATTCACTTTCCTGAGTTATTTTTCTGTGTTTAAAGTTTGGACCTGCAAAACGTTCCATGGCTACACTTAGGGAATTCCCTTTTCCCCAGGATGTCGAGTCATTATCGGTCTCAGATGTAATAACAAGTTGGAAAGAGCATATGCAGCGAGCCGGTGGTTCTACGGGCATGCAGAAAGCTGCACAGCTCATTTCTCAAGCTAAGAAAAGTGTAGGCGATACGACTTGCTGCTAATGAAGCGAAGCAGGATTTGGAGCGACTATTACAAGAGTTTGAAAGGAATTCTGAGATACTATATAAGTTGAACTAAAATTATTCAGGAAGTTGGTTGGTTTCCAAGCGAAGACATAGACGATCAATAATCGTCTGAGCATCGAGAGCTATGTTCTTCATAAATGCGGAAACTTTCTTACGGATCTCAGTAACAGAATGAAAAAACACATTGTTAATGACATCTGCCTTCAGCCATTTCCAAAGTCCTTCGACCAGGTTCAACTTCGGACTATATGGCGGTAAGAAAACCAATTCAAGACTCTTTTTGTGTTTCTCCAAAAAAGGTTGAAGCAACTTGGCATGATGAATACGGGCATTATCCAGCACCATGACGATCTTTCCTTGAGGGTACGCTTCAATTACGCTTTGAAGGAAGGACAGGAACGTCACCGCATCATACTGTTCATCTTCTTTCCAAAGAATGTGGCCTGTAGCATAGTTCAGAACCGCTAATAGCTTATGCCTGTTGTCTGGATGACACGTTGCTTGCCTTTGAGAAACCACGTATGCTGAAGCGCTTGGTAATCGCGGATCATCGACTCATCTTCGAAGAGCAAGTGAGCGATTTCCTCATCCATTAATCTTTTTTCAAAGTAGGAAAAGTCACTTCTGTGAAGACTTGTTGCTTGGCTTCATCCGCCGCAGCTAGCGTATAGGTGGGTTTGGTGTAGCTGAGCCCAAGTCGGTGCGCCATTTTTGAAATGCCACGCAGTGAGTAGGTAGGACCGAATTCTCGCTGGATATATTCGCCAATGAGATAGAGGGTCCAACTATATTTGCTAAGAAAACCGACTTCATGGGGAACGGAAGATACGATAGTCTGCTTCAGTTGATCTTGCTGTTCCTTCGTCAGTCGCTCAGGAGCTCCTGTTGAATAGTTTATTTGCAGTCCAACTACACCAGCCTCGCGATAGGCACGCAAAAATTTATAGACCGTTCGTTCCGTTCTGCCGATAATCTCTGAAATCTTTAGCGTATTTTTACCTTTCAAATGCAGATAAATGGTTTGGTACCGCTCGAACATGCGCCGATCTTTTTCTTTTTTCATCAAGGATTCAATCTCAATATACGTTGGTGTCGTTTCCATCATTTCACCGTCACTTTTAGGTTGTAGTTCTTTATTCGACGATGTGGAAATGAATTCCTTTAGTTCAACTTATATAGATAGGATAGAAAAGAATATACAAGAATTGCTAAGCGAAATTCCTATAGCCGACCAGCTCCGTTCTATTAAGGGACTAGGCTCAATCTGTACTGCAGCTATTCTTTCAGGAGCCGGTGATCTAAAACAATACGCACATGGGCGTCAATTATTGCGTAAAGCTGGCCTGAATTTAGCTGAAAGCATGTCAGAAAATAATGTTCAAGTCAAGCATATGAAGAAGCAACAGTCTATATTTAAACTGCTTGGAAAACTAGCAAGAATTATAATTAGTATTGTTCATAAGGGAGAAACTTTTTCTCATGAAATAGCTGCTCCAGTATTTATGCAAGCTGCTTAAGTAGAACCACACAATCAAGTGGATTGACTCATTCGCAGGATTTTAAAAAGAAAGCACGGAAAACCGAGTTACTGCCCGGCAAGGGCTTTTGACCCGTCCGCTAAACGCTATCGGTCTCCACGCCTTGGTCAGGTGTAACGTAGGAATGTAAGGGCATAGACCCGTCGAGCCATGGGATGGTGAACACCAAGGAGAAAGTGGAGTATGCGTGCAGAATAACAGCAATTGGAGAAAAGTTCCAAAGCCTTTCTTCTGTTCCCGCATATCAAAAATTACAACGATGGAGTTTGATAAGCTTACTTTCTGGACGACAACTGTTATCAGGGCAACGGAATCTTGCGAATGAGTGAGTAAAAGTGAGATAAACCCTTAAAACCGAGGGACGGGCAGTAGAATTTAATAATAACTGATTTTTATCTTCTGCATGTTTATGGTAAGTGTTAGCATTACCTTAAGAAAAATGAATAAAGAAAGAAGGTGCATTTACAGTGGACCTCCTGATAGTCAAAGTCCCCAAAGAAGAGAAAGAGATACTTCAAAGTTTAATGCAATTTTATTTCTATGATTTTTCCGAATTTATAGATTATGATGTTAAAGAAAATGGATTGTATGGAAAATATCCATATTTAGACGATTATTGGGTTGATGAAAATAATCGACTTCCTTATTTAATTAAACATGAGGGGAAACATGTAGGATTTGTATTGGTTAGATACATCGATATTGAAGATAAAGAACCTCATTTTTCAATTGCAGAGTTTTTCATAATGAAGAAATATCGAAGATTAGGGTTTGGTAAAGAAGTAGCCATAAAAATATTTGGTGTACATAAGGGACATTGGAAAGTGTTACAAATGGAGAAAATGTTCCCGAACAGTTATTTTGGAATAAAGTGATTAATGAATATACTGAGGGAATTTTCTCTGATCGAATAGAGCAGGGAAAGAGGATACAAGAATTCCGCAACTAACGGGGAACGTTAACACAATAACAACAGGACGAGGCTGCCAGCACGATCGGCAGCCTCCACTACGTTAACGGGCAGTTTAATGGCAATAACGATTGAATACACTTTTTGTTGCATTAGAAGTTTTTTGGTGGTCTGACACACAGCCATAATAACTAAAGGGACGGAGATAATGTTCTTGTCTTTTGTCGGTTGACAAGAACATTATCTCAATCATGAGCTGAATATATGGGCGTTTCATGTGCAGATGGCATCACTTATAAACTGCTCGAAAATGCACCGCTCGGAAAAGAACTGCTGCGGATGGATTTTAGCTATAAACTATGTTAACGAGGAGTTAGCCCCACTTTGCTTTCTGTAATCTATATACCTCCAAGCTGCGTTGTAAGAATTCCCCCTCATCTTCGGTTAACGATTCTTTTCTCCCATTTGTGATCATCATGTTAATACTTGTTGTGGGTAATTTCATTGGACCAAATATTGTATGGATTTGGAGGTCTTTCTCAGAAAGGATCTTTTCAATTGGTGTTTCATTAAAATCTTTGTAAAACCGCAGCACGACATTAAACAAATTAAGTTTATCCGTCAGACTGAAAGTATCTCTACCGTAGATTTCAAAAATGGATAAACGTTCGGCAATGGCGCCAAAATTAAATCTTTCTTCTTTATTGGTTAGAATCCCAACGTAAGTTGAACTGAGATTCGCTTGCTCTATTCGAGAAATGAGTTCAAGAAGTTGGCTAATATCCCCTTTAGTCACAATATAATCAATTGTATCCCACAACAGATTTTCTATGTTGGCAATAAATTGCTTTATTTCCTCTGGGGCTTTGTCCGTTGTTCCAACGTTTACTAGGGTGTCAGGATCACCACCAGTTACTTCTGCCAAAGCTCTCGTAATATCTTCGGAGGCTGGTGGCTTGGTACCAGATTTTAATTTGCTAATGTAGGATCGATCGATTGTGATACCTTTCTGCTTCAAGAGGGTAGAAATCTCAGCTAAATTCAGTCCACTCTTTTTTATATAGTTACTTAATAACTGGGCATAACGCACGGGTAATCCCTCTTTTCCAAGCCGTTTCAATTACATTATACCCAAATTTATGGGATTGACAAATAAACAAAATAGGCATAGGATATATTTTAAATAAAACGTGACTATAATGGTCATCATCGTGACTTTATTTTGACGTTAATATACAAGGTTTATAGATTACTAGATTTGGCAAGAATAAGTACAATTAAGAAGAATTAAGAAATATTTATTAATGAGGAGTCTATCATGAGAAGTACAATTAATTTATCTATTGCAGCATCTGTCCAAGGCGTTATTTTGAATTGTGCGAAGTTAGACTTTTACGTAATGGCTCCAAGCACACAGACCTTGTGTGATGTTTGGGGCAGATGAAGATACACACCAAATTTTTAGCTTAGCGATGGAAAAGAAAGAGGAAGATTTTAAATCAAATTGGTTAGAGTAAAGGAATGAATCACTAGACGAATATGTATTAACACAATTTATTCAAAAAATGGGTTGGGGGAGACGCAAATGGATTGGAGAACTAAGTCGTGGATTGAAGAAGATGTCGAATTTGTCCCGAAACGAAATGTAAATAACAAAGGAAGTCGTTATTTTCGTCATATAACTGGATTTCTCATTAGTCAGAAGATGAACAGAAAAAAAGTTGGTTATGAGTCTTTATGGGGTGAATGTTTATTTTATTACATTCTAGAGATGGACCCATTGATCGTTCGATATTACGAACAACCAGTTGAGGTTCCTATCCGTGAGTTGAATGATGCGTGCGATCTCTCAGAATGGATGCATGTTCCTGATGTTCTTGCATTTCGGCATGGGTATAAGCCTTTCTTATTTCAAATTAAGGGAGGTAATCAAAGCGAGCAAAAAGATTACAGTTATATAAATTCATTTTGTCATGAATATGCAAAATCCCGTGGTTGGAACTATAGCATGGCCTTTCCAAAGACTTTAGAGGAAGCAATACAATTTAACATTAGGTTACTAAAAAAATATGACAATCTTAGGTTTGGATCGGATAGATGGATACCTGAAATCAGAAATAAAATGAAATATATCCATGAAACGTCCATTTTGGAACTAGCGAGGGGATTTTCCGCCCAGGCTGATTTTCGGTCTATCCTCCCGTGTATCTACCATCTCATTTTTAAGGGAGAGCTTCAGACTAATGTTCGATCTCGAATTACAGAAAAAAGTATAATTCGAGCTGGCTCTTGTTCTGAACAATTTCTGGATTTATTCCATATTGAAGGAGATGCATATGATATCACTAACGCTTCGACTAGATGATGAATTTATGTTGCAAGGTATCAAGCATGTCATATTTTCGCTTGATCCTCCGAATGTCAAAATTTTGCGGACGGATGGAAAACATCAGGCAAGAGAAATCACTTTAGCTTCCTTGTTTAAAGATCCTACTTTTGAACTTATTAATACTACTAAAAAGAATGTCATCAAGGAAATGAAAAAGGAGCAAAAACGTCATCTTGCCGTACTAGATACATTGACTCCAAATGTTCGGGATCTGGTATCCTCGCGCTATGAAAAGATAAAACCTGTCATTCTGTATGAGAAAGTGAAAGAAGGAGATCTACTTGCAAATATTACGTTTCATGGACTGTTTAAGTGTTATCTTAGGGAAAATGAGACGATCCTCGATATTTCAAAGGAAACACTATTAAAACGTATACACGAGCAAGATGAGAATAAATTATCTCCCCGACAATTAAAACGATATCTAAGGTCATATAACGAAAACGGGATGAATGGTCTAGTCAGAAAAAGCTATGTGAATCCTGCTGTTCGAAAAGATACGACAATGGTTGAGATATGTCATCCAAGTAACAAAGACTTTGTTTTAGACGTCCTCTATCTTCGGCTGGACGAGGCATATGGGTCAATTCTTAAAGATGCTATTGAGAATCATTATTTGAAAAAACGTAAAGTCAGTATTTCTTATCTAGTCGAACACATTATTGCAGTAAAGTGTGATTCAAAGAAACTCAAACCTTTGGGGTACGACACCGTATATCATATACTTAAGAAGGAACTGAACCCGCAAATTAAGGATCGTATGAGAGAAGGAACAGCAGCCTCGGAAGTTTACGATCCAGTCGCTCGTGGTTTTTCAAACACATTTGCTCAAACACCTCTACATATCATTGAATTAGATCATACTAGACTAGACATGGATATTATTGACGGCGAAAGCGGGGTTAATCTAGGACGTCCTTGGATCACGCTCGGCATTGATGTCTTCAGTCGTAAGATATGGTGCATGCATATTTCATTTGAAGCCCCGTCTGCAAATAAGGTCCGAAAAGCTATTGAATTTGGTATCTTCTTCAAGGATGCCAAAGAGAGGTATGGTACGCAGAATGATTGGGACATTCAGGGTATACCCGCTATTATCTATATGGACAACGGTTCTGATTTTAAGAGTCAAGATGTTCAGAGAATGATAACCGAAACTCTTGAAGCAGAAGTCATGTATCGCCCTGGCAGAACACCGCATTATGGAGCGACAATTGAACGGCTTGTAAAAACCTTGAATCATTATATTCATAATTTGCCGGGGACCCGTAAGAGCAACCCGAAGGATTTAGGAGAATATGATGCGGAAACCGAAGCCATTTTTACATTAGAAAATATTATTGAACTCCTCACTGGCTATATTGTTGATGTATATCACCACACTTCTCATGAAGCACTTCCGCTCGAATATCCAACACCTGCTACAATGTACTATCATGGGCTTGAGATCCGCGGTGATGTTCAATTTGTTCCGAGGGAATATGAAGACTATTTTAGAATGGAACTTCTCCCAACAAGGAAGAAATCTTATACCAGAGATGGGATCCGTGAAAGTAATGTATATTATGCTTCTAATGAAACTTCAAAGTTTATTAGCAGGCAGCGAAAGAATTATATTGTCAAGTATGACATTGAGGACATTTCAAAAATTTATTTACTGGATACGGATTCAAAAACATATATAGAGGTACCGGCACAACTGCCGCCGGCAGCTGAACTACAAAGGATGAACCAAAAAACTTACAAGTTAATACTTAAAGATCTTCGTGCTAAGGGAATAATCAATAAGGATCAAATTCCGGGTGCAAAGGATATTATTGCAGGGAAAAGACAGCTTCAAGAAAAAATGAAAGAGATGATTAAAAGTAACAAAAATGTCCGACAAAAGGCGCTAAAGGCTGGCTTTCATCTGGCTCCAGGACCCGTGCCACAAACTCAAGCAGTTGTTCAACCTTCCTCTAAAAGCAGTCGCATTGAAGAATTGAGAAATAAGGTTAATCATACAAGGGAGCAGCGCAGAAACGGAGATGCCGGATCATGATAGACCCCAAATTCAAAGAATTTCAGAAGCGAATTGTTAATCTGTATATCGAACATCCAGATGTACAAGTCATATGGGAAATGCTTGATACAAGGAGATTGTATCGTTCCCTTGGGGTTGAACTTGATTCTGATGAATCACAAATTAACCTATTCATTACTGGTAAGCCGAGGGTAGGTAAGACACAAGCCATGAAGAGGTATGTGAAACGTTATCCAAAGTCCATTTATATAGATCCTAAAGGTAGAGAAATCGATGTGAAACCTGTGGCCTTTATGAGGCTCCCAGTTCCCTTTACTGCAGCTGCGTTCTACAACAATATCGTAAAGGCGGTAGGACAACCAGCCTTTCAAAGTAACGAGAAAGTCGATTTTATAAAAACACAAGCTTTTTATTTATTGCAGATACATAAAGTTGAGATGTTAATCATCGATGAGATGGATTACTTACTAGCTAATACATACACAAATAAAAAAGCTGCTATGGAACTTATTAAGGATGTTACCAATGAATCAGATGTATGCCTTGTATGCGTCGGAACACCCGCTATTGAACAACTTCGAACACTAAATGATCAATTGATTGGACGGTTTCCACAAACAACTTTGCCCTGGTTCAAACAATGTGACGAGCAGTTTTTTGAGTTACTTAGCAAAATTGAGACTCAGCTTGCACCCGAAGTTCCCTTAAGGTTGACAGATCCGGATATCGGCGAGCTGCTTTACGAATTAAGCGGTGGACTAATGGGTTGGTTAAAACCTATCATCAGAGAGTCATTTAAGATTTTAGGTATTTTCCGACCACAATTTGATACTTTTTCAGTGCTTGATAAATTTGATGCAGATGTTCTGATAGAGGCTCGTGAGAGAGTCTTAGGTCAATTAAATGAAAAAGATCTAGAGAGGATTACTAGGATGGAGGACTAGTGTATGAAAGAAAATATTAGTCAAGAGCAATTCTCTGTTCGTACACCAGTCATAGAAGGGGAGAGCCTTGGAGGCTTTATACATAGGCTAGCTTACGATAATGGGTTGCTTCACATTAAAGGTTTTGCAAAAAGGCTTGGAATTTCACTAAAGGAAATCGATGGGAATATTCTTGGTGAAGACGCATATCGAAAGTTATCCCAACTATCTGGAGTCAGTCTAGAGGTGTTGATCTCGATGATGTCTTTGAATAAAAGCTTAGATCTACTGGGGCCTTTCTTCTCAAAGGCTTTTCTTACAAAATATGTAAGGTACTGTCCTGTCTGCATTCAAGATATACAGCATCATAGAACCATTTGGAGTTATCGTCATGTTGGATTATGTATAGAGCATCAGCGAATATTAATCGAGGAATGTCCTTCTTGTAACAAGAAAATTTCGTTAGCTTCTCTTGTGAAGGGACGTTGTCTGGGGTGCTATGCTAAATTTACACTCTTGGAACTATCCGATGAAGAAAGAAGAATTGTAAAAGCTTTCTTACCTTCTCAAATCGATTATCAAACTAGGATTACAGAATTTAACAATGATGAGAAATCATCGTTTAAATTAAATTTCGTTGAATATTTTATTTTGGCCATATATTCGTTTTATCTGTTAGAGGGAATGAAGAACTTTGTTAATAGTGATAACCAAGTTCGAATCCAGATATTTCATAACAGAGCAAGTAGAACTACCAATATGGAATCACATTTAAGAGCAATAGCCAATGTTCATTGGATGTACACCAACTTTCCAGTGAATTTTTATCAAGTGTTAGATGCGCATTTACTTAAAGAACGTTCGTTGCTGTATGAGCAGAAAGGGCATTTTGAAGAACTATTTAAATCTTGCCCCTACAGCGAGATTAAGTCGTTCTATGAGTCATATTGGATTGAGAAATATAACGAAGGAATTGTTCGAAAGGATCTATCTATATTTAAATCAAATAAGAATTTGCTCGAGCGTACAACATACTTGCCTAAAGAGCAAGTTAAAGCGAGTTTTGGTATAGGACTCGATCGGATTCGGAAATTTCAGGGTAGTCATTTACAATTTAGTAGCTATCGGAAAGGGGATTATATCCGCCATCTTGTGAAGCGTGATGAGGTAAAGCAAATAAAAACTATACAAGAAAAGTATATTTCTAAGAAAGAAGCTTCCCTAATATTAGGCGTCCAGACGTGCTCAGTGGACAAAATAATAAATGCGAACTTGCTAGAAAATTACAAAAGTGATTTATTTCGAACACCACGACTTTGTAAGGAAGACGTATATAGTCTACTGACTCGCTGCCGCGGCCTGATGCGAACAGGTCTAGAAGTAGGGATTCAGTTCCATAAATTGTTAATCCAACAATCGGTGAATGGGTTAAAAGTAACTGATTTACTGGAGCTTACATGTAAAGGTAAATTACATCCTTATCATTATAAACATGACGGGAATATGTCTGATGTCTATTATGATCAGCTAGAAATTGAAAATTTAATAGTAGTGTTTAAGGAACGTCGAATGCTTGAAAAAGGCTTATCTATGCAGGATGTCATGGGAAAGCTGAATGTGGGAGAGAACACGATGCATGCCATGGCGGAAAATGAACTTCTACCGCCTGATCAAATAATTACATTAAAAAATGGTAAGAAACGTTACTACTACCAACTTAGTAGAATTGAGCAATTCATGAGCCAATATATTAGCATCGAACAAGCAGTTATTCGGTACGCCATTTCTTCCTACCAGCTAAGGAAATGGATTAAAGAGGGGAAATTGCAGGACGTTGCTAATCGGAGATTTCAACATTATATACTGAGAAGGGAGCAAGTTGAGGCTCTAATTAAAGGCAGAGCTTCGTAGCCATGACAAAAAACACACGATTGCAAGTAGCAGAACTAGAGAAGCTTGATATCAGGATTCCAATTACAACAGGAAATTCTCTTTCCTCTTATTTATTTGAGATATGTGCAAGTTTGGGGAGAGGGGAAGTATTTATTTGGAAGTCGTTTCATTGCGGCTCTAAGTTTACACTTCGCCAGAAACAAATATATAAATTGGATTATGATTTCGCAACAATTCATTTTGAACGATTATCAGAATTAACTAAGTGTTCTACAGAACAGCTTCAAAATCTAACATTTTTTCCATTGTACCACAAATTCTTTGATAATCCATATGCTGATTATGTTAGAGCAATGGTTATGATTCAGAAAGAAATAGTAAAAAACTATCGTAAATATTGTCCATTGTGTTTAAACAATGAAAAAGGATTCAACTTGTTATGGCAAATTAAAGGCTTTCGGATGTGTCTGGAGCATAAGGTAGAACTTCAAAATTCATGTCCACATTGTAAACAAACCATTCTTTACCATGACAACGTGCTTCGACTTCGACGTTGTCCTCATAGCGATTGCAGAGGCTGGTTAACTGAATGTTCATCTCGAATAACAGAATTAGAGGTTTTGAACGAACAGTCGCAACTTTACCATTTGTGGAGCTTTTTTTTAGACCCTAAGAAGGTATTAACGAAAAGGGTGACAACTTTCTCCATGGAACAATCTCTTGCCATCAAGCTTCTTTATGTGGCTCAAGGTTTTTCTGAAATTTATGACCGCAGTAAGCAAATAGGGATAAGCAACCCTATTGCTAAGAGCCTGACTTCTTTTGTACGTGGAAACAGAGCCGTAAAAAAGGTAACGCTACAACTAATTGTTACTATCATTCGAACAAGGCAGCTGAATATTGAACAATTTGCAGAATTGGAAGTGCCGCTAAGCTTTGTTAACACGATATATGCTGAGAAGAAAAACGAAGCTTCTGGCTTTTGTTTAGCCCCATGGTGTAAAGAATATCGGAAAAAACAATCTATGATTCTGATAAAAAAGAGAGTAGAGCCACGTCGTGCAAATTTAAGGTATCCAAATTATTATGTGTGTATTAGCTGTTTTCTACGATATGCTTATCGCCCAGACAACCAAATGTGGAACGAGGTTGATAACAGAATTGAAAATGTTAAAATGGTAAGGAAGTTAGCCAATAAAGGATTATCCAAGATAGAAATATCTCGACAACTCGAAATTAATTTTTATAAAGTAAGTGAGATCATAGGGTATCTTGCATTCCGAAACTTGCTTGACCCTTCGATTGAAAATGATTATAAGCCTGATGTTACACCGGGCAATTTAGCAGAGCTATTTGAAATGGTACAATGTGATATAACTACATTTCCTGAGAAGCGCTTTAAAAAGTACAAAGAAAGATTCGGTTGGAGTTTGACGGAATATAGCTATTTTTATGCAAATGATACAGTTCAAAGATTCTTTCTGAACAAGCAGTCAAATTTGAAAAAGCCAATTGCGAAATTTAATGCTATAGAGAAAAAAGCCAATCAAGTGCTTCAGGAACTGATTCGTTCGGAGTTAAGACTTTCTTACGAGCAGACAGCAGCAGCTTTAGAATGTTCCGAGAGTACACTAAGAGCCCATGGATTATCTAATATCATTGAACAGGCCAAATCTAAGCAGAAGTCTCTTCATCTTCACCAAGAGGAGAAAAAACTAAGAGGTAAGGTGGATCACTTTATACTAAATGCTAAAGATTCAGAGCCCCTATTATTAAAAGAAGTATTTAAAACCTTAGGTCATCAAAGGGATTATATAAAGAATAAATATCCAGGCTTGTTGAATTATATAAATGGGAAGGTGAACACTCATAATGAAATTTTCCAGAAAAGGGCATGGGAAAACAAGAGGGAGGAGGTCAAGGCAGCCGTTCAAGAGGTTATCAAACGAGAGCCTTTAAATGTAACAAACGTTGCTCAGAAAGTTGGTATTGAAAGGCCACATGTCAAGGGATATAGTAAAATCAAAGCACTCATTAATGAAGTAATAAAAGAATATAGCGCTGTTTAATTCAATCTTGCACATATAAAAGTGTGTAAGAAGTTAATTCTGTTTAACAAATAAGAGCCCATCTCCATGTAACAAGAAATGCATACGGGCCGGTTCTAAATAATTCCAATTATTTCTGGTAATGTTTCACTAGGACATTTTCAGGTTGGTCCAAGAAAGAGAAAATACTACTCAATATACAATAGTAGATATTACGGTCATAAAACCTCTTAGTCTGAATAATCTAAAGAATTTGTGAGGGATTGTCATGGAAAAAGAGCTCGACGTTCTTGTTGAGTACTTAGGGAAAAATGTATCTGATATTGAAGTGAAACTTCAAAACGATAAAAAAAACCATTTGCTGCAAGGTGAACTTAAGGGTTTGCAGCACGCTTTAAGAATTAATCGAATGTATAATATGCATGAAGACAGGCGCCATTCAATTGATATTGAGATAGATTAGTTATTGAAAAAAGTAAATTGAAAAATCCTTAGTTATATAATGCATTATTGTGATAATACTAAATATTGACAGGTTGCCAGCACTGTTGGGCATATAAAAAAGATTTTTATTTTTTAGTTGAAACAAATGAACTGACCGTTAGGTGGTCAGTTTTGTGGCGGTTGGATATTTTATGAAAAGGAGACTTAGCCCAAAGGGATTAGATAATAATCCCCTTGGGCGTCTTCGTATTGTCTTATCATTTCTTTAGGTGCCAGCCCCTAGGGAATCAACATACCAATATGATTTCCTCAGTTGTTATTCCTTCAACCCGATATCCTGAGTGAATCTCTGTAGAATACCCTTATTTATGCATCTCCTGTTTCATAGCTTGAGCCGACATACATCCTCCCTACGAATGAACGTTCGAATCCTCCCCCTTTTGAATTTAGGTTTTGCTGACTCAGAGGTGATCAGAATATCTTCTGCGTTAAGTGAAAGTGAGTACGTTGAAGATCCTGAATACCTGCGCTTCTAAACTATTTTAGACCGCTAATACGTCGCGTGAAATGTATATTACTATAACAACAAAAAATGATGACATGAAGCAACTATGTACGTCTACATCATTGCGGAAATTCATAGTGATTCAAAGAGTGCTGTTGATTATCAGTAGGAATTTTCGAAATATCATTAATTTGACTAAGTATGAAGATTTCATAAGACTTCCTCAGTAAGTCTTACTTAGTAAGGACATACCGCAGTGCTGATCTTGCATTCTGAATTCTAAACTGTTCGGTGACATCTATTCCGTTGAATTTAATTGTAATTTCACAAATCTGATAGATGTGCAGATGTGCAAGGCCACCCAGCTAATAAAATAAATTGATAAATCAAACTTATAGATTTTTTATATAAAACAATATTTTCAGTAAATCTATAAAATAACATTTTTTCATAAAGCTTAGTTGTTATTACGATGATAGATCTGATTATTGTATAATGATTACAAAGTAAAATTTTCCAACATTCGACATTTCATGTCTGTTATAATAAGCATGAGTAATTGTCGTAATTGATAAAATTTTCAGATCATATATTGAACTATTTCCTTTTTTCTAGAAACTAATTGCATATTAATTGGGGGCATA
The DNA here is from genome assembly GCF_025567575.1 of Paenibacillus baimaensis. Lineage (NCBI taxonomy): Bacteria > Bacillati > Bacillota > Bacilli > Caryophanales > Paenibacillaceae > Paenibacillus > Paenibacillus baimaensis. The sequence continues at coordinate 7,399 of NZ_JAOQIO010000086.1, read as the reverse complement.
GATTCTGATAAATAAGAATGAAGACAACAAACCACAAACTCATTTACCAATAAACGTTTTATCAAATGATCCAGGCGACGAGACACAGAAGAGATTTAGGTATCAGCATACATTTACAGTGCTAGTGTCTATACAAATGTTTGCAGGGAATATTCCGTATAAAGAACTATACTGCGAACATCATGAAGACATTTTAGCAGTCAGAGAAGATGGTACGTATGACGGCTGGCAAATTAAAACAAAGCAGCTTTCAGATGGACCTTTTGAGCTAAGAGACGCTGCAATAAAAGGAAGTCTTTTAAGATTTATTAAATTGGATTTGGAGTTTATAGATTCGTTTTCCAAGTTTATAATTATTTCTAACTGTCCTTTTAGAGACGATGATACTGGAAAAAGTCTCATTAATCTTCTGGAACAGGTACGGAATAAGTCTTCTCAGGAAATGAAGCCGCGTGATTTATCTAAATTTGTTGATGAATTAGTCGAAGAAACAGGTGTTTCAATAGAAAATGTTATAAAAACATTGAAAAAAACCGAAACTTTAGTTGGTCCTGGACTAGATGACATAGATGCGAAAATTATTAACGACCACATAGGAAAGCTTCCAGAATGTACTGGAGCAAGTGTTGAAAAATTACGAATCTTACATAGAAGAATGTGCGAAAAAATTTATTTGGCTTCATCGAAGTTGTTAGAAAGAGCAATAAACGATTATGCTGTTTTATCAAGAGGAGAAGCATGTGTTGCTGCTGAAGAAATTAATGCAAAGCGGATTACTAAACAAACTGTAGAAAAAATTGTTCACGAGAATCTAAATGCAAACGTATTTCTAAGTGCTAGGTCGGAAGTAAATGACATATCACCTGCAAAGTCCAGTCAACTAATGATGTATAAAATGTCATCAGGGTTTATTGATATGGAAGAAATAGAGATTATGGAAGACTTGCGTGCTAATTCTGAAGATTACTTTCTAACAAATAGTTTTAAGGTCGAAGATCGCCAAGGATATCTCAAAGAGTTTAATCAAATCAAAAAAATTGTTCAAAACCAGTCAATAGAGGCCAAGTCAAGAAACAAGAAAGAAGAAGCTCCATACGGATCTGAGATGCTACATTCCATTGAAGACCGTTTGAAAGATGTGGCATTTAACAGAACTAAAGATGTGTTTGATTGCCCATATGAAATTTTGAAGGGGCTAGTCGGGATACTCACTAATGAATGTAAAGTGTCTTTTAGTAAGGAGCCACCCGGAGGTTGGTTGAAAAATGTCAATGTCACTGATTGAAAAAGTAATAAGTTTAGACGAGCGTGACGAGCTACATGTAATAAGGATATTAATTTTACTTCACACACTAATTGGAAAGAAGCAAGATAAAACGACTATTGAATTGACGAGATTAGCTAAATTAGATTTTTTATTGCGGTATCCATCCGCACTTGAAAAGGCTCTCACTATTCTTAACAAAATAAAAGAGGTAAATATAACAGAAGCTGAAAAGAATAACATAGAGACAAACATGTTAGCGTTTCGTTATAGTCCGTGGAGTGGTGACTTCAGAAGATTACTAGTTGTCTTAAGTGCTAAGTGCCTAATTACGTGGCAGCGCAGAGAAAAATATTTAGATATATGTCTTACAGAAAATGGAAATGAACTCTTTCTGAAATTAAATATTATCACTGAATTTTCTAGTATGATTAAGCAAAGTAAAGCATTGAAAACTAATATAGCAAGTCTTTCAACGTTAAAAATAGACAATTTAATGTCAGAAGTACTTACTGAATTAACTTTGAGCTAGGGCAAGGAGTTTATTAAATGGACATTCGTATAACGAACTTAAGTGTAAGATGTCGAAAAGAAAATTTTAGTGTTGATTTTTCCAGTTCAGTAACTTATTTCTATGGGAAAATGGGTGCAGGAAAGTCAACAATACTTAGATTAATCGATTTTTGTTTAGGGAATGAGTTGGTTGAGACCCCTGCCTTACAGCAAGAATTTATTGGAGCAGATCTAAATTTAATCATTAAGCAAAAATTTGTAGTTTTATCACGTGACAAAGGTTCTAATCAGATAAATGTGACTTGGATTTTACAAAATTCTGCAGAATCATTAAATGTAATCGTACCTACAAAGGCAAGTGCAGATTCGAAACCCATCATTCCCAATACCTCAATACAAACATTATCTGATTTACTATTCTTTTTATCTGAGATGCAACCACCTAAAGTTAGAAAAAGTAAAATTAAAGACGACACTGAGTTGATTAGATTAAGTTTTAGAGATTTGATGTGGTACTGCTACCTAGATCAAGATCAAATTGATAGTTCCTTCTTTCATTTGGGTAGAGATGAGCACGAGTTTAAAAAACTGAAAAGTCGAGATGTAATGCGTTTGCTTCTAGGCTTCCATCAAGAAACGGTTGCTCAACTTGAAACTGAACTTTTTGATGTAAGGCGAAGAAAGTCTACGTTGCACGAAACAGCTGATCGAATTCAAAGTTTTTTAAGAGAAAACAATATTGCAGAGACAACAGAGATAGAATTTGAACTTCAAAATTTAGAATTAGAGTTAGAAAGTATGAAATTAGATGCTTTACATTTGAGGGATAATTTAATAAGAGAGAACGTACATATTTTGGATGAGCATAAACAAAGAGCAATGCAACAGTCTAAAAATTTAGATCAGCTATTTAAAGCGCATAATGATTTGACGGAGCAAATCATTAGAAGAAAGAAACTACACAATGAATTTAATGTTGCTGCTTTAAAAGTAAGTAGATCTACTATTGCTCAGAATCTACTTAGAGGAATAGATTACTGTAATTGTCCACAGTGTGGGCAAGAAATTCAAAATAGAATTAACAAAGAAAATGTTTGTAAACTATGCTTGCAAGATTATTCTAATGAAATAAATAAAAACGAAGCGGAAATTATACAAGCTGATTTAAGGAATCGTCAGTCTGAACTTAAAGAATCTATTCACAAATTAGAAAGGCAACTAGAAGTTATAGAACGGGAAAGATTATATATTGCTCAAGAAAAGTCAATAACAGATATAAAGATTAATGAATTAGAACGAGATTATGATTCAGCCTACTTAGCAGAAGCAAGAGATTTGGAAAGACAAACGGGTGTTCTTGAGGGTAGAAAACAGGAATTATTGAATTTGCTACCATTACCGATGAAGATTGCTCAATTGTACAAAGAAGTAGAGGAACTAGGAGTTACTGAAATAAGACTTAAGAATGAACTGGAATATGCAAGACATAATGCTGAAATGGATCGAGGTAATTTAGATGAACTAAAAAGTTTATTTCTAGAGAATCTAGCTTTGGTAGGTTTTCCAGGTATTAATATAGATGATTATCTTGAGATAAGCACTACTGATTTTATTCCAAGGATTACGAGATTCGGTGAAGATGAACTGTTCACTACTGAATTTGCTAACTTGGGTAGTGGAGGAAAGAAGACGATATACAAATGTTGTTATATATTGGCTATTCATCGTCTTGCAGCTAGGAAACACATTGCTTTACCGTCATTTTTGCTAATTGATACACCTATGAAGAATATTAGCGAACGTGAAAATAAAGATATTTTTGAAGGTTTTTATCATCTTATTTATAAATTGTATTCCAGTGAACTCAGCGACAAGCAATTAATTATTATAGATAAAGAATTTTTTAGTCCTGTGGGGACACCATATGAGGATTATTTTAAAATAAAAGATAATTTTAAGGTAACTCATATGACACCGGATGACCCAGAGAATCCACCATTGATTCAATATTATCGCGGGCATTAAATTTTCTATTGTGATGGATATTAATTTATAATAATATTCATTTCAGGTAAAATGTATTTAGAAAAGGGTAAACTGTTTAGCCGAGTATTATCTTACATCATTGAGGACATTTTATACTAAAAAATCCCGGAGTTATGACAAATTTGACTACGCAGATTGCCAGATTGTACTAAGAAAACCCCCGATATACGGGGGTTTTTGTGACAAATTATATTAAAGTGCACAAGGCAAACGACAACATTGATCGTTTGCCTTTTTTATTATAATCGTAAAAATAACGGAGCTGAGGAACTTATGAATAAAAGTAAAGTGGTAGTTGTACCCAATGTTTATCATGATGAAAGTTTGATTAGTTATATTTATAGATTAGCTGATGTCAATAATCTTGATAAGGCTTGGATATATGAGTCGCTAGGAATAAATCTAAGCAAAATACGTACACATGGATTTCAACTGGGAAATGAAAAAATTGACACATCGATTCTTGCTGACATCACAGGAATTGATCAGATCGTATTGGATGGCTTGTCAATATAAAAAAACAGTACTGTCCATTATGTTTAAAAGAGAATATATACTATAGAAAAATTTGCGATTTAAATATTGATACAAGATGTCATATCCATAATTGTTTATTAATGTGTAGATGCAATAATTGTAACAGATATATAACAACTCAAGATATTTTAAGTGGAATATGTAAATGTGGATACATGTTATCAAACAATTTGATTGTTAGATGTGAAAGTTCTGATTTAGGATATTTGATCTCAATGAAAGTTGAACAATCATCCATTGATCAAAATTGGAGAAAATCAATTTCAGAAGAATTTAAAAAGCTAGAGCTCGATTTAATCGTGTATCTTACAATTTTTTTATCGTTTAAAATTTCACGTGGTTTTTATCAAAGAAGAATTGCTTTCACTGGATCAAGCGATTTCATATTTTATGATAAAGTTACAAACGAAGCTTTCAATATTTTTATTAATTGGCCACAATCTTTTTATGATTTTTTGAATTACTTCAAAAAAATCCCTAAAAACAATCAACTTCTGACAGGATTGAAAAGAGATTTTGGTCGTTTTCATTTTGAAATTAATAAACTATCACTAATCCCTGGCTTTAGATTTTTTACAGAAGAGTATAAGAATTACATACGATATATTTGGGATGGGGGAAGTGGTCCAAAAATATTAGATGCAAACTTGAACAGTAAGTATATTAGTGCATATCAAGCTAGTAAACTCTTGGGAACCAAATCTATTAATTTTTCAACTCTAATTAATGAAGGTACACTGGAAGGCAGAATTGTTCTAAGACCGTCTAAAAACTTAATATTAATAGATATATCGTCTTTAGAGAACTATAAAAAGCAAAGGGATTTATCCCCAAAAAGTAACAGAAACCAAGTCGAATAGGAAGCAGCAAAAAAACAAGGGTATATTACTGTGAGAGAAGCTGCACTTAGATTAGAAACATCAATAACAACAATGACAAAAATAGCGCTAGAACATTCAGTTAGAAAAGGTCATAGGATCTTTATTTTGAAAAGCTTTGTAGATAATCTATTTGAGCTCATTAATAATAAAAGTAAAGTTTTCAACGGTGAATCTAAATTAATAGAATTGTATCATGCACAAAGATATTTTATTAAAACAACAAATAAAACTTTAAAGGAATATTACAAGTTCTTATTTGAAACAGATATCCAATCATATATAAAACCACAAAAAATTGGACTTGAAAGGATATATTTAAATAAACAACAGTTGATACAAGAATTGAGAAGTTATGAGTTTAATTAGCAAACGGAACGGTCTGGATAGTGATGTTTAGGTTGATACCATAGTCTATTGTATGTCCTGATTAAAAATTGCTCGCTCAACGGGAGTATAGTGAAGTGACGGTACTATTAAGAAGATACGATAGATGTTGCCGAAGGACGGGCAAAAATGTTGAGTTAAGTATCCATCGGTAACTTCATTTCGTTAAAGTCAGCAGCAAATTGAAGGAATGTTATAAAAATAAGTATTGCTTGCAGCTAAGTGAAAGGATAGAATTGGAAAAAAAGTATTCAGAAAGATGTTCGTTTGTACTTTGAAAAAGCGAAAGGAGTGGAACTATAAATGCCTGAATCAATAAAAATAAGTATCTCTGAGATGACTCATTGGTGTAAGAGCATTCTACATAAATGGGTGGAAGATGATTATATTGTAAACACGTGGACAGAAATACAAATCAATCGTGATATTATTGGTGATTTTCCAAGAGGTACTGCACGGCTCGAATCAATTGTAGAAAGAATTAATAATGGAATTGTGACTAAACAATTGGAAGTCTCAACGGAGCACATTACACCAATTTCAGCTCGCGTTTTTTCTACTTATAGAAATTGGCCTGATGAAGTCGCGAGGAAAGGTGCATTACTTGCATCATCCATAGCTGAAACGTATGGAATTGGGGTCGTTGCGGTGCCTAAACCGAACATCATTGGGGAAGGCTTAAAACCGATTCTATAAGCAAATCAAATAGGGCTAATAATAACTCAAAACAACCCACTATTGAATAAAGGCATTACAGATCTTAATGTAATCGGCAATAATCCGCTTGCAATATGTGCACCAGGGACGCCGCCTTTTTTATTTGACGGTTCTTTGAGTGCTCATGTCACCCCTCACTCAGCGGTTGGACTAAAAGAATATGCTGACCGCAATGGAATTCTTCCACCTGGAATTGTACAAGATGTAAACGGTGATGCATCTCAGGACGTAAATATACTGTATAAAATTCTCCAAGGGGATCGAAGTAGCGGATCTTTTCCGCCCTTAGGTGGAACTAAAGGTCTTTGGTTAGCAATGGGTATGGAGTTTATTGCAGGTGCATTAACTGGGGGGTTCTTTGAAAATGCACCAGGTAAGCCCTGGGGGGAAGGGGCAGTAATATTTGCATTTGATTCAAAATTATTTGGCTCAGTTAATATGATCAAACAAATTCAAGATTATTTGAAGCAGTTTAAAACCTATCCAGGATATAATTCTTTAGAAATAAGTAATCAAATAATGAGCAGGGGATGGATCGAATATCCCAAGAGTCAACTAGAATCAATTATTCGTGTCAGCAACAGATCAGGTATCAATTTGAATTTCGAATCATTACGCTAACGGGTACGAGAGTTCAAAAACGACATGAGAAGGCAGCTGGACTCAAGTGGATCGGTTGCCTTTTCTCAAGTAACTGGCAGTTTTGCATGATGACCACAAATATCACGAGGTGAAGAAAATCACAGTAAAAAAGTCATACCACAATAATTAAACTTTATATACGTATCCATCCATCATAGAGTAAACTTATTTTAATTGGCGACTACCAAAAATTATAGCTTAAGGGTGGAGTGTATGGAGGAACGTATTATAGTTAGGAAGATTCAATATGATGAAATAAGTCAACTGTTGTCACTATATAAGCACTTAAATCATGATGACCCTGAACTGATATATGATGATAATCTAAAAGTACACTGGGATGAAATCTACAATGTGGATTGTCAACATAAAACTGGACAATATTTATGAGGGGATTTTTCTAGCTTCAATGGGA
>NZ_JAOQIO010000102.1:0-1342 GCF_025567575.1 Paenibacillus baimaensis | reverse complement strand
TGTCGCCACGTGAATCCCACCTCCTTATATAAACGGATATATACAGAATCTTTGCATCAATCTCCCGTTCGTATTATGAGGTCACCATATCTTTCTGGTAGACCTTATTTTTGTGTGGACGTAAGATAGCGGTAGCCGGGGATCGAACGTTTCTGCCCGTGGGAGATGGATCCCGAGAGCTATACAGTTCATCCCCCCTACTTGTTAAACCATGATTAGGCTGGTTGGGACCATGACCCCGAATCACATGCGATAATGTGGACGACAAGAAGGTTAGGGGTTGCCGGTGAAAACTATTATGGGAGTGATTATGTGAACCCTGTCATTGGTTTGGATGTGTCCAAAGGGGAAAGTCACGCGCAAGCTTTTGCAGACAGAGGAACGCCCTATGGAAAGATTTTTTGTTTTAATCATGATCTTGATGGACTTGCGTCTTTTCTTCGTTATGCCCAAGATTTAGAATCTTTTACCGGGAAGCGTGCGGCAGTCGTATAAGTGTATTTAATCTCTCTGGAACTACTTATTCATTTACTTCATCAATACCAAGACCATCGATCGAAACTTGATCAGTCCATAGAGGATTTGGCTCAAGAATTATTGGAGTATTATTTGATCCAATCGATCCCAGGCATTGGCACTAAACTTGCGGCAACAATTTTGGCCGAAATCGGGAAATCGATCGGTTCGATCATGCAAAGAAACTGATTGCATTTGCGGGTATGGATCCTAGCGTTTTTTCTTCCGGAAAGTTTACTGCTACTCGAAATCCAATTACTAAACGCGGTTCTAGAAAGCTCCGAACAGCCTTATACCAAGCTGTTCGTTTCCTTAGACATTTAGGAAAACCTCCCCAAATATTGTGGGACGGTTATTTGTCGTACCCTTTTTCCACTATAGCATCCTTCGTTTCGTTTCGTTCATTAATATTTAAATATTGACAGCCTATTAGCTGGTATACTTCAATAAAAAAGTATGCTCCCGCCCCTACGCTTGGGCTACGTTCTCCTCATTATATATTCCGGCATCCTCGGTACGGGTCGGTCCTCATGAATGCAAAAGAATGTTTACAAACGAATTATCCGGGGCGGAATGTTAAAAACATGCTGCTCTCGTTATTAGAATAATAAACAAGCGCCATATTCATTCTTTATCCACCCGGTTCGACAACCACCATGTAGCGTCACAACACACGCTCAGGATCTGCGTGCGTCGGAAAGAGATGCTCTCCAACCGGATATAATCCCAAGGTATTCCACAGGGTACTAGCGGGCATCCAGCAGCTTACGGCAAAGGGCAAAAAGAAAACCACAATACGAGAGGTAGTCGCATTATTGTTAATATC
>NZ_JAOQIO010000039.1:0-36134 GCF_025567575.1 Paenibacillus baimaensis | reverse complement strand
AGCTGTCATCAACAAACTTATTGGCGGCAGTTGAGCTCCTCTACTAGTATATTTGCTATTCAGCAATGATTCCCCTAATTGATGATTATAGTGTTCCAGCATCGTGCCTCCGTATTGTATAATAGTCAAGTTCAATGGATAAACTCATCATTGGAACTATATGTAGGTTAGGTGATGAAGTGACTGTTCTGCAGATCAGAGAGTTAGAGAGTTATACGGAAAATATGCTTGTATTTCCCCCTTTTCATTTAGAAGTGGCTCGGCATGATGTAATTGCGATCTATTCGAGCATGAACGTACGCGATACTTTATTAGCAATGCTGACGGGGAGATTACCCATCTCTAGCGGAGAGATTCGGTTAAATGGAGCGGTATATAGTAACAATAAGAAGGCATATTTGTCACAGCTCGGGTTACTGCTGTTGGAAGAAGGCCTTTACGAGCGGCTAACGGTAAAAGAGAATTTTATTTTCTACAAAAATCTTTACGGGTCTGAAGCAGCAATTGATGTCGTTATCCGTACGATCAAGCTCGAAAAGAAAGTGAATATGCGTTTATCCAAGCTGAGTCTGTCAGAGAAAAGAAGGGTTCAGTATGCCCGCTTATTGTTCCAAGACCCTACACTTTTCGTATTCGAAGAGCCGGATCAGAACGTGGACAATGAGACAAAGCTGGTTTTCCAGAAAATGGTCCTAAAGTTAGGGGATAGCGGCAAAAGCGTGCTGGTTCTGACTGGTAATATGGAAACCGCGCTAAGTGTGACAAGTCAGGTGTATCGTCTGGATGAGAAAGGGCTGAAAGCCTTTGATGTTCAAGACACACAAGATAGTCACAATTCATTACCCTCCCAATCTTCTACCCACCAAGAAAATCAGTCTAGCCTAATCGTAGAAGAGGAAGCCCGTGAGGAAGAACCCGTCGTCCAGTTGGTTAGGTTCGAGAAGATCCCGACCCGGATGAATGACAAGATCATCCTATTTAATCCACCGGAGATTGATTATATTGAGAGCAGTGAGGGACAATCTATTCTCTTTATCAAAGGTGAGATGTATCCAACAGCTTTCAAAATCAACGAGCTAGAGGAAAGATTGCAGACCTATGGATTTTTTCGTTGTCACCGCTCTTATATCGTCAATCTTCAAAAGGTGAAAGAAGTAGTAACGTACACTCGTAATAGCTACAGCCTTATACTGGATGATGAGCTAAAATCAGCGGTCCCTTTGTCGAAAACTAAAATGGCGGAATTAAAGGAAATGATGGGACTCAAATAAGCGCCATTCGTTGAATCATCTACTCCAAACAGACCCTCTATTGCTTCATTCACCTCTAAATAGGCACCATTTGCCTGTCTGTATACTTCTTTGGATGAGATTATAATGCCCGCTCTTGATCCTGTGAACACCAAGCATATCTATGAAGGGTTAGCTCGTCTAAAAGAAAAAGGCAAGCACTTATTTGAATACATGAGCAAGGATCAGGTAGCTTCGGTCGAATTATCCTACATTAGGCGATATTTTTGTAGAAATCACAGGGAGGGAATTATCATGACATTTTCAATGAGGCGTGTATTCGCTATTATGCATAAAGATTATAAAGACGTGTCCAGGAATTTGTACGTAACCACAACGGTGTTCACTCCGTTAATTATGGCTGTGTTTTTAGTCCAATTAGGTATAGGGAACATTGATTCCCACTATATAATCATCAACACAGCGTTCGTACTCGTGGCGACTTACGTTCAATCCTCGCTGATTGCAGAAGAGAAAGAAAAAAAAACTTTGCGCGGGCTCATGCTGTCTCCTGCTAGCATAATAGAGATTTTTTCCGGCAAAAGCTTGCTCAGCCTTATCGCGACCAAAGTCATTATCATTCTCTCTATGTTACTAACGGGTTATAATCCTAAAAATGCTTTTATCATCGCGTTCGCTCTATTATTATCCATCATTTTCTACATAGGAGTAGGCACATTGATGGGATTGCTTACAAAGTCAGTCATGGAAGCCTCAGTTGCCATCATACCGGCCATTGGGATCATTATTCTCGGCTCATTCGTTACTCCTTTCATCGAGAAGTATCCAATCCTGGCAATCGCAGAGTATTTACCGAACCTGCAGCTTATCGACATGGCGAAACAAGTAGAGACTGGGGCTGGTTTAGCGGAGGTATGGCCTAACTTGGGGATCATTCTTCTGTGGTCCATTGCCATTTACTTTTTATGTGTGTACTTGTACAAGAAAAGTATGGTTGATGAATAACTGAAGGGAAGAGCATTTTTTATAGGTCAAATTCATCACCCTCTTTCGAAGCAGCCATTTTTATCTTAATCTAACCTACGCCTAACGCTTTGGCTGCAAATCCCCAATTTTCCAACCACTTCCTAAGACTAAAATCCTTCATCTGTTGCTTGTTCCGCTATCTGAGTTCCCACAATCGCTGATTGAGAAATCTTGTAACCGGATCTCTTGCGTTTCAAGGTAATGGCCTCGAGTGGCATTTATAAGTTAATTTGGCAAGTTAATGAGAACATTCTCGTGTATCCAATGCCTGCAGCTGAGAAAGGCGGCAAGCATACAGGCGTTCCTAAGTGGCTACTTCCTTCACCTATTGCTACATTCACCTCTAAATAGGCACCGTTCGCCTGTCTGTACACTCCTTTGGATGGGATTATAATGCCCCTCCGTCTGATCTGTACTAGTATTAGGGTATGACAGATAACAAAATGGAGGCTTAGAGCATGGAGAATTAACGGCTCAATTAAAACCCACATCGGGTGAGGAGCGATATGGAAAACCTACAATACAGGGTTAGATGGATTGTCTCGAGGTGCAATCTATCACCACTTCAAATCCAAAGATGAAATTGTAAACGCAGATGTACACAAATACCAATGAAGAAACTTTATCAGCACTAAGCTCATTAGGAAAGGAATTGAATTATGAAAAAAATACTAATCATTCTACTTAAAATAATAGCAGCTATATGTATAGCACTCGGAGTTTTTCTAATAACTGTTTATATAGTTAATATTGTCTGTAACAAATCGGAGAAAGGAAAAATTGAATCCTATGGACAGCTTGTACCAGTAGATGGGAAAAATATGAATGTTACGATTCAAGGAAAGGGCAAAGAAACGGTCGTGCTGCTACCAGGTTATGGAACAGCGGCGCCAGGTATTGATTATAAGCCACTAGTGGAAGAGCTATCTCCATTTTACAAAGTAGTCGTGATTGAGCCTTTTGGTTATGGATTAAGTGATGTAACCGAAAAAGAACGAACTATTGAAAATATTGTGAATGAAATTCATGAATGTTTACAGAAACTAAATATTGACCGCTATACTCTGATGGGTCACTCCATTTCCGGAATTTACGGATTAGAATATGTGAACAAATACGAAAAAGAAGTTAGTGCATTTGTTGGAATTGACAGTAGTTTTCCAACGCAAGGTGGTATGGATGATGAATTTCCATCAAAAGCCTATAAACAGCTCAAGAAATTAGGTTTCTACAGATTGTTAATGAAGCTAAATCCTGACCAACTTTTGACACCAGAAGTTGATGATGAGACAAGAGAACAAATTCGAATGATTTCTCTCAAAAACATGATGAATCCAAACATCATTAGCGAAGGGGAAAATTTTAGAAATAATTTTAAAGCTGCCGAAAATTTAAAATTCCCTAAAAATCTTCCTGTTATTTTCTTCTTAGTAGAAAATAATACGGATGTTGAAGGATGGTTACCAAAACATGAAGAACAGGTAAAGGATTCTATGCATGGGAAAGTGATGTCGTTTGAAGGAGAACATTATTTACACCATACCAGATCAAAAGAAATCGTTGAAAACTTTAGGAGCTTTATGGGAGAAGTAGAAAAAGACAAGTAGATGATTATTTTAAAAAAGAAGACGCCAAAAATGAGAACACTTAAAAAGGCTGATCTTTGATTTGTTAAAGATCAGCCTTTTGTTGGGAGTTTCCGTGTTAGGAATATGTTCTATTCTGCTCCAACGACAGAAAAACGACAAACTTGGACAGCAAAAAAGAGCCCTCATATGAAGGACTCTTCATCTAATCCATGTGTTATCAATTGATGTTAATCATTTCGGTTAATGAATGCTTGCTTTGCGAGCCACATTACAAACGAGTCGAATCAACTTTCGGTGAGCGGATGGAAACAAGGTAAAGAAAATGTCCATCGTCCATCGCAGAGGCATTGGGCAAATGATCGGTTCATCTCGGACAAGGTCTTTTAACGCGATGGGACGGATCCATCAAATCTACCTGCTAATTTTTCTCCAGATAGTGGCTTCAATTCGCTCAGCTCAGATGGAGCATCCGGTCTTTCAGAGATCTGTTGGTAACCTCGATTATGAAGCTCCTTGATCAATTGCAAAGCTTCAACTCGTGTTAGATAATCCTGTTTTTTGAAAGAGTATATGTAAGTATATTTTTAGCATAGCGTCTATTCACTTGTTTCCAGTTACCCTTTATTTCCTTAGGGTTATGGCCCATTCGTTTTAAAAAAACTTCTTTTAATTCCTCGTCTTCAATATTACTTCTAACTTTATTCATTACCTTTCTTTCAAGTATCGTATCAAACTTAACCACTAGTATTTAGAATATAATAATATCACATTTTGGAACCATACTACCCGTTCATATTAGCGTAACCTGCCCGTCCCTCAATAAAAAAAGAAGAGCAGCCCAAAGCAAGCCCCTCAACTATCGTTCTCCGTCGTAGCGGAGCGAAGATAGTAAAAAGCTTACCTTAAATTCCTCTTATCCATCAAATGTGTTGGAATTTTTAAAACTACCTTCCCTATCAACCTTTCTTTATCCACGAAAGGGGTAGTCCACGAATGAGAGTCGAAACTTTCATTACGGTTGTCCCCTAAAAAAAAGTATTTGTTTTCGGGGACAGTAATCGGACCAAATTCATACCGAATTGGCTCGTTTAAGTAAGTTTCTGATATTTTTACACCGTTACGAATGAGTGCCCCGTTCTTAATTTCAATCACATCACCTGGAATTCCTATGAGTCTTTTTACATACCTTTCATTAACTTTCTCGGGTATAGGTGGATAAAATACAACAATATCACCAAGCTGATATTCATCCATCCATATTATTTTTTCAACAATTAATCTATCATTAATTTGAATGGTTGGAAGCATCGAACCAGTCGGAACAACCATAGCTTCTGCGACAAATGTTTTAATAGTTAATGCCGCAACGATTGCAATTAGAAAGCTTATTCCCCATTCTTTAATTTTTTTCATGAATTGAACTCTCCTCCCTATTTTAATGAACTTATTGTACAGATTATTTTACTATACTATCTTAAATTAAATATTGTTCACCGTTAGCCATCCATGCAGCGCAAGACCAGCGCTGCACCACAGAGGATAAAAATGGATACAAACTATCATATACTGAAACTATGGCTGGGTGTGGAAGGTCGATGAGCTATGGTGCCAGTAGAGCCCATCCGTTAGTCTGACTCCGACGACCACTTTGCATCACAGACTGTCCGCTCTCTTTTGGGAAGCACTTTCTATTTTGATCTTTGCACCAGCCTCCACTACTAGTAGCCGTAGCTAGCCTATACCAATGCATGAATTAAATCATAAACCGGTACCCTGATCCCCAAACCGTGCCTATATACTGGGGCTTGGACGGATTTTCCTCGATTTTTTCCCTGATTCTGGCGATGTGCACGGTCACGGTAGAAGCGTCGCCCAACGCATCCATCCCCCAGATCCGCTCAAAAAGCTCCTCCTTGCCAATCACCCGATTGGCATGCTTCAAAAGAAACACAAGCAGGTCGAATTCCTTTTGCGCCATCATGACCTCATTCCCGTTCACAAACACTCTTCTGGAATCTTGTTGAATCTCAAGGCCCCGGACCTGGATATGGCTTCTCTCATTCCCTTTACCAAACCGTTCCTTCATCCGCTCGAACTTTTTCAGATGTGCGCTAACCCGGGCTACCAGTTCGCCGGAGCTGAACGGTTTAGTGATGTAATCATCCGCACCAAGGCCGAGGCCGTTAATCTTGTAGATTTCCTCTGCTCTGGCCGATACGAGAAGCACAGGAATGTCGTCCTGCTCACGGATGGTCCTCAATACTTCAAATCCGTCTATATCCGGCAGCATGATATCCAAGATCACAAGATCAAACTCTTTTCCTTCAAGCGCTGCGAGCCCCTCTGAGCCGCTGTTCACGATCTTCACCGAATAACCGCTCAGCTCTAGATAATCCTTTTGCAGATTGGCAATACTTTGGTCGTCCTCAACAATCAATATCCTTTTCATCATAACCTCCAAACCTACTACAACTTTTTCAGAGAGATCATTATTCGGGTGCCTTCCCCGACAATGCTTCTAGCCCATATTTCCCCTTCATGGCCTTCCACAATTTGTTTGGCAATAGCGAGCCCCAGTCCGCTGCCCTCTACATGGTTCCTTGATGGATCCACTCGATAAAATCGTTCAAAAATGTGGGGAAGGTCTTTCTCGGCTATTCCCTTTCCATTATCCTTGATTTCTATAATGACTGATGTCCGTGTTTCCCTCAGTATAATGGCAACCCTCCGGTCACTCTTATCTATGTAAATGGCAGCATTGTCGAGGATATTTTGAATGACTCTCTTTAATCTTTCACGATCAATTAATACAAGGACAGGCTCCTTTAATTCATTGATTAGCTCTAATGTAATATTGGCTTTTTCATATTCATATCTATGATCCGCAACACAATCTTCGAAATAGTCCACAAGGCTGCTTTTCTCAAAATGATAAGGGAGCTGGTTCAGATCCAGCTTGGAATATAAAAGCAAATCATCAATCATAGCATTCACCAAAATGGTCTTTGAACGAGCCGTTTCCAGGTACTCTGCCATTTTCTCAGGTGACTTGGCTACCCCGTCAATAATACCTTCGATGTACCCTTTGATGGAGGTTACTGGCGTCTTTAAGTCATGCGAAATGCTGGATACCAAAAAGTTTCTGTTATCATCGTATTTTTGCTGCAAATAAATAGATTCCTTCAGCTTGATCCTCATTAGCTCCAGCGATTTGCACAGCTCCCGAACCTCGCCTTCGCCTTCCTCTGCAATTTCGCAGCTCAAGTCACCTTCACTGATTTTAACAGCGGCTTCCTTCAGCCTGGATACTGGTGAAATGATCCCGCGTGAGAATGTATAAGAAACCCAAAAGTTCATCAACAAAAAAATCAGGATGAAAAAGCTGATGGTAAAAATGCCAAACAGCATATAAAAGCCTGTTTGCAGCTTGATTGGCGCAAGCAGTAGCAATACTCCCGTATCGCCAGATGGAAGCTTATAATCCACCCGGGTAAACATATAAGTTTTGCCATCAAGCTCCAGGGTATCCTGATTAGGTGTACCACTGGACAGCAGCAGGCTTTTTTCAATATCGATGGCATTCAGCTCTCTTGTAGCGTATACAACCTCCCTATTGATGAATAGGAGGGCATGGGCACCCAATACCTGGGCCCGATCAGCCAGCTCTTGCTGAACTTTTTTATCCAGAAGCTGTTTGAACTCGAAGGCCATCGCCTCCCGCTTGATCTCACTGATCCCGGTCCTGACCTCGTAAGCCCTTTTCAGTTCATTGATATCCGCTTTGTGGCCAAATACTTTGGTATAGGCGGCAACAAAAATGATAACTGCCAAAACCGTCAAGGCAATGGAAAGCAGCACGGACAGCGCATTCATCACGAAAAAGCGTTTGGTCAAATGCATGTGGGTTCCTTTCTATATATCCTTTTTATCAAATAAATAATAACCAGCGGTAAATAACATTATACCACAGCCCAATAAAATTAAGATCTGGCGGAAAATTTTGAATATATTAAACGATTCCGAAATCCAGAGCGTATACCAATCCAACATCGACGTCACAAAAAAACTGGAATAAGAAGAAAAGAAAATACCCAAGAAATTAAAAGCGATAAAAATAAGGATGGAGAGGAAAAATACCGCCAGCCCTCCCTGTAGTATATTGGATAGCAGGACAACTAAAAGGGCAAACACAAACACGGGGAAAAAAGTAGCGATATAGGACAGCAACACCCTCGCTACACCAAGCAAGCTAGCGGATGCAGGATTAAATATGAACCCTACCAGTAAAGAAAGCACCATAACGAACATCAGGTTGGCCAATATAAACAAAGCAATATTCAAAACCTTCGCACTATAAACGCCAAGTCTGGAAACAGGTCTGGCCAGCGTTATTTTCATCGTATTAGACGAAAATTCACCGTTAAACATGTCGATCGCCACAAAGATGGCAAAAAGCGGTAAAATCGTATAAGTAAAAATCGATAAAACAACTATTGGAAACTCCGTGCTGCCTACTACCCTTAAGCCGAGGCCATGCTTAACCGCCGTAACCGCAATTTGTCCGATCAAAACGGCCAGAATGGACAAAATGGCAGCCGCCATAATTTTTTTCTTTTTCAACAGCTTCACGGCTTCATTCAAAAATGCAGCTTTAAACCCTGGCATTCCTGTCCACCTCACTAACAAAATAATGTTCAAGCGATGCGTAATTGGAAAGAATGTTTTGGGTATAGTCTACATTGACAAGCTTGCCCCCGTATATAACACCGATTCTTGTACAGGTAAGCTCTACATCATGAATCAAGTGGCTGGAAATAAAAAAGGTCGTACCTTCATCAGCAAGCTGCTTAGTCAGCCTCCGCATCTCCAACATTCCCTCAACATCCAATCCGTTCAAAGGTTCGTCCAAAATTAAAAGCTTGGGCTTGGATAGGATAGCAGCCGCTAGCCCTAGCCTTTGTTTCATCCCAAGTGAAAACTTTTTAGATTTCTCATTTTTATACTTCAACATACCAGTAATTTCCAGGCATTCGTCGATTCTTTGCTGGTCCACCTGCGGATAAAACCTGCCAAACAGCTTCAGGTTTTCATTGGCCGTTAAATAAGGATACGACTCCGCTGTCTCGATCATACAGCCGACATGCTTCATCGCTTTGACGTAATCCTCTAATATGCTGGCACCAAAAATCTTCACGTCGCCGCGGTCCGGTTTCATGAGCCCTGCCATCATTTTCATGGCTGTCGTCTTCCCAGCCCCATTGGGTCCCAAAAAGCCGAATATATCTCCTTGATCTACTTCTAAATTCAAATCACTGATGCCCCGATCGTTTTTATATACCTTGGTAAGACCGATGATTTCAATTGCTTTATTCGTCAACGACAGTACCTCCCCATAAAATGGTCAGGAAGCCGCATTGGCGGCTTCCCTTCCTCTCTCTATTCCTCAAATACGCGGCTGAATTGACCATCAAAATCAGGTCTATTGCTGCTTCTGTACGAGTTGTTGTTCATGATCTCGATATTCAGATCCACATAAATCTTTCCAGGACCGTTCTCATGAACCTGACCGTTTTCCTGCTCGCCTTTCGCATTCTTATAAGTAAAGGAAGATAGGGACTTCGTACTGCTAGGATTGTATTCAAAATTAAAATTATACTTGTCAGGGTAATTGGCCTCAAAGCCAGGTTTAACGGTTTCGTAATATTTGCCTGCCACTTTACCGTTCTCCACGCTTGTGATTTCAAAGGTTCTCTCGCCGATCTTCACTAGTTTTCCGTCTTTCTCCATGATGATGTTATTTTTATAGGTTCCCACATACTTGCTAGTGAGGCCACCTGACTGGTTGACCGTTTCAACGCTTGCTCCTGTCAGGTCAGGCAAAGCAATCTTTGTATTTCCAACACCGGAAAGCTTGACGACCACATTGATCGTTAAATCATGCTGGGCGCCGTTTTTGTCTTTCCCGGACAGGAAGATATCCCCCGTCACATTTTCCAATATGCCTGCTTTGTTCTCAACAGCCGTGCCTACAACCTTTTTGACAAAAATATCACTTTCTATATCCGTCATCTTTGCATTCTTTTCCATACGGCTCTGGTCTCTAATCATCTGTTGGATGCCATAGGAGGAGACGGCATTAACTACGGCAGGCACCTGTGCCTCAGACAAACTTCCTGAATAAGCTTTTCCCCCATCAGGCCTTTCTTCCACCTGCACATAATCCTTTAACCCTCCGACCACTGCGTCAACGATCTTTTCGATCTCAGGTGCTCCCTTTTCATTAAAAGGGTTTGTGAACAAGCTCCGGCTCCCTCTAGCTGCATCATCAGGATATTCCGTTACATGATATTTGTTATCTACCCCGTTTTTCCAGACCGATTGCTTTTTGTCGGAATATGAATAATTGGATGAGGACTTGCCCTCTGAATCCTGAGTCACGGTAGTTTCTTCAGATGCTTGCTTGGTTGTATCGATTTTTTTGGAGATGGTAGTCTGAAACAAGATTTGATCGTTACCCTTCAGCGTAAGCAGCGCATCGATCGTATAATTGTTTAATCCCTTCTCCATCTGTGCGGCGGTATTTTTCGCAGAGCCCTTGAGTCGATCATAACCAGAGCCAAGCAATGTATCAGCAAAAGCTGTGGATATAAATAAACTGGCTCCGAGCGTAAATGAGAGTGCCGTAATTGCTTTTTTGCTAAGTTTCATTTCGTATCTCCTTCTAAGTATAGTGAGGGGAAACGTTTCCTTAGCTTTATTATAATCGAAGCTTATTGAATCTATCTGAATAAACTATTAACAAACTATTAACTCAAGCTTGATTGCGCACTAACATGGATGCCATCCCAACACTAATGACTTTATCACTTAAATTTCTTACAGTCATTGGATTTTAAGTACGCTTTCCTTACCATATTTGCAGCGTAAACGCCGCACCACATATGATGAAAATGGTTATGTATGTTAATACTGCTACTATGGCTGGGAGAGGAAAGTCGATAAGCTATGGTGCCTTAGAGGCGATCCGCTGATTCTGAGACCCATTTAGCAGGGTTTGAATCATAGTGGATAGCAGATGGGAAGCCCCCGTATTATAATTGAAGGCAGTACCCGGAGCACTTGACATAGGCTGATTAAGGATAAATTGAACTTGATTAGGACTCTCCATCATCTGGCTGACAATGTTGTTGTCTCCGTAAGGATCTTGCGGTTCCGGCCAATCTAATCCGCTCTGCATCGTCAGTAAATCTTTCACGGTAATCGCGGCTTTATTCAAATCCGTATTGTTTTTGCTTTCCTCCGGAAAGGAATTCAGAACTTTTTGATCTGTGCCTTCAACAAAAATGCCCGTCAACGTAATGGAGGCTGCCGATCGTGCTGGCAGCCTCGTCCTGGTGTTATTGTGTTAACGTTCTCCTATAGTTTAAAGAATCAATAGAATTGTTATATACATGATTAGCTTCCAAATGAATAAATCTAAGAAATGCTAATAGGTCAGTCAATCTTTGAATTTGTGATTTATAATAACGATTGGTTTGAAGTCGCTTTATAGCTATTGCTTCATGAATAAGTCTGTTCCACTTTTCTGGTAATTCAGTAATACCATAGTTTCCAGATCCAATTTTGCTTGTTATATCATGCTCTTTTAATGTATACAGTTGTCGCAACATACCGAGAGTACACCACTCAACTGCTTTATCAAGTTGCTTAACATTGATGTCTTGTTCCGATAAATTATCAAACGACAATTTTTTCTCTAATCTATTTATCCAATTAACCCAATAGCTATTTAGGTTACTAATTACATATTCGAGCAAAGAAGCAATTTCTAAATCGTAATTGAACGTTAAGTCGGTGCCATAAATCTTAATACCGTGTTTTTTTAATATCCACCAAGTAATTGGATTTATATCTGCTCCCAAGCCATTTGTATTTATTTGTTTATCATAGTAAGTCAATAAGGAACTAATTTCATTTTGCTTATTCTCTAGGTCATCGAAGAGTATGTAAGCCCCCATAATTCCAGTGTTTGGGATCACAACCTCAACCTCTTCATGTGCCGCCACGATTGCTTGGATATCAGACTGAGTAAGTGGATTTCGAACAATTGCTAAGAAGTCGATATCACTGGAACCCTCAATATAGTCTTTTAACGCAACCGAGCCGTAAAGATAAACTGATTCAATGTTCGAAATGCGAGCGTTTAAAGAACTACACAACAGATACATTGTTTTTTCAACTAAAGCAGGTAACACGGTGATCTCCTCCGATCCAATCTCCATTCTTAAGTCTAATTATAAATGTTGTAAACATTCCTAATATACGTTGTCACTACTTGGCCAAAGTATAAGAAACTCTACTTCATTTTCTTTTGACCAATTTTCCATAGCATGATGAATTTGGGATCCGATCCCCTGGTTTCTAAAGACTGGACGAGTATAAACCTTGGTAACATAGCCGTAATAAGCATCTGGGGATTTCCCTGGTCGTGGAACTTTATCTTTGAATGCGCAAAGAATATTCTGCATAAGCGTAATTTCAGAGCGTTTTAAATTATCGGTCTATGAACGATACTTAACTTGCCGCCCGTCTCAAAATTCAACAACCACGTCGCTATGCGCCGGACAGACGATCAGATAGAAGGCTTTGCAGCCCAAAAAACTTGTCCTTACTTATGGTACGGCTCACAGCGTAAAATTGCTGTGGTTATTGCGCGGATCAGGAAAGAGCAATTGGAATACCAACTAATACAAATGAGAATACCTCTATCCAAACGGAATTTGAAAACCAAATCATAAAAATAAGTTAACAAGAGTTGCGGGGTACATAGACCATAATAAACATTGGTGCGAATTTATGACCTTGATCATCGTAAATTAAAGCAGAAGCCACTTTGACTCTTTTCATCCAAGCAACTCCTGTTCGAATTATGTTCATTTTCAGATTATATGTCATTCCGCTCTAATTCATGGATAATTCTTTTTGCATCTACGCTTTCCGGATCCAATCCCAGACTCAATTCCATGCAGGCAAGGCATTCCTCGTCTTTCATCAACCGATAATAACAGATGCCCATATTATAATATAAGGGTCCATCTTTTTGCAGACTCTTCTGGTAAAATTCTATCGCCTCTTCATAAAAATCCATTTGATATAGCAGAGTTCCTATCAGAAAGGCTAAATCTTCTTGGTCTCCAATATCGTAGTACCAATCCCATACCTGTTCAGTGAGTGTAAACAACGTATGTTTGTCAGCATCTCGAAGTTCGGATGACAATTTTAATAATCTGGGTAAGCATTGGACGTAGAGTCGTGGATCATTGCAGCTAAGACGCAAAAATGACAAGATTTCGTGAAAATCCATATGATCTAGGTGTCGAAAAAAAGCTTTTTTTAATTGGAAATAGTCATCCGGACTAAATCTGTCGACATATCTCGCATATGCTTGCCGAGTCTCCCCAAATGCATCGGCATTTGGTACCATAAGCAAACAAACTGTATTCAAATGGCTCTGTTTATGCGTGGGGAAATGGGCTTTCCCTTGCTGTAGCTCGTAGAGATAACCCATTGCATGATAATTAACGTTCAATGAAAAACTGCCATGAGTGACCAATTTGGGTGTATCCAGTCCGTCCAGCTCTTGCAAATTGCAGGGTCCTTTATCTGCTGATAGCAACATAAACCCTACTTGAGAAAATCGACGAATACGTTCAAGAAAGTCGAACCCAACAAAGGGAACTAGAACATGGGAAGTCGCGATTTGTTTTTGATACTCTTCTAATAGTTGATCTTTATAATGATTTCCTGTATCAATAGTTTCTACTCTCAAGTATCCGTACTTTAACTGCAGATTCGTCAAAGATTCTGTTATCGAATCTGTATTCTCCGGTTCTGGTTGTTCCAGCGAAACTTGGCATTCAAAAGCTTGTCCATTCCGAAAGAAAAACAAATCCTGAGGTATGCTATCAAAAAAATAATTGGCAATTACAATAATGGGTTGAGTTAGGCTGGACGTTGTAATCAACTTTTTGGAATGAATAAGGTACAGTTCATTGTCTTGCTCAACATCGAATCTAGCAAAATCGAGTGTTTCATTTTGCACAAATGTTGCAAACCGGGGATGTGAAGCGCAGAAATCAACATTTTTTTGAGGCAAATCGGTCCATATATAACGAATAGGTGGCAAGGATTCCGTTGTCAGCATATAGAGGGATTCCAACGATTTAAGCATGAAATAGGCGCAGCGTCCGGTCCCGCCACCCACCTCCAGCAAATATATGGGCTCCTTTACATCGTTACCATCTCGGGCCCAATCCTTCAAAAACCCGAATACCATCTCCACATAAGCGTTCGCCAATAACGAATTATTCGTAATGTAATACGGAACCTCACTATCTCTCCATGCCTCTATGCCTTGTTCTTCGAAATATCGACGCTGAAGATCCCAAATCGGAGATTTAGAAAAACTCATATAATTGTTCATTTGTCATCCTGCCGATCAAGCAATTTTAGAAAAAAAGGGGAAAGAAATAAGATGTAGAATATGTATAATAATCTTTATTTAGGAGGTGCGATCTTGTTTCACACTCACGATCCAAAAGGGCGAGAGAATTCAAAGCACTCCCCTTCAGGCAATTCTACCGTGAAGACACCTCAGGCCGATTTATCCCCTTCCTTTATTATGCAACTACAGAATACGATTGGCAATAGAGGAACAATGCAGTATCTGCAATCTTTTGATTCGCTGCCGTCAAAACCTATACAAGCAAAAACTAGAGAAAAGCCAGTTATTCTAAATAGACAGTCTGACAATCAAGCGGTACAACGAGTAGTCATGAACTCATCCAATAAGCCGTATTCGAGAATCGAAACTTCCAGTATCTATAAACTGTACAAAAGGGATACAGACGAAGCTAGATTGATTGATCTGATGACAAAACACGAAGATCTCGACAATTTTTATACCGTAAAAGGAACAGAACTTATCCCATTCTCTAAACCTGGGGAGCCCTCCGCGGATCAGGCAGATGGGGGTGGAGCTTCAAAAGGGGGTAGAACCTCTTATAAACGAGCTGTCAAAAAAGGGGAATCTCCACCCATCTCTGGAGGCAGGGTACCACGCAGTGGCAAACCAAAACCAAGAACTGACGTCATGGTGCCTGGTCGAGATCCTCTTCCAGATTTCGTCGCCAAGTACAAAAGAAAAGGAATTCCCAAAAGAGTTGATACGGGTCTTCGTAAAAGAGAAGGTGGAGACACTTCCCGTTCCGATCATTCGGCCACGTTCGGGGGTATCGAACACCTGGAAGCGAAAGTTAATATGAGCAGTTTAGGTTTAAGCCGGAACCATATTATCGCCGATAGTAACATAGCCAGAATTTTTGGGTCAGCAATTGAAACGGCAACTACGCCAGAAGCCCTGGAAAGTTTTAATCGTTTTATTACTTCAACGGCTGGTCCTGATCATAAAGAGGCAAAAGAGGCAAAAGCGTCTTTTGCCTCCGCGTTAGAATTGAAAGCCAAAAATAAGCGATCCCATGCGATTGCTGCGCTTACCAGAGCTATTGATAAAGTCTCGGTCGGCGCTGGAAATATACGAGCCGACGAAGCCAAAACGAATACAGCAATCCTCCATGGCGCCGATTATCCTTTGTCAGAAGGAAGAATGACGGAGTCGGCAGAAAAGGCCTTTCATAGCACTCATGACCTTGCCCGAAATAAGGTCATTACTCATAAGGAAGCATTTGCGATGACCAGCCCAGCCATGCATGTGACCAAAGACGATAAAGGAATATTACATGGCAATTACCTTTCTTCATCGACATCAAGCAGTCGCTCCGCAACTGGAAGACGCTGGGGAGATACTCAAGATCCGGATACACTACGGGTCCCTCGGAGTAAACCACCTGTTCGGGCATCAAGATCCGAACCACGGGAGCTTCCAAGTTCAAGGGAGCGAAAACCCGACCTGCCTGAGATAGACACGCCATATAAGGTAAAAGTTAAGAAAAAACGAAAAGGAAAAGTAAAAGGAAAAGCGAAAGGAGGATTTGGCGGGAGAAAAAAGAGAAAAAAGGAGTAATTAAAGATGAATTTTCGAGCTGTTGGGTAATTTCAAACAGATAGAGATACGGGGTGCAGAGTGAACGCTTTACAAGTAGGCGCGCAAGGATTTTTTTTCATTATCCCTGTGCTTCGATCTTGGCATGGTCGATATAGCCATTATGAAAACACGGATGGAGCGTGCTTTGGGGATTTGTGCTATCTTTCCCTCGCTCTGATCGGGGTCAGTTTAACGATACTATCGGCGAAAAATGCGAAAGGAACTGCTGCTGCGCGGTGATCTGCTTGTTCCGTTCAACTATCGTACCTGTTAGTTGCTCACGCCATATTGAAATGCATGTCGACTTGGGGGGATTTACAGCGGACAACCTTATAGTGGTAAAATATAGATATGAAATATTTGGGGTGAAGTTGTGTATGGCTGAGTACAAAGATAATAGGAAGTTGAACTTTCTATTACGGCACCTAGAATATCATAACACCTATAAAAAAACGTTCAATAATGAGGAAGAAAAAGGGAAGAAACTCCTCCATTTTAAGGTTGATCGTCCCGGCCGCGTCGCGGGGAATCCCCATCCGCCACTCAGGGTGCGAGTATCTTCCTCGGGAGGGCGATGCCAATGAGGGATGCTGCGGAGGGTCAGCAGAAGCACGGGCAGCAAGAACATATCGAGATGCTGCCGCTGTTCTCCACCACGGATAAGAACGGACGGATGACTATGCTCCTGCCGGGACGTCGCGTCGGACGCGCGGCTCCGCTGATGCCGTGGCTGCTTACAGCCGCTGCACTGTGGGCGCTGACAGGCTCCGTGCCGTTCGGCGCACTGCTCAGCATGGCGCCGACACCGGCGATCAGCATGCTCCTCGGTCATCCGGTCACAGTGGGCGTCGCCGTTTTGCTGCTGTTCATCGCGATCGGTACGACCGGTGGAGTGTACTCGCGATCGATTGAGCAGTTCGGACAGACCAGGGTGGCGGGCCTGTTCGCGACGCTATCGGTAGCAGGAGGGCTCGCAGCAGTCTCGGGAGTCCTCCTGTTCTGGACGCTGACAAGCGACCTGTCGCGCCCCTTTGACCTCGAAGCCATAGTGACATCGCCGACGATCCCGCCAGAGCTCGGCGCCGTCGTTGGAGCTAGCTTCGCCCTCTGGGCCGCCATCGCGCTCCTGCGGTTGCCCGGTTCTATCGCCCACGCCCGGCGGCGTCAGGCGGACATCGAGCGACTCCGCGTGGAGGGTTCGTCATGCACCGGGACGTTGACCGCCGTGAATTTTACTAACCGTTGGCTCTTTAATTTCCCAATGTTCACGGTTGAGGTAAATTATATCGTTGACGGTGCTCCTCGTGTCATCTTAGCACACATGCGCACCAGCGCCGACCGCGTTCCCGTCGTCGGGTCGCGAATGATCGTGCTGACCGACGATCGCGGAACCACCCACGTGGAACTGAACCTGGCGAGTGGAACGGCATTCGAGCCGGACGTGGGTAAGTACACCCCGTCGGACGGTTGATTTTACGGCCCTGATGCAACATGGTTATAAGGAGTTCAAGGCAACACGGAGCTAAAGCTTCACTTCACCATTTTAAACGCAGGACAAATTGGGCGCTCGCTCGGTATTCCTATGCGCAGCAAGTAGCAAGAGAGGCATTGGAAGATCAGTTACTTGAATAATTGTTCTGTGAAAATAAAGTCTTAGACTGCCGCTGTTGTTGTTCAATTATCGTTTCCCGTTAGTTTAGTCAAGGATGCTACGAAAAAACTATATATTTCGATTTTCATATTCAGATTAATGCCCAATTGAAGGATTTAATGAAAATAAATTAAAAATTACCATAATATTTTAACAAAAAAAATTACTGAACATGTATTTCCGATTTGATATCATTTTGACTTAAAAATTTCATTAAATCATTACTCAGCTGCACAATCTCATTGTTAGCATTATTCGCATAATCCGGCAACATCATATCCCTAACCATTTTAGTTCGTAGCCATGTCATAAAGAAAAGGTCCAAAAATAAGTTTGGAAATTTAAGCACCATTTTAAGCATTGGTGGATCAATTGAAACGCCAGCTTTTTGTATTGCCCTTAGATATGCTTTTAAAGTGACTGTTATTTTGCGTGCCGTCTTTCTGGCTGTTTTTTTGTCAATTATCTTATTCTCAGAATGCAAAAAGCTCAGCATGGCAATGTCTGATACGGAATGTGTGATTAGATACGCTTGCATATCCTTTTTAATATCGTAGGGAAGCTTTGCTGTTTTAAATAATTTTGCGAGGTTTTCTATGCGTTCTGTCACTACACCATTAATTTCTCCAAATGCAGTTGCCGCTATAATCTTTGGTAGAAATCGAGCATGCAATACTCCATCTTTAATCTGTCCGCCGAAGCCGGGAAAAGCTGGTAAAAGTCTATCCCCTACGATATCCAGCCACGAAGAAAATCCAATTGGATTATTAGTCATCGTAACTATATTTTTGCTTTGATTATCTTTTAGCGCTAACAACGCTGATTCGGACCGATCATAACGAACGGTAACGAAAATAAAATCGTATACATCGTCATTTTCGAGCGTATCAATGATATTCACTTGTATCGATCTAACTGTACCTTTTTCTTTATATTGCAGGCCATTTTCTCTTAATGATTTAAATCTATTAGAACGTGCAAACAGGGTAACGTCAAACCCTGCTTCAATGAGCTTAATTGCGTACATGCTCCCGATGACACCTGCACCAAAAATTAAAATTCGATCTTGTTTTGCTGACATGAAAACCACCCCTACTTATTAACATTTTCTTTTCATTATCAGACAACATGTTGTATGATGTGATTATAAATCTTTATTATTACTTGATCAACCATCAGTTTTTTATTATTTGTCGGATGATATTCTTATTCGCAAGTAGGAGGGAAACATGAAAAAGCAACCCCAAATAACGGAGAAAACAAGACAAAAGTTTGTAGAAGTTTTTTGTGAGTTATATAGCCAAAAGCCGATTGAGAAAATTTCGGTTCAGGATATTGCTAATAAGTCAGGTTATAACCGCAGCACCTTTTATCAATACTTTACTGACATTTACGAATTGTTAGACTCTGTTGAAAATGACTTATTGAATGAATTAAAAAAAGAATTGGCGAATAAAGAGCTATCGATGCATACGGTTCAAGATACGCTCTATTGTCTGGACAAAAGAGAACATCTCCTGGTTCTTAAAGCTCTTTTGGGTGATTATGGAAGTGCCCGTTTTTTAAAACGCTTAAAAAAAGAAATCACTTTGGATCAATTAGAATTAAACGTTCCGCAAAACCATTCCTTAACGCCATACTTAATTGAGTTTTACCTGACAACTTCCCTTTCCTTATTTCGTCTTTGGCTCCAGCGTCAAAAGGATTTATCGTCAGAAGAATTTTTCAAGTTAGTGGAGAACCTATATTCAAGAGGGATTACGCCCTATTTTAAAGAATGAGTCTGTCATTCAAACCAAATCCATATGTTGTATAACAATAAAAAAGCGCGCATAAGCTTGTTTACACAATATACTCCAAAAAGACTGGCCTAACCTACTCTTAAGGGTCCGCATTCTGTAAATACAGACTTCTGCAAGTTTTTCTTCAGAGAAATTGCCTCTATTTGTGATACGGTTCATAGTCTAAACTTTATTTTCTTTTTACAATATAATAAAGCAAAACTCGCCGTAGTGTTGGTGAGTATTCTTTAATTTAGTTATCCGCGTTCCTAATTCAACTAAACTGCCGCTGCGTCTATTCGCAACGCTTCTTACATGTTCAACGACTTCTTTAACTGTTCGGTGTAAGCAAATCAATGTGTAGTAAATCAGTTTTTATATTAGTTTAATTGGGTATTCGGATTTTGTGGTGGAATTTCAACCTTTACCTTTAAAATGCAAAATCGGATTTTATGGTAGAATCTCCTGCTCTTCATATGTAAAATTGAAATATTGCAGCAGATCGAACGGGAAGACGGCGGGATGCCCCTACATGAGGTGGTTGTTAAGAGGCTCGAACCGTAAACGTCGTATCGTTTAGAGAAACAACAAGCAGGGCAAGTATTCCTGGATTGTTCGAAGAGATATGAAGTGTATTTATTCTGCTTATAATTGAGATAAGTTGATAAGTGCTTTATATAATGCAAATTAAAACAATTTTTATCATATGAATTCCTTACCAATTCCGCTTATATGTATTCATGAACATTTCTGTTTCTGCCCACCATTTAGAAGATTTGTTTCCACTCATCATCGTATCGATCCATGTTCATTGGCTAAATCAGTTTATCCGGATCTTGTCCTCTATCTTTAATCTGTTCATAGAATTAAAGCAGCCCGCCCTCGGATGAGGATCGACTGCTTTTTCGTTTCATGGTACCCGAATTTCCAGTTCGAAGTAATAGCTATGACAAAAGCTTGGCTTTTGCAGGGCTCTCCTTTCTGGGGCCCTTTTCGCATTTTATTGTTAAGGTAATTCTGTTTGTCCAGCAGGCAGCGATTACGGCAGTACGTACGGCTGTTCCGCCATTCAGGACAATCAATAATTAAAGCTTTCTCAATTCACGCAGAATATTCTCTGGATCCAACCGCTGCATAAAGTCCGGATTCACGTAGGCGGAACGGATAATGCCGGATTCGTCGATCATAAAGGTGGATGGAATCGGCAGGATCCAGCGGTTCGTCGCGTTGTATTCCGCCAGGTCCATGCCAATTTGTTTCATCATGTCCTGGATGTAATGCGGAACGTCGTAGAGGATGTTATAGAGAGCGGCCACGAGACCGTTTGTGTCGCTAAGTACTTGGAAGGTTAGCTCTTCTTTCTCCTGCTGGGAAAGCGTGTTGTCCGGGCTTTGCGGGCTGACCGCGATCAACTGGCCCCCAAGGGCTTCAATGTCCGGCAGTAGCTTCTGATAGGCCTTAAGCTGACTGTTGCAGAACGGGCACCACCCGCCCCGGTAAAAAGTCAGAACAACTGGCCCTTTGGACAGTTCATCATAAAGATTAAGCGATTCTCCCAAAGCATTCTTGAGTGTAAAATCCTTGGCCTTCTGCCCCTCATGTCGGCCGTAAGCAATACCGGATTCCTGCTGTTCCCGGATCTGACGGAACATCTCCGTTTGAATCTGAATAGGGGTATGCGCGATAAATTTCTGTTTGGCTTCCGCTAAAACTTGCGTTAATGACATGTTTTGCTCCTCCTTTATAATTGAACCGCTAAAATACATTTACTTCGATTTCCGGAAACAGCAGTCAACTGACCATCCCTATCCATCGTACGTTTGATCACGTGAAACACTTGCCGGAGCTTACGATCGAATGCTTTTTCTGCAAAATTCACGGAAACCGACATATTCGATTTTGCCATCCCGCTGTTCGCACCATTGCTTTCATTTCGCGATACTTAGCCAGAGATCCGCGGATTCCTCCGGCAGAATTCGGTTCCAGTCTGATTTCTCTGATGCAGCTGCAGCACCAAACGCTGGCGCAGTGTAGGGCTCGAAGGCACTTCGTGAGCGAAAGACGGTACGATTCAACCGTTTCTTCTGCTTCGTATGGGCAAGCAGGGAGCCGACATTCGCCAACCGTGCATGTGTGGTGAGAATGATCTCTTTGGATCGTACGAATTGGATTTTCATAACTACACCTCGATGGTGAATTTTAAAAAAGAGCGATTATTCTACTTTTTCACCATCGGAACGGTAATTCCCTTGATCTTTCTCACGTTTTCACATTCAATAGATCACGGATTCAGGTATACGCTAAGCTAATATTTCATAAACGCAATGATCAGAAATACGATGCCAATCACGAGTGAGAAGTAGCCGGCAATTTTTTTTACAGGACCGCCCCATTTTGCCAATTTGCGTAGAATGGAAATGGAAAAGACTGCAACAGCCACGAGTACCACGCCTTTCCCTAACGAATAGGTAATCATGAGCAACGCTCCGTGAATCGGACTTCCTTGAAGTGCAATATAGCTAATCAGCGCAAAAAAGATTGGGATTGCACAGGGCGAAATGACAAGTCCATAAGGAATCCCTAATTTGAAGGCGGCTACGGTGCTTTGTGGGATTTCTGGCCGGCTAAACGACTTTTGGAAAGTAGGCATTGCGATTGAAATGACACCAAGCAACTGCAACCCAGCCAATATGTCAAAGAAAGGCGGAATCCAGTTTTGTAAACGATATTTCTCAACAAAGGGCAGGAACTGATGGCCGAGCAGCGCGAATATCAAACCAGTCAACAGTGAAGTGACAAGCATACCCAAGATAAAGTTGATAGATATCAGAATGGCTTTTCTTTTATCGCCGGCTGCTCCTCTCTGGACATAACTCGCAAACATAGCAAGCACAGGCAAATAGCATGCCAATACCGCGCTCACGATTCCGCCGATGAACACAAGGATGTAGGTAGAGGCGGAAATTCCGCCTGTGATTGTGAAATGATATAAATCTTGCATTAGTTTCTCCTTTTATTTAGTGATTATCTTCATTATTGAGCAATTCATACACACGTTTACGAAGCTTAGGTAGTGAGGGTAAGGAGCCAAATTCTGCTTGCCCATTGATAAGAATCGCTCCGGCGCTGAAAATGTTCAGTTCCTGGAGACGTTCAAACTGATCAACCACACTTAACTCCTGAGTCTCGATTTGCGGAAATTCCACCGCTACTTGCTTAACTAACTTTAGCGCTTTTTGGCAAATTGAACACCCCGGTCCTGCTGTTACAACCTCAATTAACAAAAGAACTCCTCCTTCTTTTCATATTCTGTTAAATATCCTCCAATCAAAAGTAAGAATACTTTGATTATAAAGGTTGAACTGTTAAATCCTTGTTAAGTGAGGCCCGAAAGACTGCATTATTTTCCTCGTATCGCGGAAATTCGTGTGATATGCTATTGTCATGGAAGGAAGGAGTGGTGATATGCGTATCCTCATTGTTGAAGATGAAGAGGACCTTTCACGTGCATTAGCCAAGGGTCTAAAGCGGGAAGGTTATGCAGTGGACATCGCTGATGACGGGCTAGCCGGGTGGGAGTTGGCGGATACCAATGATTATGATGTGATTCTTCTCGACATCAATCTTCCGGAGCTGGATGGCATTTCACTTTGTCAGCGAATTCGCCAGTCATCACACCATAACGATGTTTTTATCCTCATGTTGACAGCGCGCAGCCATTCGGATGAGGTGGAAGAAGGGCTCGATTCAGGTGCAGATGACTACCTCCGTAAACCCTTTGTGTTCAATGAATTGCTTGCCCGCATCCGGGCGCTCCTTCGCCGGAGTTCGTCAGTGAAAAGTCCCGTCCTGCAGTTCGACCAGCTTACCCTTGATTCGAAAACGAAGGAAGTCTGGTTAGAGAATGTACTTATTTCATTGACGAGAAAAGAATTCGGTTTGCTCGAATATCTGATGCTCCATCCCGGCGAGGTCATTTCGTCTGAAAGGCTTCTTGAGCACGTTTGGGATATCCATGCGGATCCTCTTACCTCAACGGTCCGGGTTCACATCAATTCCTTGCGCAGAAAGCTCTCGCACCATGAGCCAGAGGCAGGAGAAAGGTATATTCAGACCGTTCAAGGTTATGGGTATAAATGGGCTCTGCGCACCGCTGGAAAGAAAGAGGAAACGACATGAGACCATGGAATCGTCTTTCACTGCGATCAAGATTGACGCTGTTTGCTATTCTTCATCTGGCGCTAATGATTATTCTTTATGCGACTATAGAGTCTTTTTTCTCAGTTTACAAGATTGTGTCAGAGCTACAGGGTAGAATCATAAGCTTGCTTGTAGCTTTAGCAGGCATGGTTCTCAGCGCGCAATGGCTCGCAGTGATTATCCTGAAGCCTGTGAAACGGATGAGTGAAACAGCTGCTGGAATAACGGCAACCACCCTGCACAAACGACTAGAGATTGACCAACTTCATGATGAATTGAAGAAGCTCGGGATCGTATTCAATACGATGCTGGATGGGCTGGAACACTCTTTTCAACAGCAGGCCCGTTTTGTTTCCGCGGCCGCGCATGAATTAAGAACACCGCTTTCCATCCTGCGCACGAATCTTGAAGTGCTCGGAGACAGCTATGGCATTGATCCAAGCGAATGGAGAGATTACAGGGCAACAACGGAGCGGACGCTTTCGCGACTAGAGTCATTAACGGAGGATTTGCTGCTACTAGCTGACGGGACGTACGATCGGATGCATAGTGAGCACAATGTTGTAGAGCTTGCCAACATTCTCGTAGACGCAACTTCATTTATGGAACCGGTGGCAGTCAAATATGGGGTGACGCTTCATCTGATAGAGCCCTGCACTGCTTTGGTCAAGGGGGAAGAAAGCTTCTTATTCATAGTCTTTCGAAACCTGCTGGACAACGCCATCCGGTATAATCGGCCAAATGGGAATGTTACGCTACAGGTTTTGCATGAAGATGGACGGGTTGTGGTACGGGTTTCGGACACGGGTAAGGGAATATCCCCTTCATCCAGGGAGCTGGTTTTTGAGCGGTTTTATCGAATCGACTCGTCACGGGCACGTAGGAATGGCGGGGCTGGTCTAGGTCTGTCGATTGTCCGCCATTTGCTTGCATTTTTCCAGGGGACCGTTGAACTGGAGACGAGTTCCGAATTAGGAAGTGTGTTTAAGGTCACGTTGATCCGGGGTTAAGAAGCTCGACTTCATGTTGGCGGCCAGGATGATCTTCCGGGAGCTAAGCGACCGAGTCGATTCGGCTTCCCTTTTCGTTTCGCCGCTCCAATCCTCTATAACGTTCATACTAACCTCCTCCTCCGGCCAAGGCCGTTCATAGTCGTAAGCCCAAAATATTCATTGGAAATTACAAATTCTCCTGTAGACCGCAAGAGTCTCTCCTATAAAGATTCATATTCAATTGTTCTTTGATTCTTCTGGCTATAAAAGCTACCAATAAAATAATATGAGAATGATAGCGACTCCCCCAATTATTAACTTTCCTTTTAGAGCTATACTTTTCATCTTCTTTATCCCAATTCTTTAATAACCATTCTAACTAAATTCTCTCCTTTAATATTTACAAAAGAAAAGCCCAGTTAAATCAAGGGATTGATCTAACTGGGCTGTAATTCATAGTCTCAAACATAAAACGTAATTTGTCTCATTTATAATCGTTACCCACAACTTTTGTGAGTTGTAATTCAGTTTGTCATTCAAAACACCCCTTATCGGGGTGTTTTGTACCGTCTATTTGGCACTCGCTGTAATGACAATTGTCATAAAGCGTGATTTTCTGTAATTATCGTTGTCATAAAACGCTGATTTCATAAATACCAGTAAAGCCACGCCTGTTGTTTAAGCAATTTTAAGGTTGTTTAGAGAGGACAAATAGGCTTGTTTATCCAACACTCTAGAGCGATACTCCATTCAACTTGCAACTGATCATCCTGAATCTGTTCTTAAGCCGAATGAGTGATACTGACTTGCATGTAATAACGAAAGAGAGAGCATGAGTGTACAACCATTTTAGGACCACGTAATTCATCAGCGCAGCAAAAAGTTGATTGAACACCGCGTTCTTAGTTGTACCAAACAAGACAGGCACATTCAGGTTTTGCTTAATCCATCTGAAGAACACTTCAATACCCCAGCGTGCTTTATAAGTTTCTGCAATTTGCTCGGCGGAAACCCTGTCACCGTGACCGTGCCATCCTGCAGGAAAGTCAGCTCCGTCAGGCGATCCAGCAGATCCCGCGCCTGGTAACGATCCGTCAGAAGGTGAATGACTTGATTCGCGCTCCCGCGCAGACCTTCCGCAGCCGACTTGTCCACGTCATAGCGTCCGTCTATCAGAACGTCGATATACTGCATTATGCTCCGCCCTTTCGGCAACTGAGCAATTTCCTCTTTGGTGTACCCGCTGAACACGATGATGGAATATCCTTGTTGCCGCAGCTCCCAGACAAGCGCCAGCAAGCCATCCGGCTGCTGAAAAGGCTCTCCGCCGCTGAGGGTTACACCTTCCACCTCATCAGGTATACTCTTGCAGATCTCACCGACGCTCATTTTTATGCCGCTTCCCGCTTCGTGAGAAGCCGGATTAAAGCACCCCTTGCAGCCGAGAGAGCAGCCCTGCATATGGATGACGGCACGCAGCCCCGGACCGTTCACCAAGGAGTATGGGGTGACACCCGTATGCAGCATGAGGTGTATCTCGCCGTCCTGAACCGGTTCATCACAATCGCGTTGTGCGTCCTTATTCATAAAACTTTTCATGTTTGCTCACATTACCCTGCTCCGCTGCATAAAACTCAGGTTTTCGCCTTTTTTTCGTTATTTGTCCCAATGCCGCCTCGAAAGGCCGGGTCGCCGCGTCGCATTCACTGCCCTTATAGTTCTGGGCTTCTATCGAAACGGAGCCGTCGGTCCCGACGGTAATAACAATCTGCTTCATTTCAGCCCTCCTCCTCCGCCTGATGCCGCCTGAGTCAAAACCACCTTCACGGAGCCGTCCGGCATGGATTGGCGGGAAACTGTGTAGCCCAACTTGCGAGCCTCCATCGTGGCAAGAACGACACCATAAGTTTGCAGCAGACGGCCTCCGCTATCACCGATTTCTTTGGCCACATGTCCCTGGTACCAGTCGGTGACAAGCGCATATTGACCGTCCTGCTGCTTATTCAAAACAACGTCATACGGCCCTTTGCATTTGATTACATAATCCCCGTACACGGTGTGTCCCTGATAGCCCCGCGCCTGCCCTTCCTGCACAAGTTCAAGCCCGAGTTCCCTGCACGCGATGTGCAACGCCTCGATATTTTTGATCGTCGTCTGCAAAGTTGTAAAATGTGACATCCGTTTCTCCTGCCTCCTGCTTAAATAAACAAGCGTCTTTTATTGTCGTCGCTGGTCGTCTCCACCATGCTGGAGGAGGCCGGACGCGCGTTCGCCGCTCCCCATTCCCGGATCCGCTCGATATGCGCCTTCATAATCTGCGAAAGCGGCTTGGTCGCCCGAAATGCTTCCAAAATGTCGCCTGTCTGCAAATCACGATTATGACTGAAAGCCCGATAAAGCCCGGAAACAATCGACTGCTCGATCTCGGCTCCGCCAAAACCATCGCATTCCCGGGCAAGATGGCCCAGATCAAACGCGTTCGGATTGCGCCTGCGCTTCTCCAGATGAATGCGAATAATATCATTTCGCTCTGCTTCGCTAGGCAGATCCACATAAAACAGTTCGTCGAATCGCCCTTTCCGCAGCATTTCCGGGGGCAGGGCGTTCACATTATTTGCGGTAGCAAACACAAAAACGGGCAGCGTCTTCTCCTGCATCCATGTGAGGAACGTTCCAAGAACACGCGCCGTTACGCCGGAATCGGACGAACCCGACGCCTGCAGCCCAGCCATCCCCTTTTCCAGTTCATCGATCCACAAAATGCAAGGCGATATCGACTCTGCCAAATGCAGCGCACGTCTCATCTGCTCTTCAGACTGCCCGACAAGACTGCCAAACACCTTCCCGATATCGAAGCGCAGTAGCGGCAAGTTCCAAGCGCTCGAGATCGCTTTGGCCGAAAGGGATTTGCCACTGCCGGGCACCCCGACGACCAGCACTCCTTTAGGGTTCGGCAGACCGAAGGCTTGCGCTTCCTCGGAAAAAGCTCGCTTTCGCTCGGACAGCCATGATTTCAGCAAATCCAACCCACCGATTTCTTCCGTCGTAAGATCAGCCGGGATGAACTCGAGCAGGCCCGATTTGCGAAGGATATTAGATTTTTCAAGCTGGACGTTGCGGATGGACTCGATCGAAAAGCTTTTGTGGCGTACAAGCGACAGGGCGAACACATTCTCCGCCTCCGCGCAAGTGAGCCCCAGCGCATTTTCCAGCAATGCTTTGCGATCATCCACCTGGATGGAGTGAGGAACCGATTCTAAAACACTGTCCAGCACAGCGGAAAGCTCTTCTATTTTGGGTAGGGGAATATCGATCAGTGTAATTTCTTTTTCAATTTCGGGGGGAAGGTCGACGCGGCAGGACAGAAACACGAGGTGACGGCCGCGGCTTTTGGCAATCGGGATAAGATCTTTAATCTTTTGCAGCACTTCAGGGCTTCCCAGGTAAAAATGGAAGCTGAGAAACACATAGAGACTCGAATCCTCGCCGTCCCGCACCGAATTCAGAGCTTCCACGGGGTCGGTCACTTCCAACCGTTTCCCCGTATCTTTACTTACCCAACCTTCCGTAATGGACCACACTTTCAGCTTCAAGGACTGATCGCAGGCCACTTTGGCCAATTGCATTAACGCACGCTCTTCCTCCCATGTACGAATCCATAGTGTCGGGTAACCGGCTTGCAGGTAACTAGTGATGTCGAACATTGTTGTCATTCCTTCTTCTTGTCGAATTATGTATTTCAAATTATTTGGGGTGAAGCTATAATAATTATACATTCGGCTGGGCGTTCCAGCCATACCTTATTTACGCAAGTTCATGCTTGAGGAGGACTATTATCATGGTGATACTCTCGATTGAAGATTTTAACCGTCTAGTGGCCGGGGACCTGCTAAGAATTACCCGGACCGAAACGTTTCAAAAGATTTTTGTGCGTCAAAACAGTAAGTTAACCCGAAGCGATTTTCAGCAGCTCAGCGAGGAATTTACCGGTCAGCTCAATTGCAGCGCGGCTCAGGGCGAAGCTTTTCTCGTGCTCATGCTTCATTATCTGGGCATCAAGTACGAGTCTTCTCAGGCAGCCGTGCAGCCCTTGTCTTCCGCAGTTGCAGTTCCCCAAGGCATAATAACGAAGCGGGAATTTTCGAAGGACGAAAAACGGTCAGTTTTTGAGGCGGTAAAGCAGGGAAAAGTCGAAATCGTCGCCACCTTCGTGCAGCAGGGCTATGACTTGGAAACGAAGCTCCGCAACCAAAAAACCGCCCTCTTGGTGGCCGCCTCCGAAAACAAACCAGCTCTTGTCGAATATTTAATAGGCGTGGGCGCCGATATCAACGCGGAAGACTCGGAAAACCAAACGGCCTTAAGTTACGCGATTATCAACCGCAATGAGAAGCTCATCGAACTTATCCTGCCGAATTCCAGCGTTCGCTCTTTAGACATCGCGTTGTACGCCTGCAACCGGAACGATGCCGATCCGGCTTTAGTGCACAAAATCGTGGAAGCGGGAGCGGATCCTTACTCGCATAAGGTATGGATTCCGTCTCCAATCGTACAGGCCGTTAAAACGGGCAAAGTTGCGATTCTGGATACATATATCTCCAGTTTAAATTCGAGCGGACGTTCCCCGGAGCTCGGCGGTCTCATGGAAGAACTCCTCAAATGGTACCCGAAAAATGCAGTCTATCATCTGCTGATCAGACATGGAGTAGAGAAAACGTATCAGGACGGCACGGGACGGAACATGATCAGCCTTACTATAACGTACAACGATATTATGCTGGAGGACATCACTTCCTTGGAAACGTATGCGGAGCAGGAGCGCCTGGCGATGATCACTCTTCTGTCGCAAGAAGGCATTGATATAAATCAGGGCGATTACATGGGAAGAACACCTCTGCATTACGCCGTGGGCGAAAACAACCCGACAATCGCCTCACTCTTACTGAGATTGGGCGCGAATCCCGATCAGCAGGACGTTTATCAAAAATCGCCGTTGCAGTATGCCACCGAAAAACGCTACAAAGAGCTGATGACGATTTTATCGGCCAAGCACACGGGCGGGACTGCTGCACAGGAGTCCGAGCAAGGCACTGGTAATACAGCCCCAGCGAGCGTCGGCCGAAGGATTTCCTTTGAATAGAATTTATTATCTGCCTGAAGCTGGCGCCTATTATCTAGATGTGGTTTGAATAGGGAATAAGGGCTCGCGAAGTCGTTATTTTCGAGTATGTGCTTCAGTTGGTGGGGGGTCCGTAAGCGTCGCGGCCTTAATGGCGAGATTGATCGGGGCTCGCCCCCCTTTTCTTATCTGATGGCAATGGTAAAGCCTATAGTTCAAACTATCTTTCCAATCTGTATAAATCAGAAATCAACAAATCGGAGATTTCCGCCTTGCCGATGCAGATCCTGGCAAGATGGAGATCCGATGGAAATCGTCCGTCATTCACTTTGGACAAGAACATGATGTGAGTTGTAAGTCACTTTGTCCCTTCATTCCCCCCCATATCGATGTGTTTCGTCTTAATCCTGTAATCCACATTTTCCTTTATCACTTTAGGTAGGAACTAACCTCCAGGACTCTCCCTTAATCAATTCTCCATACGTAACATTTGTTACCTCCGTAGCAATTAACTCCTGTATATTTTGTTTTATGCGTTTTCACAATTACCTATGAAAAAAAATTCTAAATCCAGAAAAGATATTGCAAATTCTTATTATTGCCAATGGAGTCACAGAATTGGGTAGATTAGTAGAGTAGAACATGGTATAGTTGGATCGTATTTCCACAAATAGGGAGGGATTATCATGAGAGAAAAAATCTATGGTTTGGATTTTGAAATCAATTCTTCTACGATTGTAAACAATGAAAAAGTCATTAATTTAATACCAAATCCTGATAGCACTACAATTTACGAAAAATCGCTTGAAGTGCTTGATGAAGATAGTTTAAAACTCTTGTGGAGTAAGAATTTCTTTGGAATTAATCACAACACTCAAATGTTCCAGGTTATGTATGATACCTTTGTAGACAAGTTAATTGATGTGAAAAATATCGATGATACACTGACAGTCCATGCTTTATTTTGTGATTTAATTATTCGATTCGGTGCAATAATTGAAGATTTTGCGGGATTCTGCTCCTCATGCTATAGGCATGTTCTCGAATCCACTTCATTAGCCGAACACTTTGTAGCTTTTGGTTATCCAAAGGAGTTTTACATAAAAATGCTTTCTGACCAAAGTGAAGCCTATTTGCAGCCAGGATTTGAAGCAACGCAAACCAAAGATGAGGTCGATATGAGGATTCGCCAAATATTTAGAATTCCTCAAACCAAAGAAGAATTGGATACTATATTTATAGATTTGACCGATACAGAAAAAGAATTGATTTGGAAAGGAATATCTTCGACAACATCGATTTTATCAGATCGGATGGAATGGATCGCAGAAAATATTGTAAGTAAACATCCATCCAATTTTACCTTATTCGATACATATAACAAGTTGAAACATGGATTTGCACCGTTTTACTCTTATCTATACCCTTCTCCATTGGATTTAGCCACAACTGATATTCAATCAAGTGATGAAGCTATTGTTGAATCATTCATTAAAGATTCAATGCTTATTATGCATAATAAATTACCAGTACAAATGACGGAAGTTGAAAAATTGCGGTCAAAAAATCAAAAATTAGGTACAATTACCACGACAAGGATAGAAGTTACGAAGGAAAAGGCTGACCAAATATTGAATACGGTAAAGGCGATTGATTATCTATACAAAAACTTAGTAAAACGATATCTTGCCTATTCACAGGGAATAAATCGAATTCAATTCTTAGGTAGCTCTGAGTATCTGACTACGGAAGAAAGTGATGCCATAATTTCAATACTTGATGATGATAGCCGCTATGCATAGAAAGTAAAATTCTCTTTTTTTTAAAAATTCAATATTTTTAGATTATTTAAAACAGAAAAGAACCCGAAAGATTTTTCGGGGAGAGCGTAAATTATTTTGTGTAAATGGTATTTACCGACAAACTGTTCATCCAGAGGCTTTACATGGAGGGGTGGGCATGATAGGCTAAACGGCCTTAGCGATACGAGTTTACGAGCTATCGCCCAATCGCAAGGAATCATGCCCATAGAGGCTCCATGTCAAGCCGGCTCTCAAGTCAATCCTCATGCAGATAGTTCCGCTTGCAACCGGTCTCCAAATTGGATGGCAAGCTGTGATATACATTCTTTCCAACTACGTAACGGCATAGTCCATTTTCTGGATGCATCCATGGTGGCAAGATAGATAATCTTCCGCAAGGCATCATCCGATGGGTAAGCCGTTTTTGTTTTGGTCACTTTTCGAAGCTGGCGGTGGTAGCCTTCGATAATATTGGTGGTATACATCATTTTACGAATCTCAGCTGGATAACCAAAGTAGACGGTAAGCTCGATCCAGTTTGTTTCTCAGGAGCGAATGATGATGGGGTGTTTCTTGCCCCACTTCTCTTTAAAGGAAGCAAAGGCAGCCTCCGCCTCTTCTAATGTCAGGGCCTGGTACACTTTTTTTAAATCAGCTAAGACCGCTTTTTCTTCCTTG
Source organism: Paenibacillus baimaensis (assembly GCF_025567575.1). NCBI lineage: Bacteria > Bacillati > Bacillota > Bacilli > Caryophanales > Paenibacillaceae > Paenibacillus > Paenibacillus baimaensis. The sequence goes on along the minus strand of NZ_JAOQIO010000039.1, from coordinate 3,943 downwards.
TACGTCACATATTTCATCGAGTTACGAATCTGATGAATGACACACAACTGGATCTGCGTCCGTGGAAACGCAGCGTTAATGGCAGAAAAGCCGGAAAGCCCATCCTTGCAAGCGATAAGGATGTCTTCTACACCGCGGCTTTTGAGGTCTGTGCACATACCTAACCAGAAGCTGGCACTTTCATGTTCGCCAATCCAGATGCCAAGGATTTCTTTCTGTCCACACATGCTGATGCCCAAAACGCTGTAGGCAGCCTTGTTAATAATACGATTTTCTTGGCGAACCTTAAAGTGGATCGCATCCAAGAATACGATCGGATAGACCCGGTCTAACGCTCTGCACTGCCATTCTGTAACCAAAGGCATGATCTTATCCGTCACCTTGCTAACCATCGTAGGCGATACGTCAATGCCGTTCAGATCCCGCATATGATCTTCAATGTCTCGAGTAGACATGCCTTTCGCGTAGAGACCAATAATCTGCTCCTCTAAGCCATTAAGGCTCGTTTCGTGCTTCTTGATAACTTGAGGCTCAAACTCACTGTTTCGATCACGAGGTATTTGCAGTTCGGTGTTGCCAAACTTGGTTTTAATGTCTTCTTACTGTAACCGTTCCGACTATTGCCTGTATGGTCGCCTTCAGAACTGTGTTTGCTGTAGCCTAAATGGTCATCTATTTCCGCTTCAAACAACTGTTGTAAGGTGTCGCGGAACATACTCTTTAGCATCTCATGAACATCTTCGACCGTTCGGCAATCCTTAGCTAATTCCTTCAATGTCTTGTCTTTTACATCTTGCATAAATGATCATCTCCCTTAATGGAAAGTTTAACCATTTACACAAAACTTAGTACGTTCTCTTTTCGGGTTCTCTGGGTTATCTTTTTATAAATTGAAACACGCTAAAGAGATTAAAGATTTATATGCTTCTCCCACAGATCCTCTAATATTTGAATCATTATATAGTAAACCCCTTCGAAGTAGCCTGAATTAGCATTAAGTTCTTTGTTCCGATGTAATATAACGTTTTTCATTCACGAACCCGATAATCTTAAAGTAACTGCTACCAGCAGCGATACGGTTAGTTAGGTTCGCAGGGTTGTCTGCCTAACTCCACTTCTCCAGAAATGCTTCGGACAGATCAAAGGAAACTCCAGATCCAGCGTTAATACGGCGTTAGTTAATGTTGCTGTCCTCTTCGAGTTCACTAACAGAATCTTTCTTTCTCCTATCCAGTAAATCTACATACATGTTATTTAAGCTCTCCTTCATTGACTCAATATTCCACTTAAAATTAAAAAACATATTGTAGTATTCTTCCTGAGACTTCCACCAAGTTAGATCAGACTTCCATTGTGTATTAGTTATTATTTTTTGAAGTTGTTCTGACGACTCATTAAAGAATCGGATTGCAATATAATTATCCGATTTATGAAAAAATGATCCCCAGTCGTGTAATAAATCATGCTTTGGAGTACCGTCATCATTAGTTAATATATAATCACTTGGATGATAATCCTTACCTGTAAATAGCTTTAACAATGTTGGGATAATAAAATGAGTCGATTTATTCCTTAGTCTGCTGGCTACTTGTACCCACCAATCCCTATCTTTAGGATCTGGAATAATCAAGTTAATGTTAGGTGCTTTCAATAGCGCTGAGATTGATTGATATTTATTTAACTGAGTATCAGATAGTTTTCTTTGTAATCCATTGTTAATTGGATCTAACACAGCTAATCTAAGTGTGTGCTCCAACAAAGTGCTACAACAAATAATCGAAGCATAAAAATTCCCGAAAATGAGCGACGATGCAGAATTCAAATATAACATATTTATTGAGGGCTCAATCCATGGTAGTGGCTTAGGCAGTTCTATAAAAACACTCTTTGCAATATCCGCAGTAATATTAAAATAATCTTAATTGGTTCTTACCTTTATTCCCACAGTTAATACCCCCTAAGTTATTGTTACACAGGTGCAATTTTAGTTAATTTTGTATCTACGAATCCTACCACGCCTTACGGACCGTCCGCGATGCGGTTAGGTGGTGCAACACTTCCTTGAGATCCACTTGAAGACCAAGGGACGAACGTAGTAGATACAGTGTTAGGTAGTTGGTGTACCAGGCATCATTGAAAACTCACAAATCGATCTTGAGCTTTATCGTATCTATGCATTGTATGCCGTTTTCGAATCAATATATCGTTTTTCACATTTAATTTTATCGATAATAATCAATAAATTTAAAACCATTTAAGCTTATCGTTTTACCATTTAAATCAACATTAAGATCAGCTCCAATAAAAATGTTAATTGACCCGCTATCGTAATAGTCATGATCATGATACGATTGAATTGCGATTAATGAATTGAAAATTACATAATAGCGTTGGAACCTCTCCTTTGCGTATTCGATTGTTTTGTTTGTAACTACATCCGAAATGAGAGTTAACCCCTGCAGCAACTTTTCACCCTCTCCCCCTACATTTACTGTCTTGTTAAGTTTTTTATAAGAATCCACAAATAATCCACTTCCAAAAAATTTTCATAATGAATGTTCAAAACTAAAATCAAGTGTTTGGTTTATTTATATAGTGACTGATCATATTGATATTAGTGGAATCAGGCTCAGAGGCTCACTGGTATGGTTTAGAGTTAAGAGCCAAAACGCGAATAAAGTTCCAATCCCGCCTCAGCGAGCTAACCACTATAATTCACTATTCTACCAACTTATATCATCCCAGTACCTTTGGTGAAATCGTGGAATAACTTGGAAATTCAAAATCAAACTTTTGATCCATAAGGCTTGTTGAACTGAAAGTCCATGATTTTTGACACCAGTTTATGTTTTATTCTATCTACATCTGAAGGATTTCCACTAACATATCTATTTAATTTATCACCTAAAGTTTTGAAGTGTACAAATTTTACTGTTATCAGCTGTGATTCTCTTTTTCTCAAACTCAATATCCGTCGAAAGAAACCCTCATTATTACGATGCATCTGTTGAGACAAGATTCGATATGCTCAAATTTGATAAATATCCACTTGAACAATCCCAATTACATTATCGGATTTATCAGAAAACGATCCACCCATATAACAAAAATAGAGCTATTTTGAGTGGCTATCTCATAATTTATCATCTATTAATTCTAATGTATCTCTTACTAGATCAGCTAATTCTCTAATACTCATTACTTCTGGATCACAACCTAAAGCCCTATAATTAGGTTCCGGTTCACCATGATGTGGTTTACAGGATACGCCATTAATTAATCTCAATTTAGAAATGATAGAAGAAGGAATAGTATCATTTCTAAAAACAACATTTTGATTTTCCAACTCATCTATTAATCTTCCAAATGTCCTGCTGTTTTCAGGAATCGCAATAGTTTGTCTATAAAATTTAAAACATATATGCGCCTCCAAGATATTTCTCATAAGTCCAAGTATTCTATCTTTTTGATTAATGTCTGCGTTTTGAAGGAATTTTTCAAGTTCTTTTATATGCCTAAAATAGTCAATCTCAACTAATGCATCTAAGTCTATGGGCTCTAATTTCGAGGAATCTGTTAAAAAATTTTCCGATATACGTAAAGTCCTTTTATCACCTCTATCAATGCCTTTAGATAGATCTGAAAGAAAATATTCATTATGACTCAGTACAATCACTTGTTTTATTTGCGAATATAGATCCTTAATAAGTTTAACAGTAGTTAATCTGCGATTCCGATCTAGACTAGAGAGAGGATCATCAAAGATCAATATTTTTTGAGATAACTGGGGATCGATATCCACCTTTGATAGAAAAAAAGCTAAGGCTATCGTGCTTTTATCCCCTTCACTGAAACATTCCTTCGCACTGTTGGGTTGATTAGTGGATCGGCTACAGTAAATTGGACAGAAAAAATAGGGGCTAGTAGAATGAAGACATCAGAC
>NZ_JAOQIO010000040.1:0-42059 GCF_025567575.1 Paenibacillus baimaensis | reverse complement strand
CTCCCATTGAAGCTAGAAAAATCCCCTCATAAATATTGTCCAGTTTTATGTTGACAATCCAGTATTTATTATTGAATAAACAAAGCGGAGGAGCATCTTGTGCTATTCACAGTGGTCCCCTACGTGTGACAACAAAATCGCACGTAACTCCTCTATTTCGGTAATCACTGCTAGAGGGTGAGGCTCTTGAGGTACTTGATAATTCTTCTTATTTAACCATATAGCTTTCAACCCTTCTTGTATTGGAGCAGCAACATCATTTGTCCAAGAGTCGCCCACGACAAGTACCTGTTCTGGTGGTAAAGAAGTCATACTTAGAACATAATGATAAATTTCTGGGCTTGGTTTTTCATAGCCGATAACTTCGGATATGAACACATACTCTTTTGGAATGATACCCTTTAATCCGATTGCCTCCAATTTATCATTCTGCCACCCTTTGCTTCCATTCGTCAATACTCCTATTTGATAATAATTACTGAGATCCTTAATGGTTTTGTTTATCATCACATTAGGCTTCATATGCTTTTTACTTATTGATTGGTAGAACATTTCAAAGTTAATTGCCGTTTCTACATCCGTTGTTTTCCCCATTTGATCCATCGAATAGAGAAAACGTTTAGTCCGATATTCGTCAAAAGAAATTTGTTTGCTATCTAATTTCTTTACTAAGAATTGTTCTACATTATTAAAGACTTCAAATAAATCGTTAATATTTATTTCACTGGTGAAAAAATGATTTCCGAACGCTTCCTTAACACTATTTTCCCAATAGTCGTCAAAGTGTAAAAGTGTATCATCTAGATCAAACAAAACCAATTTAATTGGATACATAAACTCTCCCATCCATTATGTGATGATAAAGTTAATTATACTCTACGGAACCCTGACTCAGGCATTTTAGTTACACTCCTTTCCCTTTTTCAAAGTACAACCGAACATCTTCCTGAATATAATTTTTCCAACTATATCCTTCCACTCAGCTGCATGCAACACTTATTTTTAAACATTCTTTTAATTTGTTACTACTCTAACGAGTTGAAGTTACCGATGGATACTGTAGCTCAACTTTTTTGCCCGTCCCTCGGCATCTCAAAAGTACTGTCACTCACTATTCTCCTGCTCTTTAGTTTAATGAAATGAGCAGGCTGCAAGGCACCTGCTCATTAATAATTTATATTCAACTATAGTTATCCGTTAGCTTAACGAAAATGGCTTAGAAGTTGTAAAATATACTATCCCCAGATAAAAAAGGTAGACAGTGTTTAGAACATAATAGCGGCATCCGTTCACGAATCCAACGATGTACCTCTTCATTTTCCATATGAAAAGCATAATACCCCAAAATACCCGTTAACATAAATCCTTCCATTTTGGCAAAAACATCTGCAGGAACTTCGTTAACCCCATAATATCCCTTAACAAATTGTCTTCTATTTTTCGACGGTACCATTAAAGCCCCTGTTGAAACATCTAATAAATAATAGCCGAATCCGAATAACCCAAAATCAATGAAGCTAATTTCACCTTTACTAGTTACGATGATATTGCCCATGTTTAAGTCAGCATGGATGATTCCCCATGAGTCTGGTGACTTGCCTATACTTTCGAGGCGAGAGTTAATCAATCGGATCGTCTGCTCAACAATATGGAAATCTGACGGGAGAATTAATCCCAGCTCAACGCCGCGTTCAATTTGCGAAAGCATTTGATTATTCCGCTCAATGCCTTGATTAGGTCGAGTATTAAAATGGGCGCGATTATTATAATTACGAAAAAAGCGGTGAAGTTCAGCGAGTTGAGCCCCTAGGTTTGTAACAAATCCCTCGACCAATACGTCTTCCTTTTGCAGATCCTTTCCTTCTATCCATGTAAGTAATGAACTATTTATAGTCTTTCCATCGAGTTCTATTCTCGTAATGAACTCCCCGTAACAATTACGTACAGGCTTTTGAACTAAAAGATCTGTTTGGTTTGCTATTTCCTCTAACAGTTGTAACTCGCTTAATAAACCATTGTAGGTATGTTGAAGTCCTTCTATATTTACTGTAATTGATTGATGAATACGTAACAAATATGAGTTTCCTGTGACTAGATCGTTGACCTTATAAGTCCTATTTTCATTATGTCTAATAAATTTAATATCAGGTTGTTTAATTCCATATTTACAAAGAATCCCGATTAGAGTTTCTTCATTCATATAATGGGTTACCTTCCTTTGCACAATAATTATAGAAGATTTCATATTCGTTTATTTTATCTATTATCCTGCCCGTTAACTTCAATAAATCTAAAGAGGAGCTGCTGCATAGCAAACTCCTCCACTAACGTTATCCGTTAGCTTAATCAAATTTGGCCTGTTTTTCGTTAAGTAATCTTCTCTTATAACCTTCTGTAGTACATACCCTCCCTTGATCACTCCACCAAAGAAAGTCTTTCTTTTATAGTATTAGTAGGCGATACCCACACGTGATTTTATAAAATCGCTACTTTTTATCTGGCTATATGTAAATTCTGCTGTATCCGACACGGATATTTCAACACCACCTTCCGGCAAAAAATTACGGTCTACACGATATTTACCTACACTTTCTCCATCCGGCAAATACGTAGGACAGACAATAGTCCATTCGAGTGTTGATTGTTTTAGCATATCGTAAACTTTATGATGTTCTTTTGCTGCACGGACTGACTTACGCTTTGATTCACTTGACTGATAACGCAGTGAAAAAGACCTTGGTGCATCACAGATTGTCGCTCCTTTACAGGAAGCACTCATGGGAGATTAATCCTACTCTGGCTTTTGCACCAGCCTCTTTTCTAATTTAGCCGTAGAGAGGATGTTTTTAAGATGGAAGTCGTCATCGAACGAGCATGCGGTATGGATATATTCACAAGGACAACATTACAGCATGTATTCTAACGTCAAAGGGAAAGGAGATTCAAACGTTTTCAACGAAAACAGTGTTTCTATTACAACTCATCGATTGGATTAAACAACATGAATGTACTCACGTTGCCATGGAAAGTACAGGCGTATTTTGGAAGCCTATTGTCAACTTACTTGAAGCTGAAGGCATTGAATTTTTAGTGGTCAATGCCCAGCATATGAAAGCACTACCCGGACGCAAAACAGATGTCAAAGATTCGGAATGGATTGCCAAACTTCTTCGTCATGGACTCCTCAGAGCAAGTTTCATCCCAGACCGAAATCAACGGGAGCTTCGAGAACTCGTTCGGTACCGTCGAAGAAAGAGCCAGACAGCACAATCGAATTCAAAAAGTACTTGAAGGAGCAAATAATAAGCTTAGCTCTGTTGTGTCAGATATTATGGGCGTTTCTTCTCGTGATATGCTGCGTGCCATTGCAGATGGTGAAGATGATCCCGAAAAACTAGCAAACTTCGCTAGACGCACCATGAAGCGAAAAAAGGATGATCTTCAACTCGCTCTTCAAGGCTATGTAAACCCTCACCAACGCCTGATGATCAAGACCATTTTAACTCACATCGATTTCTTAAGTGAACAGATCGAGATGCTAGATCAAGAAGTCGCTGTAAGAGTAACCCCTTTCCATGACGACGTCGAACGTTTAGATTCGATTCCTGGTATAGCCACTCGAATGGCGGAACAAATCTTAGCTGAAATCGGGACGGATATTAAAAAGCAGTTTCCGAGCGCTGCGCATTTCTGTTCGTGGGCAGGACTCGTACCTGGACATAACGAAAATGCAGGAAAAAGGAAGTCTGCCAAAGCCAAGAATGGAAACAAATATCTGAAATCTGCCTTAGTTGAAGCAGCCCATTCTGTTGCAGCGTCAAAAAACTATCTCGGCACCCTGTATAGACGTACAGCAGCACGAAAAGGAAAAAAACGAGCAGCCATCCAAGTGGCTCATGCGATGTTGAGAACTGCCTTCTATCTTTTAACCCGCAAGGAAATGTACGTAGACTTAGGTGAAGATTATTTTGACAAACAAAAGCAACAATCTATTGTAAAATACGCAGTTCGACGACTAGAAAACTTAGGTTATTCTGTGACCATTTCAGAAGTCTCCTAATTCTTTTAAGAAATAAATATCTCTTTATTTCGGGCGCTCCACACTTTTTAAAAAATGAATGAGCCGCGTCTTCTTTACTATTGTCTTTTTCAGTGACTGCCGTTTTAATTTTCATGGGAGTTCAGCGAATGATCTGGTTAGGACCAGTTTCTTAATGTAGCTTCGGCAAGATTACCAAACTCCTGAATATCCGAAATATAATCAAATTCATTTTTTCCACCAAAAGTCCAAAGGCTATTTGTCATCCTTACAACAACTGCATTATGTTTGGGAATTACAGTACATGAACATCCCGATGCCCCGAGAATCTGAAAAGTTTGTTCCGGTAAACTTGGTCCAATTTCACAATTCTCCACATTTGAATTTTGAATCCACCAGAAGAAGCCAAGTTTGGGTAAATGAACTGGCAATGCGTCTGGGGTCTGAACCGAAGTAACAATATCGAAGACTTCTTTCGGAAGGAGTTGCTTTCCTTCATGCATTCCCTTGTTTAAATGCAAATTTCCCCAGTGAGCCAGTTCTCTCGCAGATACATAAAGATTACGATCGCTACCCTCATTAGATTCTAATCTCAAAGTAGGAAAACTGTGGGGATCATTAATATCGCATACCAGTGTTTCTTTTCCCTCTGTTCTCCATTCACTCTGTGTCAAATTCACAAGCGGCTTATTTGTTTGAGTCCTCATGGAAGAAAAATACACAGACAGGGTAATTTGCAAGATTTTGGCTAAATATTCAAAGGAGGCCAATTTATCTCAAAACCTTTCTCCTCATAAACTACGTCACTTTCTATTAACCTGGCTAAGAAAGCAGGGCATTGATGATGCACTTATTCAACCTTATTCCGGACATGAAATCAGAAAATCTTTGGAAGTATACTCAAAGTTGGCAATTACCGATGCTCAAAATGAGTATAACGAGGTTATTAATAAATTCCTAATTTAATCCATGCGTTTGCGGGTGGTGTCAGCTACGCTGGTACTACCCCTAATTGAAGTAAATAACTGCAGTTTTCTTAATGTAGGTCACATATATTCACTTCCTACTACTTATTTGTGATCCGCATTTACCCATGCTTTTCTGTATTCGGTATATATATTTATGTTAGCAATCTGCTATCGTCATGAACGATAGCGCCCATGCTGGGCGCACAAAGCAAAAAGCCCGAACCGGGTTCGGGCTTCTTCGAAATGCTCTTTAACGAAATGGACGGAATGCCATGCGGAGCTCATCGGAGAACAGCATCGGCACTTGCCACGCGGCAAAGTGTCCTCCCCTCGCGACCCGTTTGTAATAGAATAGCTTCGGGTACGCTTCCTTCGCCCAACTAAGAGGAGCCTGATAGAGCTCGTCGGGAAAGACGCTGATGGCGATCGGGATATTATTGACTCCTTTGACCGAAAAGAACGGGAGCTTGTTTTCCCAATAGAGGCGTGCCGCAGAGATAGCCGTGTTCGTCAACCAATAGAGCGTGATGTTATCGAGGAAATCGTCTCGCGAAATGCCCCCGGGGTGACCAAAGAAAGCTCCCGAAATGAGATCCAGGCTTTTCGCGTCATGGTCGAGATTGAATGCCGCGAGACCCGCCGGCGAATCCGCCAGCCCGGTCAGCGTTTGCGGGCGCTTCCCCATGATCTGGGAGTAACCGACATGCTGATAGAAGAAATCCAGCTGCATCCAGGCGTTCTTCTGATCTTGCGTCAAATCGGTGGGCATCGGATCCCCGTTAATGATCGCCGTTTCGTAGGCAGGAGGCACCGTTCCGGGCATGTTGCTGTGAATGGCGAACAACCCCGGAACCTGTTGCACCCCCATCATATCCGAGACGAGTGCGCCCCAATCGCCCCCTTGGGCCGCGTATTTCGTATAGCCTAACCGGTTCATCAGCACCGCCCAGGCCCGGGCGATTCGAGGAATATCCCAACCGGGCTTGGTCGGCTTGCTAGAGAATCCGTAACCCGGCAGTGAAGGAATTACGACGTGGAACGCGTCCGAGGCCGGCGCTCCGTACGCCGTCGGCCGGGTCAGCGGATCGATGACTTTCAGCAGTTCGACGATCGAGCCCGACCATCCGTGCGTCAGAATCATCGGGATCGCTCCCTCGTGACTCGACCGAACGTGAATGAATTGAATGTCCAAGCCATCGATTTCCGTAACGAATTGCGGGATGGCGTTCAGCCATGCTTCGAATTTGCGCCAATCGTATTCGGTTGCCCAATAGCGCGCGATAGTTTGAATCGTCTCAAGCGGCACGCCTTGCGACTTACCCGGCGCGGTTTCCTTGTCGGGCCATCTCGTTGCGGCGACTCGCCGGCGCAGGTCCATAAGCGCCGACTCCGGAGTGACTCCGGGTCGAAACGGTCGAACGGCGGTATTGTCTCTCATCGGTAATCTCCTTTTTTTCCAATGGTAGCCTTTCCCCCTATTGATACGATGGTAAAACCCGAATTATTCTCGATATCCGGATATAAGCCGATTAAGAAGTCTACGAGTTCACCACTTCATATTTTTAATTAAAGTTGAACTATCTTCCCTCCCCGATAGCATTCCTGTAGATGGATTAATTTCGTCTTTGTAAAAAGAAAAGCGCCTCGGTACGATGGGAGTACGCATCGGGTCATAGCATGAGTTACGGTAGGGTGAACAGCACCGGGAAGAACACTGCGAATGGTAGGTCAAATCAAATTGCTTATATTCTGGGTTTATAAAAAATTCAACTGGTTGTTTCAACTCCATATCAATCGAATGCTTAAAAGCCATTTCCGATTAGAGTAGAGTTCCAGAGTTTATCAGCAACACTACTAATCCTAAAATTAATAAAAAAATTGGCATCATCATTTGTTTTACATTGTCACTAATTTTTAAATGAGTAAAAATCGCCCCGATCATCGTTATAACAATTATTAAACTACCCCAAGCGGCTAATGTCCCATTCCAAATACCTGTAATAACCAAAATTCCTGAAATGACTTCTACTATTCCTGTGAATGTTCTAAACCAACCCGGATAACCATATTGCTTAAATCCTTCCACCATTTGTTTCGATCCGAACTTCATAAACCCAAACATTAAAAAACCTAATCCTAAAATAACTTGAAGAATAATTGATAAAATATTCATTACTTTCTCTCCTTATTTCTTAATTTTTTATCCTAAGCGTTAGATATCCTTGTTATAGCTTTTCTACGCGTCCCTCATTGTCGACTTCCCATCTTGCAACCTCTTCCCGAACTCGTGGTGCGACTTCCTTACCCAATAGTTCAATGGATTTCATAACATCCTCATGTGGCATGCTGCCGGCAGGTAAATGTAGGAAAAATCGTGAGAAACCTAAATGTTTTTGCATATAAATAATTTTGTTGGCCACCGTTTCGGGATCGCCTACGTAGAATGCGCCTTCTGGGCTGCATGAGTCATCGAATTGTGAACGGCTATAATGTCCCCAACCACGCTCTTTACTCATTGAATTAAACACTGCCTGAGTGGGAGGGAAATACTTTTCCATCGCTAGTGAGGTACTCTCCGCAACGAACCCGAGTGAGTGTACGGCTATCTTTAATTTCGATGCATCATGTCCTGCACGAGTAGCAGCGTTCTTATAGAGCGGCACGAGCGGAGCAAATTGTAAGGGGCTCCCGCCAATGATCGCCAAAACAAGAGGCAGTCCCAGTTCCCCTGCTCGTATGACCGATTGCGCATTACCCCCACTGCCAAGCCAAACCGGTAAAGGGTCCTGAACTGGACGCGGATACACACCCAGATTCGTAAGGGCAGGTCGATGCTTTCCTTTCCAGGATATCTTCTCCGAGTCCCTTAATTTTAATAATAGTTCCAATTTTTCCGCGTAAAGCTCATCATAGTCTTTTAAATCATAACCAAATAATGGAAATGCATCAACCATAGAGCCTCGACCCGCGATAATCTCAGCACGACCATTTGAAATACCATCGAGCGTGGCAAATTGCTGAAATAAACGTACTGGATCAACTGCAGAGAGCACGGTAACCGAACTGGTTAAGCGTATCCTTTTGGTCATGGACGCCGCTGCAGCCAGCACAACGACAGTAGCGGAATCCGCAAATTCCTTACGATGATGCTCACCGACCCCAAATATATCCAGCCCAACCTGATCGGCAAGGACGATTTCTTCAACAACCTCACGCAACCGCTCCGCATGACTTATTGTCTTGCCCGTTATAACATCCGGAGTTGTTTCAACAAATGTATCTATACCTATTTCCATTTTCAAATCCCCCTACATACAAAATTTAAGTAAAATCCTTTTTTCAAAAAGAATCTATCCATCATTATTGGTATTGCCTTCACAATTCTTGATACCATACCCAATTTTCTTCAGCACGTGAATAAGTTCGAGCTTCTCCCTGTCCGTTGCGAAGGACAAATTATCGGAGATCGTTTGAACATGCCTTGGGAAGATATTATCAAAGTAGCTTCGCCCTTCAGCAGTCAATGTCACATTCGCTTTTCGTCGATCACCAGGGATGGGGAGTCGTTCCACGAACCCCTTCTTCTCAAGCTTATCGACCACGTAGGTGATACTTCCGCTTGGAATCGAGAAGGTGTCGCTTATTTTCTGGATGGGCTGTGGTCCTTTATTATAGAGAAACTCCAAAATTTGAAAAGTCTCCCCACTGAGGCCATAGCTGACAATGTCACGTTCTAAGCTCCCGTATAACTCTTTCACCATGTTTCTTATTACGCGTATTAGTTTTAAATCAAGTTCCTTACCCTCAGCATCGCGTTCAGTCATTCTCCATCCCCCTTATCTAGCCTTATCAACCTCAGCTTTTCTCCTGAATCGCGTATGTTGATTTCTTCTTTTTGTTCGGATTAAACGATGGCAAATTCTTTATTCTTGAATGATGTTGGTTCTTGGCCGGATACCCAGATGGAACCACCTGTACCTCTAATCGACAATCCTGCAAGTATCCGGTTTGGCAGGTGAAGGACGAGCGAGCCTTCGCCCAATATCGGCTTTACGTTTACCCCATCCTGGCCTGTCTGAGGAAACTTCTCATTGCTTGAACAGTGAATAGGTCGCTCCAAATAAAATGGATAAAAACCGCAGATTCCCCCGACCGCAGCAATCGAGTCCACAGAAAAGATATCTTATTAATATTATTACTATAATTAGATATCCTAATATTAGTTATTATAATAATAGAGTTTATATCTGTCAACCTGTAAAGAAGGAGCATCTGCGAAGAGAACGTAAACCAAATTTGCCTAAACCAAGGGTTCCTACGCTCTCCTCGCAGCTGAGCATCTATCTGTGTAGTAGAAGCTTTTTCATGTCCAAGCATACCTTGTATAAATTCTAGTGGTGCACCGTTATCGAGCAATTGACAGGCATAGGTGTGACGGAATCGATGAGGATATACATTGGCACTCATTTTTCCGTGTTGTGCTAGCAAAGAGAATTCTTCAATCTCCACATTACCAATTTCGCGAATCAACATATTTAGTTGTAGGAAACTTGCTTTCATTGTATGCGTGCTGTATCCCAGGATACGTTTGTCAGCCTCATACAACAACCATAAGTCCTTTAAAACCCTCCCAAGTATAAGTTATCTCTAGCTTTGCTAGAACTGGGAGGGTTTAATTTTTGTTGCTTATTGTTGTGCTAGCGTACCCGTTAGCGGAATGACATTTCTTAATGGGGGCGTCAAATACAGTACCTACCACCGTGAGAAAAGTAAGACATGGCAAAAGGATATTTGAAGTTAAAGTCAGCCTGAACTACTTGCGTTTGAAAAAAACAATCCCGTGAAAAGCTCTGGAGCGAAGACGGATACGCCCTTGCGATTCGGCGTATGATCGAGCCAGAGCCTGTGTTTGGTGATATGAAGAATAACCGTGGTTTCAAAAGATTTCTGCTTCGATGCTTACTAAAAGTAAGTCTCGAAGTCGGGTGGCTTTCCCTCGCCCATAATCTGCTCAAGAAAGCAGCAGTAGACACCAAAAACAAAGGAGCTAAGCAGGTACAAGCCGCTTAGCTCCTTTTTCATCCCATATTTACCTTTTCCAACCAATGGATCTGTCCCGATCATCAACAATAGTTACTTTTGGGACAGCCTCTTTTTCGAGTCTATGATAGGCAGGAAATTACTTCTTCACTGCAATGATACGATCTTCGATTGTTGGATTTACTGTCTTCATGTTAATCAGTGATTCTTCCAATATGTCGTAGATTTGAATACCAGTATTGAATACGCCTGGCTGCTTCAAGGTTTCATAGCCGTCGCCGCCAGCGATAAGGTAGTCATTTGCCGCCACTTTGTACTTTTTGTTCGAATCAAGCTCTTTACCGCCAACTTTTACTTTAAGTACACGGGAACCTGCTGGCAGAGAAGGATCATAGGTAAAGGACATGCCACTGATTTGCGGGAAGCGTCCGCCGCCTTTTTCCACTTGACTTACACCATTCTCAAGAGAAGCTTTCAATTCTGTGCCTGTTACTTCTACCACTGCAAGTGTATTCGGGAAAGGGAATGCTGTTTGCAGTATTTTTTTCGTGATATCACCAGCTTGGATGTTGTCACGGATATCGCCGCCGCCTATAATGGCAACGTCAGCTTCATAACCCGCAATGCTTCGCGTGCGTTCACGCATGATATCCGCAGCCAGGTTACCCAGATTTGTTTCGCGAGAACGAACTTGCGTCCGCTCGCCATCCAAGTTCACTTCGGCTTTTGCGATCACAACGTTTAGCGCTCCTTCTACTTTTTTCGCAACTTCTTCTACCAATTTTTTTACTTCAGGATCTGCCACTACCGACTCGTCATATTCTTTCAAGCCGCCAGAGAATTGGACCAATTCACCATTATAGTAGAACAAATCTGCACGCCCCAAGGATTTACCATATTCCCAATCCTGTACAATGTAAGTACCATTCACCACTTCTGGTGTCTTAAGAGGTGTATGTGAGTGTCCGCCAATGATCAAATCGATACCTGAAACATTCTTCGCGATTTCACGGTCAACATCCACACCAACGTGGGAGACAACGATGATATGATCCGCTTGTTTTTTCAATTCAGGCACTAATTTTTTTGCAATTTCAACTGGATTTTTGAACGTTAGACCTACTACGTTGTTAGGGTGTGTAACAACTGGTGTTTCTTCGGTGACAAAACCAAGGAACGCAAACTTTTTGCCACTGACTTCAACAAAGTGTACTGGCTCTAGGAACTCAGAACCATCTTTGTTGAAAATGTTGGAGCTAATTATTGGATAGTCCATTTGATCACGTAAATGAAGCAATTGCTTCATGCCGTAATCAAAATCATGATTGCCCGCAGCCATGGTTTCATAAGCAAGGTGATTGAGGATCGGTAGAATCGATTCCCCTTGGAATGAGTTCGTATAGGTTGTGCCCTGGAATGTATCCCCGGCATCCAGAAGCATGAAATTCGTATTTTCTTTACGCCATTCGTTGATGAGTGTTGCCATTTTCGCATAGCCAAATTCTTTACCATCTTTATTCTCGACAATGTGACCATGTACGTCGTTCGTGTGACCAATTGTGATGTGTTTGGTAATGGAGCTACCAAGCGCCTCAATGAATTCGGATCGAGTTACCGTTTGACCACCAGACAACTTCAGCTCAACACCTAATTTACCAGCAATTTCAGCTACGCGGCTTGCTATTGGAGTTGCATTCGGTTTCAAAGCTTCTTCATTCGTAATGGCACCAGCTGTTAGACTTGCGTCAATGACTCCTGCTGCCCAGTGTTCACCCACAGATGCTTTCTTTACTTCCTTGCCATTGATCCTTGTAATTAAAACTACAGTTTCCGCTAATGTTACAGAACGTTTCAAGGCAAGATCTCCGCCTTGATCACCAACAACGATTGCTTTTTTTTGCATCCAGTCCGTATGTGTAACGGGTTGTAGCGGAGCGGCGTATACGCTGCCAACTGCGAGTGCCGAAGCGAGTACCCCAGCAGAAATCAGAACACCCAGTTTTTTCTTCATAATATTGAAATTCTCCTCTCGTTGATACGTTGTGGTTCAATATTTTACTCTTCACCGTATCCGTACCATAGAATAGCTGCCTTAATGGAATTCAGTTGATACATAATGGTCATAGACAAGTAAATCATTGCCGTTGGGCTGTTGCCTTGAACAATAATATAAATCTGCAGAGCTAAGTTAATAAAGTTAGCAAGAATCCAACCGATCCAAGAAATAGCTTTTCCTTCTACCATCAAATATTGGGAAATAACTTGGACTAAGAAAACCAAAACGTTAAGCACGATGACCCACATGGGTGCATCACCTGGCAGAATCGTACCGCCATAGAAGTAGAGAACAACAGAACCAACCAAGGCAATGATGACTGAAATATATAAATTGGACTTCGTTACTTTCGTGACTTGAATTTCTTTTTCCATCGTGAAGAAGCCTTTTAAGTACAGAACAGTACAATAGATACCTACGAAAACATTCCCTAACAAGCCAAATCTATAGTTATTAAACGTATCGAATAGAGCTCCAACTACACCCAAACCACTGGCAGTTTTCCCATATTGATTAGCGAAGAGCAACACGATCACCATACCTAGAATACCTCCAATAAAAGAGGTGACGAGAAGGAGATTAATGGTTCCGCTATAACTGTAATAAGTACTAGCAATCACCAAAGCGATCCCAAGAATGAGCCATAATCTGTCCCACGTTTTGCTTTTTAAAACTTTATTAATTCCTTGTTTCATGCACCTATTCATCCTCCGTTAGAACTGCTAATGCCAATTTAATAGACTGCAATTCTCCAATTTTCATTTGCGTTTCTCCTGAAACCAATTCATTGACTCCAAATGCCAGAGATTCCATATAAGGCACTATGTTATTGAGAATCGATAAGGTTTGAAGTCCTCTTAAACCGCCAACAACATAGAGGGTACTTGTTTCCATATCTGCACCTAAAACTTGTTTATGCGACCAGAAATCTTCTACTTCCATGTTGTTGTCCATATAAAAACCATCATGGCTTCTTGCGATTCCAGACTTCACTGGAATTTTAGTTTGCTTTATTGCTCGGATCAGAAGCTCACTTGATGGAATCGCCGGAAAAAACTTTGGAACGTATTTTTCAGTTAAGCCTTCATCACGAACAGCGCCCGTTACGACCATAATTTCACCAACCTTGAAGCTACGGTCCATCGCACCACAGCTTCCTGCACGAATCACTTTTTCGACGCCAATCGCTTTTAGCTCCTCCAAAGCAATGGCCATTGAAGGTGCTCCAATACCGGTCGATAGGACTAAAATCTTTTGCCCTTTAAAGGTACCGATCGCAGATTTGAACTCTCGATTGTATGTAATATCTTTTGGATTTTCCAAAACCGATTTCACAATATCTACTCGGGCTGGATCCCCTACCACTATCGCTTTTTTGATAGCCAACGATCCATCCAACTGAATATGGGGTTGCATTCCCATCATTTCCACTCCTTTGAACCCATCTCAATCAATAATCTGGGGTTCCGTATTTTGATAACTCCATCTTCCATTTCAATCAACTCTAAATCCTTCATCTCTTTTAAAACGCGATCGACACTGCGTGGGGTAGAACTAATCCTTTGTAAAAGCGTCTTTCTTTCTATATAATCGATCTTGCTTAAAGAACTTAACACCGCAACAACTTGACGTTTCGTGGAAAACAAACTATACGACTCGATTCTTTTGCTTAAATGATAGATTTGTTCACATAATGATTCTGTCAAATTTCTGGCAAAGCCTCGGTCTAATTCCATCCATTCCATAAAAGAATCCCGAGACAATTTTAATAACACCACATCACTTAATGACTGCACAGAAGAGCTAAAGGGAATTTTCTGAAGGAGCTCATGCTCGCCAATAAAATTTCCTGGTCCATAGATGTCCAACGTTATCTTTCGACCCGAATCACTTAAAATAAAAATGTCTATTTTCCCTTGAACAATGATGTAGAGTTCAGAATATATGGTTCCTTGCTCAAGATTAAACCTTCCTCTTGCGTACTCTTTAACTTTAAATTTCTTAAGAACCGAATATGGGCAGTGTTTTAGCAGCTCTTCAATTTCTGGAGAACTTTCTATAATCTCAATCAGCCTGTTCACACATCTCTTCCTTTCTTCAGTAGTGGCAAAGTAGGGACCCAGAAATTGATTTTCAAGTTCGTTCTACTTTTCACTAACATTGTATCAAGGAATACATGTGAATTAAACGACAATTATCTTCATTACGAATAAAAACGGAAGCGTTTTCATATTTTTAGGTAGACAAATGTCTACATTGTCGTGATTGCGAAACAATGGAGCGCCTTTTCAACCTCGTAATACATTCACCCTGTTCGTTTGCCGAAGAAATTATTTGGTTTGACCGCATAATCAAACAAAAAAACTTCGGATATCCATAATTAATTTTAATTGTTGCACCAAAACCGTCATTTCGATTGTAATATATAATTTCTTCTCTATGATCATGGATTGAGGTTATCGTATACGACCCAGACTTCTGTCCTTTAATAGCCATTAAAAAATGCACCCCCTAGATGTCATCGGAATAACCAAGGGGTTTTCCAATATCTAGGGGGTGCACATGATGAAGAGGTCATTGAAGAACTGGTGAGTTTGGTCTACGTGACTGTCCTCTTCCTTATTACGAGTTCCTTGCGGTAATCACCGGGTTTAACCTAAATACAATTTCAATATTATTGGCCTTGCTGGACTATTTGGATGCAATCATCTCGCGCGCAGCACGTGCGATGCTTTCCGCAAAAAGCGGCGTTTCGCGTCCGTTGTGATCCTCTACGATTTTTTGTCGGTCCTTCGCGACCTGTTCGAACGTTAGTCCTTGACTCTCGATGATGTTCAAAAAATCCTTGGTAGGATGTGATCTTACAGAATTCGTAAATTCTGTCTGATTGTCATTGACAGCCTTTACGCTAAGCTCCCATATGACTTGCATTTGTGTTTTTCCATTTGTAAGGAAGATGTCGGATGTAGAGACCATCCGGCAAAAATCTTTATTGACAACTTCTCCGACATAATGCTGTACAGCGAGACTTGTACCGATTGTCTCTACGTTGATGGACATTGGACGACCGTCTTCCGTTTTAGTAACGCCTACTGCAATATGGTCAGGGGGACAGCATCGTTGATATTCAGCGTCCGAAAGCGAAAATAGCCACTTCCCAATATCGACTTTTTCAACAGGAACGTTGATAACATGGTTACAGACTGATTGAGTTAGCGTAAGGTCTTGGCGTATCACGGGCATTCAAAAAGCCTCCTTCTTTTATTTAATTTTTCTTTATTATTCGACTACTTAGACGGGTTTATTCTAGAAAAATGAGAATATGATAGCGATTATTCTTACGGTATCAGAAGAATGATTGCTGCAATGATGTCATTCAGAATCGCAACTATTAAATCGATTCTTATGTTTGGCAAGAAGTACTTCTGTTGTGAGTATAGCATGGGCAAATGTAGGGCCGTTAATTTCATGCCGCATGCAGAGCCTCTTTTGTAAAAGAGGATGTCGCATCTTTTGCTAGCGTAGCATTGTAGCCGAGCTCCATTCCCAATTTTCAGGGCAGGTCGTTTTTCGTTACTAAGCAAGGCCTGTACGGCTGGCTTATTACTTCAACAGTTTCATAATTCGCTTTAAATTAACGGCGAATATAGCCATCGCTCCTTGGAGCTCAATACCTAATAGACCCGAGGAAGTGGTTACATCATACCCGTGTCTATGCTTGAGTTCACTATTCTTTGCTTCTAATTTGTAGCGTTCCTTTGCCTTCTTTTTGAAGTACTCACTTTCTTGAAACGCCATTTGTTCACAATGTTCTGCAGATTTAATACTCACCGAGTAGGTTTTACTTTTCGCTCCTTCCGTGTAGCATCCTTCTTTAAGCGGAACGGATATCGCTTACATTTTTCCACATCGAAATAATAGGTATGCGTTTGGTTGTTGTTAACCCCTTTTTTTCCTTGCCGCGCTTTTCGTACCGCCATATGCCCGGCCTTACACACGTACATGCCTGCATCTTTATTAAATTGAAACTCATCTTCTTTTTGCGAGCGCCATGTGTAATAAGGGGATTGAGTTTGGCGATAAGTTCAATTTCATTGTCTTTGGTGTAAACAATGTTGTCTTTCTCAGAGTAAGCTGTATCTCCAATTATGGATCTGACTTCCATACCTGTTGCCTTACTTTTTTCGATCAGCGTTTGCAACTGCTTACCGTCATTTTTTCGCCCGTCGTAACAATGGTTAACCCGTTCCTCCGTCATGGCAATATGGGTTTTGTAACCAAAGGAAACTTGGCTTTCAAGGATTCATCCGCCCTATAGTCCGTTTTTCTCAACTTTCGGGGTGTGCAGCAAATTCATATCTTTCAGCCGCAGCTTCCGGAACTTGGTTAGCGAACTGGCATCGATCA
Organism: Paenibacillus baimaensis; assembly: GCF_025567575.1. Taxonomy (NCBI): domain Bacteria; kingdom Bacillati; phylum Bacillota; class Bacilli; order Caryophanales; family Paenibacillaceae; genus Paenibacillus; species Paenibacillus baimaensis. The sequence goes on along the minus strand of NZ_JAOQIO010000040.1, from coordinate 25,549 downwards.
CTGAATCTTCAGGTGCCATATCCAGAAAATATTTAAACGACAAGTCGTACTTCGAACGCTCGACATGTCCATGTCAGACAGCTCGAAAATCGCCTTTAAGAGCAAATACTTACTTAAACATTCGAATGGGGTCTATCGCATTTCGACCATTATCCAGGCAGTAACGTTCTTTCAGTTCTTCATAAACAAAAGAAACGTCCACAAGTTCGTCGCAGCATATTATCTTGGGGAATCACTAAGTTATACAGTTCTATATAGGGCTCAAAGCCAAGGATTGTTGTTGTTTAATCATCACATTCACCGACTCGGTTTAGTACCTTAATTATACAGAAAAAAGCATAACTCTCCTCAAATTTGAGAAGAAGGTATGCTTTTTTACATAATAAGGACTTTTTCAGTTGCCTCGACGATACCCGTGTCTGTCTCTTATATTCTATACTTACACCCACTGGGTCACTTGATCCGAAGTACGGCGTGTTTTCTCACGCGGTTCATTCAGCCGGTAGCCGAAGGCTACCATACAGGAGATTCCAAAATGCTCAGAGTCCATAATCCCCTCTGCAGCTAAAATCTCTTCGATCTTCTCCTTACTGAACCCTTCTATCGGGCAGGAGTCGATACCTATCTGTGCTGCGGCTGTCGTCATATTGCCCAAGGCAATATAAGACTGTCTACAGCCCCACTCAAACAGTGCACGGTCATTACCCTCAAGGGTGAAGTCATACTTTAAGAACTTTTCATACCTTCTCTCTCTTCCTTCTATAACGTCAGTCGGCAGTTTCTGAACATTTCGCATGAGATCCTGAATGTAATCGGAGTTGGCATGCAAATCCTGTGGCAATCTGGACAGAATCACTACAAAGTGACTGGAAGTCGGTAGCTGTTTTTGCCCTCCCCAAGTAAATGTCAGCAGCTTTTCCCGCATTTCAGGGTTTTGTATGACCACGAATTTCCACGGCTCATAGCCGAAAGAGCTTGGGGATAGCCGGCCTACTTCCAGAATAAAGTTAAAGTCTGCTTCGCTGATTTTTTTAGTATCGTCAAATACTTTCGTGGCATGTCTGTATTCTAAAGCCGACAAGATGGCATCCTTTGTAGATACTGTTGTTTCCATTGAATGATTCCTCTTTTCTGTTTAGTGAATTGACGGTTAACCGTTGACAGGACTAATATTAGAGGAAATATAACCCTTTTTGACAGTGTGTACATTGGGAAGTCTATCATCAGGTTCCGCCCAAAGTCGAAGTAGACTGACACCGATCATTATCGAGAAAGCTCTGTTTAACGAGATGTACGCTCAAAATCAGAAAAGCCATAGGAGTTGAATCTCTTTGACTCTTATGCTCATAATATCTAATGCACTTCACCTAGTGCAGCACGTGCGATACTTTCTGCGAAAAGAGGAGCCTCTCGTCTGTTGTGATCTTCCGATATTTTTTAACGGAACGCGGCCGCCTGCTCAAACATGAGTCCCTGACTCTCGAAAATACTCAATAAATGTTCCGACGGATGGGTTACCACGAAATTCGTAAATTTGGTTTGATTGGCGTTGACGGGTTTTACACAAGCTCCCATACGACTTGCATTTGTGTACTTCCGTTTGTAAGGAAGATGTCGGATGTAGAGACCATTCGGCAAAAATCTTAATTGACGACTTCTCCGACATAATGCTGTACAGCGAGACTTGTACCGATTGTCTCTACGTTGATGGACATTGGACGACCGTCTTCCGTTTTAGTAACGCCTACTGCAATATGGTCAGGGGGACAGCATCGTTGATATTCAGCGTCCGAAAGCGAAAATAGCCACTTCCCAATATCGACTTTTTCAACAGGAACGTCGATAACATGGCTACAGACTGATTGAGTTAGCGTAAGGTCTTGGCATATCCCGGACATTTGAAAACCTCCTTCTTTATTTTTAGGTCATCGCTATTATGAGGTCACTAGATGGGTTTATTCAAGACTATAGTTCAAATCTCGTCACACTCTCGGATGCTGAATAAGTTCTAGTTATATACTGGAGTAAAGACTGATTTAGTTCCTTTGCTCAACTCAATTGTCGGCAAGCTGCTCGATAGCTGCAATCCAGAAGGATCGTTATTATTCCAAATTTCCAACATGCTGACCTAAGTGAAGCTCGAAATCACCTGGTTTGCCAAGACCGCGTGCAAAAGCAGTCGACACTTTTTTCTGTGTGTTTGCTGACATCGCTCCCGTAAAAAAGGCTGTTCGAGATTCCAGCATTTCCGCAGTTTCAGGAACTCCGGTCCGATTAAGGAGTTTCTTCGCTTCATTTAGCGTCTGTTTATCAAATGACGATATTCTGCGAGCCAAGTTTTCCACAAAACTGTTTAATTCAGCATCAGGAATAACTCTGTTAATCCATCCATAACGTTCTGCTGTTTCAGCATCGAAATCATCGGCGCTAAGAACAATTTCAAGTGCCCGAGCACGTCCCACCAAACGAGCCAAAGCCTCATTGGCACCTCCCCCGGGTACGACGCCGACACCGACTTCAGGCTGTCCAAAGATTGCCTTCTCCTTACTTGCGAACCGCATATCGCAGGCCAACGCAAACTCGCTACCGATTCCCCGTGCCCGTCCTCGAATTTCAGCAATGGTAACAACCGAGGTTCTATATAATCGCGTGGCGAAATCAATCCAGGCCGGAAGCTCGATTTCCTTTGGTGTTTGTTGTTTTTCACCGGCTCGGGCCATATCGAAGTGTGCAATGAAATATTCAGGATCGGCGCTATCGAAAACAACGACCTTCAAATCAGGGTCTGTCTCGATTTGATTCATGAGTGTTAATAATTCAAAGATGGTATCAGGATCAATGAGATTTATAGGCGGATTATGAAAAGTAATTCGCCAAAAAGCAGGTGTTTTTTGATTGACTGTAAATTGGTTGTATGTGTGCATGCTCACTTCTCCATTTTTCTATTTATAGTTCTGTATCAACTTCTCATTCTCGTCTTAGGTGCTTCTTGCCTCATTGTCAGGCAAGGAGGCTGCTCGGTTATTCGACAGCAAATACCGAAACAGTAAAAATAACGAGCAAATACTTACTGCTATCAAGACGGCATACACAGTTTCATATGCATGGACGAGTGAATCTTTTTTTTGATAGTCCAGCAGCATGCCGCAAAATGCAACGGAAAACGAACCGCCGAAAAACTGAATGAGTTGCATGAAACCCATGCCGGAACCAATCAAGTTGGAAGGCAAAATGCGAGATGTTTCATTATTTAATGATGATAACGATGCAGAAGCCGCAGGCGAGAAGAATAAATACCCAAACAAGATTACGGCCGGCGATGTGCCTAGCATCGCCCAAAATACAATCAAAACCAAGGTTAAAATGACATGTCCTAGAATGAGAACGCGGATATTACCGTACCGATCAATCCAACGCCCGACAAAGCGCGTTAGAAAGGCAGATAAAACAGCTCCAGGCGCAATTATTAGACCGATGATCAGTGGTGAATCTCTGAATAGATTGGCAAGTACCAGCGGCATAATAAACAAATTTCCGAGATTCAGCATCAGGATACTGAAGCCGACAAGAAGGAGTTTCCGATACTTCGGTTCTGCAAAGAGTTTCGGGTTGATGAAAGATTCATTTTTTCGATTTAGATGCCAGATATGGGCAGCGACCGATAGGATTCCGACTGCTAGCCAGAAGAATGATCTCTGTGTGACGGCAGTTAGGATCGCCACAGCGTTGACAATGGTCAGGACGGCACCCAGCATATCAAACCGGAATGGCTTTGGCTGCTCTTTGGGAAGCAGCCGCAGTAAAACCGGAAGAATCACAAGCACAAGGACCGTGAAGCCGAATAACCCGTTCCAGCCGATATACTCCGTGATCAGCCCTCCGACGATCGGCCCCAGACCGAATGCCATGGCAGCTCCTGCCGAAATCATAGAGATTGCTCGGCCTCGTCTTTCATAAGGAATATACCGGCTGGCGATAACAAGACCGAGTCCCGCCGTCACACCTGCGCCGGCAGACTGCGCAATTCTAGCAAACAATAGTGCTTGAAAATTCGTAACAAAGATGCCGAAGACAGATGCGAGACCCAATATTATTAGTCCAACCGTCAATAGTCTTCGGATCGGCAGTACGTCGGAAAGCCTACTGTAGATCATGGTCGATAAGGCATAACCAATCGAGTAGCTTGAAATAATCCATGAACCGAGTGACGCCGAAACGTCAATATCCCGAATAATGCTCGGAATAGAGACATTAAACATCGTCGTGTTCATTAGCACAATAAACAGCCCGAAAGTCCATACCGGCATTACAACTTTGTCATTCATGTTGAGACACTTCCTTATCTATTCCTACACTTTGGTTTGTACATTATCCGCCGTTTTTTTTTGTTAATTCTTGAAAAGCCAGTAATTTTATAGTTTGGCAAGAAGTTCTTCCGTTGTGAGTATTGCATGGGCAAATGTAGGACCGTTAATTTCATGTGCCGCATGTAACGCCTCTTTTGTAAAAGCCGAAGTCGCATCTTTGACGAGCGTAACATTGTAGCCGAGTTCCATGCCGAATCTCGCGGTTGCTTCGATGCAAGTATTGGCTAACATGCCGACAACGATAATTTTTTGCACACCATGCATCTTTAGCTGATGATCCAGATCTGTGTTCGCGAATCCACTGCTGCCCCAATGCTCTTTAATAATCACATCGCCTTGTTGAGGCTGGAAATCTTGATGGAATTCCCCTCCCCATGAATCTTTAGCAAACACCTGACCTTGTTTTGCTTTAAGTTGATAAGGCGTCGGATGCAGCCAAGTATCAAAATCATTCTGCTCAGATCTGTGATGAGGCACATAAAAAACGCGAATGCCGGCCTTACGAGCAGCTTCAACGGTCTCTTTTAAATGTTTGATCATGTTTACGGATTCCGATACTTCTTTCGTACGAGGATAGAGCTTGCCCTCCTCTGACAAAAAATCATTATACGGATCAACCAATAGAAGTCCTGTCGTTGTTTTATCATACACTTTTGTCATGAGTATGCACTCCTTTTTGTAGTTATCAATAGTATTTAATCACTTAATGGTGTATAGGCGCTCCTAGCGAGTTGATGAAAACTCTCCATCAACGACGGTTTCTGTTTCCTAGCTGTAGCGAATCATCCAAAAGCCAGCCATTAGGTGGCAGTTTTGTACCGTCGAAAAAACTTAGGTTATGTTTACCTTGAGCACAAATTATTTCAAATCTGCCGAAGGTTTAACTGCATTAGACACCTCCCGTTTATGCCTTATCCTTCTCATTTCAATAATGTGAATGTTTCCCTGTCAGTTATCTTTTTATCCATTACATGAAGGCCAATTAATGTATTATTTTAAATAACTTGCAAGCTGATCAGCGTCAAGCGTTTTAGCAAACTCTCCTGCTTACTTTCCTTTCACTATCAAAATATGGTTTATTCCTTCTACACGCGCCCTGCGATAATCGGCCATCATCATGTCCAAGTAGTTTTGGAAGATAATGTATCGGCCATGCAACACTGCATTTTAAAGAAATTCATTTGTCATACCCTGCATGACGCAATTATTGACCACGATTTAGATCATGTTATTTTCCCATGCTCCTCTAATTTCCACATCGGTTGACTTCGCGGCTCGTTCCAGATCTTCGATTTCATTATTTGTCAACTTGACCTCAATGGCAGAAACAGCGCTGTTGACATGCGATGATTTCGTCACCCCAATAATCGGTACCGTTCCTTTGGCGATTGCCCATGCAATAGCAATTTCAGCAGGTTCGACGTGGTGCCGGAAGCCGATTTCTTTCATTAACTCTATAAAGCTTTCAAGCTTTACAAGTACCTCTTTATGAAAGGCGTCTCCTCTTCGCGTTCCCGCCTTAAAAGGATTTTGAGCATGGTATTTTCCAGTTAATGCCCCTTGCTCCAAGACCATATAGGAGAAGAAGAGCAAATCATTGGCTTTGCAATACTCAATTATGCCTGCTTCCTCTGAGTTACGGTAGAGCAGGCTGTAATGATTTTGAACAGCTGAGAGCTGTAGCCCTTCTTGAGCTAAAATGTCCACCGCGAGTTTAATTTCTTCCAAATTATGATTGGATACGCCTGCGTATTTGACTTTTCCGCTTTTCATCAACGGGATCAGTTTGGAAGTCCAACGCTGAACGTCTTTCGGATTGTGGATCCAATAAATATGGACTTGATCTGTTTCAAGGCGCTGTAAACTTCCTGCGAGAGACTCTTCAACAGCATCGTCTGACTGATCACTCAGGGGTGTGAATTTCGTTGAGATCAGGACGTCATCCCTCCCGTGAATAAATTTTCCAAGAATCGATTCCGAAGCGCCCATTCCATAAACCGCGGCTGTGTCCCAAAGATTCAATCCAGCATTCATTGCCGCATTAAATATGGGCTTTAAATCCTCGGATATCAGATCATTACCAAAAACTGCGTCCCCTCCGTTGGCTCCGGTTCCCCAAGACCAGGTACCGAGAGCAACAGCCGGGATATGGGTATTTTTTAGCCGGACGGTTTTCATGGTACATCTCTCCTTTTAAAGTAAGGTCATGCGCGCAAAACGATCTCTATCATTGATTAACCCCAGCAATCAAAGCGATGGCCAAATTCCATACTTGAAGATGCTAGGAAGGGTACAACATTACGATTTTTCATTCATGTTAGTATTGTCATATCCGAAGCTACATCATCTATTGGTTTTCTCTATACGCTCTTATATGGCTGCAAGAAGTTCTTCTGTTGTTAAAATGGCATGTGCAAATGTTGGGCCATTAATTTCATGCGCCGCATGCATCGCCTCTTTACTGAAAGCAGCTGTTGCATCTTTAACCAGGGTGACATGGTAACCAAGCTCCATGCCAAAGCGGGCAGTTGCTTCGATGCACGTATTGGCTAACATACCAACAACAATAATGTTTTGTACACCATGCATTTTAAGCTGATGATCCAAGTCAGTGTTCGCGAACCCGCTGCTGGCCCAATGCTCTTTAATAATCACATCGTTCTTCTGAGGTTGAAAATCTGGATGAAATTCTCCACCCCATGAACCTTTAGCAAATACCTGTCTTTGTTTCGTAAGAAGCTGATACGGAGTTGGATGTATCCAATTTTGGAAATCATCTGGTTCAGATCTATGATGAGGAACAAAAAAGACTTGAATGCCAGCTTCCCGGACAGCATTAAGGATTTCTTTTAAATGTTCAAGCAAGTTTACGGAGTCTGCTACTTCTTTAGCACGTGAGAAACTCTTGCCATCCGGTGATAAGAAATCATTATAAGGGTCAACCAAAAGCAGCCCTGTTGTTGTTTGATGGTATGTCTTCGTCATGAATATGCATTCCCTTCCGTTTTCTTAGATTAATTTGAATGATTGTTTAATAATCAACCGTACTCATTGATATTGTTCGCAAATATAACCCATAACACTCATCGTTATAAAATCATAAAAATATCATCATTTTAATACAGACATATTCATTTCAATAATTTGACGTAATTTTTCCCTGTCTGTTATAGTTTTGACCATAACACGAAGTCCTATCAGTGCATTGTTAAAATATTGAGAAAGCCATTCCGCGTTGAGTGTCTTGGAAAGTTCACCCGATTGTTGACCTTCTATGATAAGGTCACGTATTAACTGTTCCGTATAGTCCCAGGACTGATGAACACACTCTCTTGCCTCTGAATCATGTTTGGCCAACTCAACCGCGGTATTCACTATGAAGCAGCCCATAGGAGACTCCTCCCCCGGATGAATTGCCCTTTCAAACAGCATTCGGATTGCTTCTTTGGCAGAAAGACCAGCTATGCGAAGTTTATACGATTGCTCGAGCCTTCCACTATAGCGTTTCAATGCTTGGATATACAAGGATTTCTTATCGCCAAAGGTATCATACATGCTCCCTTTATGAACCCCCATATGTGATACTAGTTCCTGAATGGATGTTTTCTCAAACCCTTGGTCCCAGAATAACAGCATGCCTTTAAGCAAAACGGCATCTTCATCAAACTCCTTTGTCCTGACCATCCATAACCCTTCTTTCAAAGAAAATTCAGCAAATAAAGAACGACCGGTCAAGAATAATTTGGAACGAACGTTCTTAAAGGTGTGTGTCCTTCCAGAAACAACTTTAGCACATTAAGAACGATCGGTCAATAATAAATTTGAACGTTCGTTCTTGAATGAGTGTTGTCCTCCTTTAGATCGTACGAATCTTCGAAATACCCGAGCCGTTCAGCAATCGCTGGCGGCTTGACTAATAACTGGGCTCACGCTCCCGGCCGTTGACAAGCCGTGATTTCTCATGTTGCAAAAATCTTTGAGTCTATGCCAGACCAGACGTCCGTTTTCAATTGAATGGACCCAGCGCCGACGCTTTCGAAGAACCCCAGGAAATTAATTAAAGAGCATAGCTTGTGAGTTGAGTGGTCAGTCGTAGGCCGATCCCATCTTCAAGCAATATAAAGCGAACAGTAGCCAAATAGTCCTTTGCAAACTTAGTGCTCAAGAAGGCAAAGGGCTATTCGCTATCGATTACTACTTTCGACTTAAAATACAGCTGGCTTGTTAGTATCTTAAACTGATTAAGGGAAATCAGCCACAGACTCAGGACCCCTAATTATTTCTCGAGGCTGATAAAAAAATATGGGCTCTTCCAGATAGAGACCCGGTTCCTTAATCAATTAAAAAAACGATATTTTTGCAATCATTTCAGGCTTTGCAAACCGTGCACAGAAATTAACTTACCACGTTCGTAATGACTTCGATATTACCGCGGGTTGCTCGGGAATAAGGGCAAACATCGTGCGCTTCCTCGACGATTTGTTTCGCGACGCTCGTTTCTACACCCTTAATAGAGATGTCCATAAATACTGACAAGACCAAGTCATCGTTTACATCCTTGCCAATCGTAACACGCGACGTTATTTTTGTGCCTTCCGATTTGATTTTCTTTTTTCTCAGAACAACGCCCATCGCACCTTCAAAACATGCGGCAAATCCGGCTGCAAACAGTTGCTCCGGGTTGGTTCCATGTCCGCCAGGTCCTCCTAATTCCTGGGGAACTTTTAGGTCCATATCAAGGGCACCATCGCTGGATACCACTTTGCCTGCCCTTCCGCCTTCTACTAATACGGTAGCTGTGTACAATTTCTTTTCCATTTTAATCATTTTCGCAGCTCTCCTTTGCAATATAGGACCTTACATTATTTTCGGGCAAACCTTTGTTTCCTATGCAACATGATCATATTGCATGTCATTAAGAAAGCAAGATCGGCCGTTAACGACTTCTCTGTTCCAACCGGCCCGCTTAAAATCGCACCTTTGGAGACCGCCGACGTCTATCGGCTCGGCTGAGGGTCATACCGATTTGATACAGTAAAAGCCACTCTAGTTTCTCCACACGTCCGTCACTTCCATCCATACGCATAAAGTAAAGTCAATTAACGAAAACTATAACGAAATTTACTTCCGACAGGAAAGTGAGGAATGTTGCCTTAATGACAAAAACCTACGATAAAGGAATTACAGGCTTATTATTGGTTGACCCCTATAATGATTTCTTATCTACGGAAGGTAAAGCTTATCCTCGTCACAAAGAAATATCGGAATCCGTAAACCTGCTCGAACATCTAAAAGCGATCGTTGATAGGGTTCGAAAAGTCGGCATCCGTGTTTTTTTTGTTCCCCATCACCGATCTGAACCGGATGATTTCGATACTTGGTTGTATCCAAATCCCAATCAGGTCAGAGCCAAAAAATCACAAATATTTGCAAAAGGTACTTGGGGTGGGGAATTTCATCCTGACTTTCAACCTCAAAAGGGCGACGTGATTATCAAAGAACATTGGTCTAGCAGCGGATTTGCGAACACAGACTTGGATCATCAGCTGAAAATGCACGGGTTACAAAAGGTTATCATTATCGGTTTGTTAGCCAATACCTGCATCGAAGCGACTGCACGCTTCGGCTCGGAGTTGGGTTACCATGTTACTCTGGTTAAAGATGCTACAGCGGCTTATAGCAAAGAGGCTATGCACTCGGCGCATGAAGTTAATGGGCCTACGTTTGCTCACGTTATTGTAACAACGGAAGAACTTCTTGCTCAACTGTAAACAATTCGACGAAGTACTGCGCACTCCATAATGATCAGGCAGGACTTACGAAGCTGGCAACGTGGATAAAGGAGTTTAGCCTCATTCCTGTAAGATCAGACATGTCGTCGTTGTCAAATCCACAATCATGTCAACAAGACGAAAGAATTGGAAGACAACCCTCAAACGAAGAGTGACATTACTTTAAAGTAGGAGGCTTACTTATGTCCAAGATTCGCGAAGACCTAACTCTCGCAAAATCGAGCTTTAGTCACATCATCGACGTTCCGGTAGAAAAAGTCGATATCGGACAATGGATATTTTCCCTTTCCGAAACCGAATATCAACGTTGCTGTCCCCCGGACCATATTGCGGTAGGAACAACCAAGACGGAAGACGGACGTCCAATGTCGATAAACGTGGAGAAAATCGGCACCAGTCTCTCGATCCAGCATTATATTGGAGAGGTCGTCGAAAAACACAAATGCCGGATGGTCTCCACGACCGATATCTTTATTTCGAACGAGCAACGAACCCAAATGAAAGTGATTTGGGAGCTTAGCGTAAAACCCGTCAACGCCGATCAAACCGAATTTACGAATTCCGTGGTAACCCATCCGTCAGAACATTTATTGAGTATTTTCGAGAATCAGGGACTCACGTTTGAGCAGGCATCCGTTTCCCGTCAAAAAATATCGGAAGATCACAACAGACGAGAGGCGCCTCTTTTTGCAGAAAGTATCGCACGCGCTGCACGTGTGGAAGTGCATTAGATATTAGGAGCATAAGAGCCAAGGGATTCAACTCCCATGGCTTTTCTGATTTTCAACGTGCTTTCCGTTAGAAAGAGCCTTCTCGACTGGTAACTCCGTCGGGAATGAGATAAAGTTCTTGTCATTTGGTTTTAACAAGAACTTTATCCATTTCCGCCAAAAAACCATCGTCAGTGGAATTTGACGATGGTTTTTTGGGGCTTTTATTAAATAGTTAATTCTCTAACGATTAAGGTGACTTCGCTGGTATTATAGGAATTATTTATTTGGGCGTTTTCCCATCCTTAGGCTCTTTTGTCTTTTGGAATCAAGGGATTAAGCTGCTTGGGGCAGGTATTGCAGGAATATGAAGGGACCGATCAATTTGAAACCATTGATGGGGCTTCTTTTTTCAAAATTGCATAAAAATACATCATTCAAGAGATAATATGGAAAACTTACTGGAGTTGTGTGAAGATGAATGCTACGCTGAATTCGGTTTCCTACCCTCAAGAAATAATTAGCAACAATATAGCGGAGAACGAAGCGTTGCTTCGGCATGTTTTTAAAGACTGTTTCGATGTCGTCTTTCAACGGGTTGATTTGTCTGATGAATGTTCAATTCTCATGGTTTATGTCGACGGAATGATCGACAAGAATGTATTCAAATCAACGTTATTCCAATCATGGCTTGTGGAAAAAACCGGGGTAGGCAAGGAGGAAAAAGTCGACTATCCGACTCTGAAAGATCATTTTGCAGCAATACGGCCAATCCAAAATGAAAATCGTTTACAGGTAATCATCGAATCCGTCTTGCGAGCCTATCTGGCTGTCTTCGTCGATGGTCAACCGAAAGCAATTCTCCTGGAAACGTCTGACTGGGAACACCGGGGAGTCGAAGAGCCGGCCTCCGAGATAACCATACGTGGACCTAGAGAGAGCTTTACCGAGATGCTTCAAACGAATACGAGCTTAATTCGCCGAAGAATTCAAACGCCAAAACTAAAGCTTGAATCCGTCGTCCTCGGCACTATTTCCAAAACGAGAGTCGCTATCGTCTACGTGGAAGGACAAGCACCTCGAGACTTAGTCGAACTCATCAAACATCGAATATCCGGTATTCGAATGGACATGGTGTTGGATTCCGGCTACATTGAAGAATTCATCGAAGACAATTCATTCACCCCTTTCCCTCAAGTCATGAATACCGAGCGTCCAGATATTGTAGCCGCTAACCTCGTTGAAGGAAAAGTCGCTATATTAACAGACGGAACACCTCAAGCCCTTATCGTACCGATGACGTTCTGGATGACATTTCAAGCTGCCGAGGATTATTTCGAACGATTTTTATATTCCACTCTGATTAGATGGACCCGTTTCATTCTGTTCTCTATTTCCTTATACCTTCCTTCGATGTACGTGGCGATTACGACGTTCCATCCGTCGCTGCTTCCAACGAACTTCTTGCTAAGCATCACGTCGGCTCGCGAAGGCGTTCCTTTCCCGGCCGTCGTCGAGGCACTGTTGATGGAGTTTCTGTTCGAAGGCTTACGCGAGGCTGGAATTCGCTTGCCAAGAGCCGCCGGCTCAGCTGTCAGCATTGTCGGCGCCTTAGTTATCGGGGAAGCCGCAGTCCAAGCGGGAATCGTTTCCGCTCCAATGGTCATCATTGTCTCTCTAACTGGGATAGCATCGTTTGCGATTCCCCGTTACAACATGGGTATCGCCTTCCGAATTCTTCGTTTTCCAATCCTTATTATTTCAGGAGCGCTTGGCTTATTCGGAATCACCATGATGAGCATCATTATCTTGATCCACTTGGTCAGGTTAGAGTCGTTCGGAATCCCTTATTTAACACCGATTGCTCCTTTTCAACCCAACCAAATCAAAGATGTTCTCATACGCGCTCCCTGGTGGAAAATGATTTCTCATAAAGCCTTAATTATTGGAAAACCTAGGCGGAGGTAATATGCGAATCAAAAAAACTGGCTTGCTATTCGCGGCCATCCTTCTTCTACTTCCGTTAACTGGATGTTGGGATCGGCGCGAATTGAACGACCGATTATTTGATTTGGGTTCTGGTATCGATAGTCTCGATGACGGAAAAATATTGCTAATCGGACAATTCATGATTCCGCTAGAATCCAAAGGAACTGGTGCCGGAGAGAAAAAATCCTATTTCATCGAGACGGGGACCGGGAAGACCCTACCTGAAAGTATCTTTGATTTGCAGGTAAAGTTATCGCGAAATATAACCCGTGGTCACCGGCGTAACATCTATTTTGGAGAAGACACGGCAAAGGCAGGTATCTCTGATATCATGGACTCGATCACCAGGGACCCCGATAGCCGGCTCAAAACAGATATTTGGGTCGTGAAGGGGAAGAACGCCCTTGATTTTATGCAAATGTCTTATCCGCTCGAAAAAATGCCTGTCATCGCTACTTCAAAAATTAGAGAGAACATCGGCAAGCAAATCGGCAATTCGCTTCTTGAGTTTTTAATCGAGTCAAACGCTGAAGGGAGCGGTCCTACGCTTCCTGCCATCGATATCCAATACGATCCGAAACTCAAAAAAAACACATTTAGTATTTACGGCCGGGCAATTCTTAACCATAAGCAGCAATTAGTCGGCTATTTCGATGCGATGGAATCTGCTTATCGGTTATGGGTAGTTAAAGAAACAAACCGCATGCCGATAACAGTGCCCATGTCGTCAAACAGAAAAGAAACGTTCAGTGTCGAAATCCAACAAACGAGATGCAAGGTACACACTGAAGTTGAGGGCGACCGGGTAGAAATTGACGTCAAATTAAATGGCAACGCTACTATACAAGAGAGCAATACGACGTTGGAACTTCGAAATAACGAAAATCTGCGAAAATACGAAGAGAAGTTGAACAGCCATATCGAAAAGGCCATGTTGAGTATGATTCAAAAAGCGCAAAAGCAGTTTCATATTGATGTGTTCCATTTCGGAAGAGCGATCAGCCGACAGCACCCTAGAGAGTGGAAAGATCTGAGCTCCCGATGGGAGCAAGAGTTTACAGATGCACAAATTACCGTTCATTCACGCGTGAAGATAAAGCGAATTGGACTCCAAGGGCCACCTCCATATATCCAATAAACAGTTAAGGAGCTAGAGATGAAGCTGACGAAATATCAATATTTTTGGCTATTACTTTCGATGGAAATCACAACATTGCTGCTAACACCCAGCATTACATTCAAAGAAGCTAAACAAGGCGCACCAGTGGCCATGCTTTTCGCTGGTGCGGCATCCATGCTGGTTGCCTATATCGCGATTAAGTTAAGCCTTCTCTATCCAGAGGAAACGTTTGTAGAATACGTCCCCAAAATCATAGGCAAATGGTTGGGCAAAACGATCATCTTCGCGTATCTGCTTCTTTGGATTTTCACAGCCGGCATAATCTTGCGACAATATGCGGATTTTGTTCATTCCGCCTTATTTATGGCTACTCCATTTTGGCTCGTCGTCCTATTCATGGCGTTTGTTATGGTATACGCAGTGTATGGAGGTCTCCATATCGTCGGACGCTGCAGTGAAGTCATCGGACCTCTCATCATCTTTAACATAACATTGTTCAAGATCCTAACCATCGTTAATTATCGCCCAGAACGTATTCTTCCACTCCTACCTATTGAGGGCATTATGCCGGTGTTAAAAGGTAGCACGTTGGCTGCTTCTTACTTGAGCGAATCGTTTATGATTGTGATGCTGGTCGCCTTCCTTACAGATAAAAAAAAGGCATTGTCCTCCGGACTGTGGGGTGTGGGAATCGCCGCGGTCATCCTTATTACCGGTGTTATCGACGTGCTGCTTATAATGGACAATACCGTTCCAGCCAAGCTCCTGTATCCCATTTATTACATCACTCAATACATTTCCATCATGGGATTCATTCAAAACCTCGATATTTTGTTGGTCGTTGGTACGATCTTTAGTTTTTTCATCAAACTATGCCTCTACATGTTCATGACAAGCTATGGAGCGGCTCAGTTGTTTCATATCAGGAAATGGCAGTCCTTGATTTGGATCGTCGGCATCTTGATCATAGCTGTCGCCCTATTTCCAAGAAGTGTGGACGAGTCTCAAATAAATTACCCTCAATTCTGGAGAAATATCGTCTTCCCCATTTTTCTATTCGGAATTCCACTATTGCTATGGATGATCGGGAGCACTCGAAATCGGATGAAAAGATCCGACCAGTTGGAAGATCCGAAAAGTTAATTTTGTCACACTAGTGTTGCATTAATTCTATCTGAATGTCCATAATCTTCTGTTTTTTAAGTCTCTGAGAACAAAAAAACCTTTACAATGGATGGCAAGTAGTTCCTGTCCATAATCCATCGAAAGGCTTCAGCACATAGATTTGTTGGCTACCGATATTAACGATTTCTACTGGCGCTATAGATTAAACTTCCAGGGATCGGGCAACATGGCACCTTCGACTGATCCAGCTCGCGCAGCTCCCGATCGCGTTCAGAACATCTAGCCCCTCCGGCTTATAGTATGTAACAGCTCCATGTATTACTATCGGGATGAATAGTTACTTGTTACTTGACAAGTACACAAGGTTTGTATATTTATACATAACACTAAAAAAGGCCCGAAATTTTATTCTAACGAATTTTGCAACAAAAAGCCTTTTTCGCTCCAAAGTCTAAGAAAACTAAGAAAATCCATCGAATTCTGAAACAACAATAACATAGCTATGGGAATTTGCGGACTCCGTTTTACTTTCTTTATTATTCAATGACGTAACAGCCATCGCCGTAATAGAATTATGTCAGATCGGATTTTTAATTCCAAAAAATCAAACATGGTCGCAAGGTAAGTTTTCCATTCTGATTTATTAATATATTTTTTCTTTTATGGAAGTTTCTTGCATGAAAAAAGCTCATTCCGTTGAGAATAAGCTTTTTCTCAATTAACCCCAAACGGGAATTCTGCTATTTTTTGAGTATCGGTCTGCGTAAGAGTATGCCTCATAGGAATCTGGTTTTATAACAGGTAGCCACCCTAAGGATTCAACACGATCGACCATTTCCGAAACATAGAGCGCCGTCCTGCTGACAGCTTTATCATGGCCTGCATCAATATGAATAAAATTATCAAGAGCAGCACCATGGTATACGAAAGGAAGGAGAATGTCCTCCAGCTGACTTCTCTTTTGGTCATCGAAGTAGCATGCAATTTCTTCACTTAAGCTGGTCTCTTTTGAGAGCTTATCGCGTACTGACATAATTTCACGAGGGATAATAACTTGCTGGTAGCATGCCCTTGCCCCTCTGTTTTCGCGCCGTATGATAATACCTGTGATTATCTTGGTGAGTCCACGACGGACATGTCCGTCCGTACCAATGATCAGATTGTAGGTTGCTTGCGGCTCCCTTCTCATGAAGGACTCATACGTGAGAAGACGGTGTCGATCTCTATTCTTCGTTAGGCCCTGTTCGTAAAACAATCGCTATACGTCCCTTTGAATCTTTTGATCAAAGTACGCACCTGCTTTCAATTTAGAAAGTTATCCCTACATCCATTAGCTTACATCAGTTAGTTGCCAGTAATTCTATTGCCCGTTACCAAAAGCAAGGATCCCTGCTCATTCATAATTGTGCCTTTTATTGAACAAACGTTCTCAGTTAGTTGGATAATGAGGCGTTAATACGCCAGAACAATTCATGAGAATTTATTTTTTCATTGTTCCACAGTAATTTGGAGGCATGATAGATCTTTTTTTTTAATTTAAATTTAATTGTTCAAAAAACAATTAACCTCATTTAAAGATCCAGCTACTAGAATAACGAGAAAAAAAACAATAACTAAACGCATCTTTAAGCTTGATTTTTCCATAGACATAATACCCCTCCAATTTCAAAGTCACCAGTCTATCCCAATCTCCTATTTCTACATAAAGACCGGTCGTCACTATTTTGCAAGTCTTGATTGTAAACCGGCGAATTGGACGAGTCGGTAACATAATAGGCATCTGCATCTTTTAATTACATTTCAATCTTAAAGTTTTCATAGTAAAACTCACTCTTTACGAACTTTTCTATCGCTTCCAATCTGGTTTTCACTTCAAGTTTTAAGTAAATACGCTTTATTATCCACTGACCGTTTACTTACAGAAATTGTTTCTGCAACTTTATCATGAGTACACGCTTTTACAATCATGTTCATGATAAGAATCTCTTCATTAGTCATGTCACCCGTATGATTACTCGTGTTTAATGAAAATTGTCTAAAAATTGAAATGGGTATCATCGATTGATTATCCAATACACATTCCACCATGTTTTGAATGTTTTAGCATTGTATTCTTTAGATAGTATACTGTCTACCTCCAACTTTACTAAACCATTGAATAGTTTCGTAATATCCTCCCCTGTGAATATGACAATTTGGGTTGCAGGGTAATTCCATTTGATATGTTCGATAATTTCCATATCTTTTAATCCAGGTGCAAAATAATCTAGAATAACTAGATCGGGCTCATGTTCGACTATTTTTCCCTTACATTGTTTGACGTCTAATGCTATATCCATAAATAATACATCTTCAATTTCTTCCAACACAGACTTAGTAGCTTCAGCAACAAATAAATGTTGGTCAACGTCCAACGTTTTCAATTTTTTATCTCTATTCATTCACTAATCACCTCCATCCTCAAATTGTTTGTTAATTTGCGTGGAATTGATCTATAATCAATCAATCAGGAGGTATGTTTTGTATAGACTCATCCAGTTCATGTGTATAAAAAAGCGCGTGCTAGTTTAAAGTTTCTAAGTATCCCCTGATTTGAGTCGGAGTTTTGCGAATTTGTTGTGCAAATGGGCCAGCTTCTCCCCTTTTTGAATACTAGTAGACTGGGTATGCCTTTAACTTCGTACTTTCCCACAACACTTTCAAACTATTCAGTTTCAACAGCGAAGAATTGCTTGTCCGAGTGTTCGGTCACAATATCCCCGATAATGCTTTTCTTAAAGTAGCATGTGTGAATGTCCAAAAACAGCAACCTAAGGTAGCCTTTGAACTGCTGTTTTTAGATTACTCTGTTAATTATTTCAACACCTTCAGCATAGCGGTGATAATACCCACATGATTGACGATATGCAACACCGTTGAGACGATTAGCTCTCCAATAGTCTCAGCTTTCAGAAAGTTCTCCTTTACGGGGACTTCCAACTTATCCTTCAACGATTCACGGATCCGGTTGTGTTGTTCATTCAACTGATCGATTAATAGATCCCACGCAGGCGGTTCTTCCTGCCAATCTGTGGGTTTCGTACCATTGGCGAAAAAAGTTTGGTAGTTTGCTGAAAGGGTTTCATTTTGATCAGAAAGACCGTATACATGGAACTCAGTGACCGTTAGAACATGCCCGATCTGCCAATGAAGGTTGTTTTTAAAACCTTCGGGTACGATATTGCGTTTGTTCGCTGGACATCTCTCTACCAATTCAAGCAACTCACCAAGGTGTGTGTCTAATTTTTCGAATACAAATGCTTCTCTCATACTTCTCAATCCTCCATTAAATTATTGAGTATGGACTTCCGGCAACACGAAAACCATATCTTCTCCTATTTGTAGTTTACATTTTTCTCGTAAAGATTAGGATGCAATATGATAATCAGTTTCTATGAAATGATATTCTCTTTCCGAGAGCTGATGGCGTCTATGTTCGTAAATTTGTGTTCTTAGTAAACTAAAAAAAGCCCGCGGATTAATTACGCAGACTTTA
Source organism: Paenibacillus baimaensis (assembly GCF_025567575.1). Lineage (NCBI taxonomy): Bacteria > Bacillati > Bacillota > Bacilli > Caryophanales > Paenibacillaceae > Paenibacillus > Paenibacillus baimaensis. The sequence continues at coordinate 6,911 of NZ_JAOQIO010000040.1, read as the reverse complement.
ATCAGATAAGGGATGACAATAACGACTTTCAGTTTTTCCTTCAACGACTGGCGGATCGGTTAAATCACATATTCGCATAATGAAACCATAACTTTTTGCTGGGGTTCAGGCACGTTCCTTATACTGTTCATCGACGACTTCATAAAGCTTCGCCTGCTCCAAATAATGCTTGGGAACTTGGAGGGTTACGGTGACAACTCCCGGGTGGCGGCCGATCTCAATCGAGCCGGTAATCGTGGCGCGGTTCATAATCTCGGGCACCGTTAAGTTAAACAACCTTGCAGCGCGGGCGAGCCCGTTATCAGTAGCTGCATTCAAGTTTGGAGCCGTTCCGATTATGGACAACGGAAGCGAGGTTTCAATCTCATTCAAGCCCCACTTGGCCGCGAGATTCTCGGCAATGCGCTTCTCTGTAGCGGACAGCGGCTTGGCCGTGTAGGGTAAATCCTCCACGTTCGGCAGCAGAATCGGCCCTTCAAGCTTAACGTTCTTCAGCACCTTGACCTGCAGGTGGACGATCCCCGCAACGTCGGCCGTATGACCCGCAATTTCTCCATCGCCTTGCAACGCATGCATATCACCCAGATAAACACCGCCGCCTGGGACTTTGACCGGGCAGATTAGTGTTGCACCTGCACGAACACGGCTGATATCCATGTGCCCATCCGTACAATGCTCGTCCAGTTCCTCTTGGGTCACGGCATACGAATGCGGCGCCCCGATCAGGAACGAGCCGAAATCGCCGGCATTGTGCGAATCGGGTAACGCCTTGGAAGGCGTAGTACCGAGTTGGCCCAGAAACGGCCGCATGCGTGCGACGACGCCGACCAGGTCATGCGGAGCAAATGTCACAATTGGATTCTGCACGGACGCATCCGGTGTTCGCATATAATGGCGGCCTTCATGCGCAATTTGTTCGGCTGCTTCCTTCGGCAAGGTGACTCCAACTTGACCAGCTTCATCGAACGTAATGGTATAACCATTCGTAAAAACAAAAGGAGTGATATCGACACCACAGTTGGCACAGCGGATCGCTTCTTGACCGATGCCTTTAATGACCGTGTCTGGGTTCAGCGTGCTGCACTCGGGACATCTCACGGCTACAAAAGGATCGCCAAGGAAACGGCCTTCAACCGGCTTGTCGTTCCCCGATGAAGTTGCGATAGAGGTTACGTCGATTGATTTGATTCGAATAACAATGGCATCGCCTATTTCCGCTCCTTCCACAAAGATCGGCTTAGTAACCTCATGCCCGCCTTTCAGGCAAGGCGTAATCATTGGACCCCAACAGCCAGGTGCCGTATTAGCCACGATATGACCGCCATCCTTGACAGGGCCAAGCATTTCTTTGTCCGGGTCCAAAATCCCATCCGTAAAGGTATTGACGAACAACGTTTCAACAGCTTGCTTCATAATTGATTATCTCCCTTTATATTAGTATTTGATATATTAGTATTTGATTCATGGAATCACAATCGTTATGGTTGTTCCTTTTCCTATGCAGGATTGTATGGTAATACCATATTCCTTACCGTAGTATAGCTTTAAACGTCCATCCACGTTGTTGATGCCGACACCGCCTAATTTGGGCAGGGAAGACGACTGCCCGTTGCCGGAGGCTTGCCCCCGTTTGTTTGGATCGAAGCCGACGCCGTCATCCTTCACAACAAACTTGATGTTCCCATCTTCCGTTCTGTTACAAGTAATCTGCAGTGAACCCGGTCCTTCTTTTTCTCGAATGCCGTGATAAATCGCATTTTCAACGAGAGGCTGCAGGATAATTTTGGGGATCACCTTTTCGGAGAGAGCTGGATCAAAATAAGTATGATAATGAAGTTTTTCGCCATAGCGTTCCTTCTGAATAATTAGATATTGGGAAATGTGGTTGATTTCATTTTCGATCGTCGTTAATTCACTTCCACCACTTAACGATAACTGGAAAAATTTAGCCAAAGCTTTTGTTGTAGAAATGACTCGTTCGCTATCGTCAAATTCCGCCATCCAGACGATCGTATCGAGTGTATTATACAAAAAATGAGGATTGATCTGACTGTGCAATACGCTCAATTCATAGGCGTGCAGCGTTTTTTCCTTTGCAGCGATTTCCTGCATCAATCGCTGCAGCTCTGACACCATCGTATTGAAATGCTGGGCAAGCCCTTGAATCTCCGTCACTCCGGTTTCCGGGACGCTCACTTCTAGCGAGCCTGTTTTCATCTTCTGCATCGCCTGTTCTAACCGGTTGATCGGACGAGTAATACTTTTGGCTATCAAGGGGGATACCCCTATGATCAGTAGTAGCAGTCCCAACCCAACAACCGCAAAGGAACGAAGTAGTTGGTTACGGATTTGCTGTAGTCCATCCAGGGAATTGACACCGACCAATGTCCAATCGGAATTTGGCAGCTTCGTTCTGTACACAAGCAAATTTTGCGACTTATCCAAGCCTTCCTTCGATACGCTGATCTCTTTCAATTCAGCTTGCTTGGCCGGATCGTTAAAATAGTCAGGATTTTTATGATAAACGAGCTCACCTCTACTATTTATGATAAATGCATACCCATTTATTCCAAGCTGCAGCTCGTTCAAATAATCCTCGATGCCTTTATACTGAATGTCCAATAGGACAACACCGAGATTACTATTGTTCGTATCTTTAATTTCCTGACTCATCGAAATAACCCAGTTATTTGTGTCCATCGAAAACTTCTGCATCCGAGCTGATGTCAGCTCCGGGTTGGTGCTATTAATCGCTGCGATATACCAAGGCTCGTTCATCATATCTGAAGAACGCTGCATGTTCAGGTCCTTCTCGTTGGACAGCACGTACCCATCCTTGCCGATGATCACCACGGATTTAATGTAGGCATCAGAGAGCAGCACATTATTAATCATTAACTCTACTTCTTCTTTCCCTTCTTTGGTCGGCGATGAGAGTGTTTTGATCGTCTGGGGACTGCGAGCAAGCATAGACGACAATACCTTAAGCCGATCGACATACATTTCAACATAGGTGCCGCTCTTAGATATCTCTGTCTTGGATTCTTGAACAGAGGCTTCCAGCACTACACGAGAAATTTCGACATATAGAACAGAGCCGATGGTTCCGATAGTTAAAAAACTGATCACCATATAAATCCATGAAATTCGGAATTGTAGGGAACGGAGAAATGCCATCACGAATTTTTAATCCTTTCCCGGTATTGCAGGGGGGATAGCCCGAACTTCTTTTTGAATGCTGCGCTAAAATAATTTGGGTTATCGAAGCCTACAGCCGTCGAGATTTCATATATTTTCATATCGGACATCAGGAGCTGAATCTTTGAACGTTCCAAGCGGGTCGCCACCAAGTAATCTTGGAAGGATACATTAAACAACCTTTTGAATAAGACACTCATGTATCCTGGACTAAACCCTTTTTGGGCGGCCAACATGGCGAGCGAAAAATCCGGATTCGCCGTATTATCCTCGATGATTTGGGCTATAGATGCTTTGTTGCCGGGTTCGTCTGTGAGTTGTAATGTCGTTTTGTAATCTGAAACCACGTGCTGCAGCTCCGATTGCTGTTGTTCATTTTTAAGTTTTTCCACTATTTTTCTTAGTACTTCATATACATCATTTTTTGATACGGGTTTTAGAACATAGTCATCGATTCCGATCTTTAAAGCGGAAACCGCATAATCGTAATAGTCATATCCCGTAATGATGGCGATCTTGGCGTTTGGTTTCAGCTCCTTGGCTTTTCTGGCAAAATCCAAGCCGTTCATCTTTGGAATATTAATGTCCAGCAGGACGATGTCCGGACGATGGGCTTGAAAGAGATCAAGCCCCTCTTCACCATTGCCCGCTTCCATGATTTCAGTAATGTTCAGCTCTTCGAAAGGCACAAACCATTTGATGCCCTTCCTCACCAATTCTTCATCTTCCACGATAAGCAAAGTGTACATAAGTCACCCCTTCCGATTTATTCAACGGTTGCTCGCAAATATCCATAACCTGCCTGCTGCATGTCGTCCAGCGGGACAAATCGGATAGAGGCGCTGTCGATGCAAAATCTTTTGCCGCCTTTATCTTTAGGTCCGTCGTCGAACACATGGCCAAGATGAATTTTTCCTACGCGGCTCTTAACCATCGTGCGAACCAAATGAAAGCTTCTATCTTCTTCATATGTCACCACTTTGGGATCAATGGGTTTCGTAAAGCTGGGCCACCCGCAGCCAGCATCGTATTTATCACGACTGGAGAACAAGGGCTCGCCTGTTGTAACATCGACGTAGATTCCTGGATTAAATGTGTTCCAGTAATCGTTTGAGTAGGCCCTTTCCTCCTCTCCGAGAACTGTCACTTTGTACTGGATATCTGTTAATTTCTTTTTTAGCTCTTCGTCGCTGGGCCGGGAATACATCGTAGAATCCACTTCAATCGGTTTATCCAGAATGGTGAGATCAATATGACAGTACCCATTCGGGTTTTTCTCTAAATAATTCTGATGATATTCCTCTGCCAAGTAGTAATTCGTTAACGGCAGCACTTCGGTTACGATCTTTTTTGAATATTTTTTCTGTTGTCTGGCTACCACTTCGTTAATAATGGAGAGGTCACTGTCATTTACATAGTAAATTCCCGACCGATAATTGATACCTGCATCGTTCCCCTGTTTGTTCACACTTGTCGGGTTTATAACTTTAAAGAAATCGGTCAGCAAATCGGTCAACTGAATTCGCGCAGGGTCATACTTCACCTGAACTGTTTCGGCAAAACCTCGATCTCCGCGAGTCACTTCTTCGTAGGTTGGGTTTTCACCTGTTCCGTTAGCATAGCCTGAGGTTACGTCCTGTACGCCATATATGCGCGACATGTAGGCTTCCAATCCCCAAAAGCAGCCTCCAGCCAAATAGATCGTTTGCAGATCACTGTGCGAGTAATCTATCTTGGCATTCGGGTTTTCTGATCTTGTAGTTGTAGGTCCCTTCTCGGCAGCCATCGTCAAGCCCTCCTTCAGATTACCGCAAGCTGCGACGAACAACAATAGCAGCAATGAACTTGCATAAAAAAGTCGCCTCATGATATTCCCTCCTCTTTTTTATGGGTACTCAAGAAATCTCTTTGAATGTATTGATTATGATATCATTGGAGTTATGACCCGGCGTGGTTTTAACCAAAACGCCATCAGAGCCGATGTATAGCGAGGTCGGATATCCTCTTATCCCAAGCTTCTGAGCATATTTTCCGCCTTCATCGAGTAGTACGGTTAGATTATTGCCCGTTTGCTCAGACTGAAGCCCCTTAAACCATTGCGTGAAATCATCTGTTGATTGTTCGCCTTTAAAATTGGGACTGACGATCGTGATCACCTTGAAATCATTATTCTGACCCGCTAAAGTATTCAATTCATCAATCCCGCTCAAGCAAACTGGACACCAGGAAGCCCAATATTTCACGTATACTTTTTTGCCGGCAAGACTGGCCATTGCAACCTGCTTCCCATCCAAATCTTTTAACTCAAACATAGGAACGACTTGCCCTTTATTCAACGCTGTCTGCGACACAGGCTTATTCCCGCAAGCTGCAAGGAGCAGCACGGAAAACAGTGCCAGTATTATTACTGCCCACTTTCTATTGATCATCATAATCAGCCCCCTATCGTATAGTCCAGCTATTGAAACATGCTTGTAATAGTGTTCAGTTTATCCATCATGAGAAGCAAACCCATGATTATAAGCAGGAATCCGGAAATCACTTTCAACATACGTAAGTGCTTATTGATCGCCTTCAGCCGCCTTAACAATAGACCCGAAAAGAGCGAAAGGAACATAAAGGGAATCGCTAAACCAAGCGCGTAAATTAGCATCAACCATCCGCCCTGTGCCGATGAGCCTTCACTGGCAGACAGGCTAAGCACAGCTGCGAGGATCGGTCCGATACAAGGCGTCCAACCGAAGCTGAACGTGAATCCGAGCAAAAATGCTGCAGCAAAGCCCCTTTTTCCCTTGATTTCGATCGTCAATTTTTTCTCGCGCTCCATAAAAATCAGCTTAAATATTCCCGTTTGATAGATCCCGAATAAAACAACAATAATCCCACAAATGACGATAAACCAGGAGCTGTTTACAACACTCCCTAATGCTCCGGCACCGAAACCGAGAAGCCCAAAGACGGTGGAGACTCCAAGTATAAAGAACACGGTATTTCCGATTAAGTTCGTTTGAACCCGAACCTTTCCAACTGCCGAATGACTTCCCTCAGCAACGCCGCCAAGATGGGCTACATATACAGGCAATAATGGCAAAATACACGGCGAGAAAAAGGAGAGCAAACCTGCCAATAATACACTTCCCGCAAATACATGCTCCGTCAACACAAGAACCACCTCTTTTCATATTCATAGTTTACATTTTTTTCTTTAAAATGAATATGCAATCTAATGATCAGTTTCTATGAAATGATAACCTCTTTCCAGGGGCTCTTGACAACTTTGGCATATTTGTGTATCTCGACGACATGTTTTCCGACAAATCCTCAACAAAAAACGGCATCTCTGCCGTTGTAAAGACGTTGGTTATGAAATAAACCGTTATTAAAAACCTGGTATTTAAAATGAAAAATCGATTGTATAGGATACCATCCTACTCAATCGATTTTTGAAATGTCCGAAGAAAATAAAGTTATAGACTGGATTTGTTGGTCCTACGCGGATTTCTGAATTGATAAACCGTCAGGCTCCGAATAATAAGTATTAGACTGGCTTCGATATAAAACCAGCGGCAGTCTAGGACTGGAAAATAAAGTCCTAGACTGCCGCTGGTTTATTGAACTAACGTTTCCGTTAGTTTAATGCTTAAGCGTTTTCAAGTACTCTCGAGTAAAGGTAGCAAATTTTTTTCAAGTATCTGTTCTGTTACTAATATTCA
>NZ_JAOQIO010000020.1:0-43030 GCF_025567575.1 Paenibacillus baimaensis | reverse complement strand
TTCGATCATTTTCGACATTCCGTCAAAAGCGACCTGATCAATATACCACATTCATTCATTCAATTGCAAGTATTATTTTTTATTTATTTTGGATGATCAGATCATCCATCTTTCTTGCTATTTGTTATTCAGCTTCTCAACAGCAAGAATGTTAATTTACCACGTTTAATCTTCAATTGCAAGTGTTATTTTCTCGTTACCTGCAAGTTATTTGTATGATTAAATCGTCCATCTATTTGCCTCCTGCTTGATGCCTTCGCAACAGCAAGAAGACTAATCTATCATGTTTACACCTCCATGGCAAGTGTTTTTTCGAAAATCTGATTCCAACCCCCTCTGCGCCAAGTAACGAAAAGCTATAGCTTCTATTATAGCATCCTTTTTTCAAGCCCTACCTGCCTTTAAATCATAGGTGAATGTTCGGATCAAAGCCATGCCAAGAATGAAAGAAAACATAAACTTTTGTCATAAAGTATAATCGCCTTCAGTCATGAATTGACAAAACCTCCTCTTTTACATCGTATAAAAAACTTTTGATATATTGTAAAATATTCCAGTAAACCCATATACAGAATTACGAAGGGATGATCGACTATTATAACACTTGATAAAATCCGTTTCATTGAGTCCCAATGCATTAACCCCCAAGACGCCATCATTATTCGCCTACTTATGGAAGGTTTCGGTATCCACGAATTAGTATACTTAAAGAAAGATTCCTTAGATGTGGAAAACCAGATGCTTACTTTAAAAGATTGCCATGGAATCAAGAGACAGGTTACCGTAACTAAGCGGTGCTTGGATCTGTACCAAAGTGCAGTCAATCAAACTAAATATGTTGTGAATAATGGATACAGTCCAAGCAGACAGCTTTCTATAAATTTGCGTGACAGCGAATATCTCATTAAGGTTAGTTTACAAGATTTCATAGCCAACCAAAGTATGATAACCGAGATGGATTCCGTAGTGCTGCGCACGATATACATGCGGCTTCGGAGATTGGCCGAGTTTTTCAAAACACCTGAATTAATTCATTTAACTTCAATTAAGCCGCAGCTTAAAGAAATTGCATATGCGTGAATGAAGGAGGCTGAAAAGCCTCTTTTTTACTTGCATGACAATCCCTCCCCGCAGCCATACTGTGAAAGTAACCTACCTAACACTGCAGGAGGCAGCAATGATTAAACAAAAATGGCTCATTCCCGCTACACAAGAGCTTGGTTTTCAGCTTGCAAAAGGGCAGGTCGTCCGAGTAACCGATGTGGAGGGAGCGCAGGTCGCCGATCTGGTAGCCTATCTAGCTCTCGATACGAGTGAGCGTCTGGATCCGAGCGTTACTATGGACGCTTTGCATACAATGAAAATAAAGCCTGGCGACATCATCTACTCCAATAAATACAGACCGCTGCTCACCGTACTATCAGATACCGTAGGTCAGCACGATTTTATTAATTCCGCCTGCCGCGCTGAAATGTATGAACTGCTGTACAATAAACACAATCATGCAAGCTGTTATGATAACCTGAACAAAGCACTTGCGCCTTTTGGCATATCACCGCCTGATCAACATTATCCTTTCAACTTGTTCATGAACACAGTTATTCATCCATCCGGGCAAATTCGTGTGGAAAAACCGTTATCCAACGCCGGAGACTATATCGAGCTTCGTGCAGAGATGGATCTGATTATCGCGATCTCGGCTTGCCCGTGTGCAGAAAGCGAATGTAATGGATACAAATGTACGCCTATTGTTGTGGAAATTGTGTAGCATCTTCTATCGGAGTGCGCCTTTGAATACAATGACATGTACAAGTCTTGGCATTCAAGGGAGGAATGTGCATGAATGCGTTTTTCACCTATATGATTCTCGGTATATCGTTATCGGCACCCATTGGTCCCATTAATGCGGCTCAACTCGACAGGGGAGCCCGATACGGCTTTACCCATGCGTGGTTGATCGGATTGGGTGCGATGTGTGCCGATTTGGTATATATGCTGCTGATTTATTTTGGTCTTGCCCATTTTTTAAGCACACCTTTTATGAAAACTTTTTTGTGGATGTTCGGCTGCTTTGTATTGATGTACATAGGGATAGAGACATTACAAAATATAAAAAAAATGCCCAGGCCCGGGACAAGGAATGATCCATCCACAATCAGCTCTTTCCGCTCCGGATTTGTAATGGCACTCCTGAATCCGCTTAATATTTTATTTTGGCTCGGTATTTACGGTTCTATTCTCGCGGAGAGCATGCACAAACACGGTATCTCGCAAGTACTGTGGAACAGCTTGGGTATATTTGCAGGCATCCTGTTGTGGGATGTGGTCATGGCTGCGCTGGCCAGTTCCTTTCACAAATTCGGCAATCGTACGACACTGCAAACGATATCCGTCTTGGCGGGTCTCTCACTCATTGGCTTTGGGATGTATTTTGGTTATCAGGCTTTTGTACAGCTTACCCGTTAATTATTAGTGAAACCTAAGGGCATTCACCCATATAACCTCCATCGCATAGTATGCACCGTACTAGTGAAGGAGGTTTTCAACATGGTTAGCTTAACTACCAAGGTCTGGCTCGATGCTCACCTGTCCGACCTCGCGGAATGGCAGCAGGATGCCTTTTGTCAATTCGGAAATATGATTGCCGATCCCGAACAGAAGTACCCGTGTATTCCGGGACGACAAGGTTTTCTTACCAACAACCTCCGGTTCGGTTTCGCAGCAGATCCAAGATCCGAGCAGGCTATTGTCGATGTTATGCAGCTCTTGAAGCAATATGGCGGCTGTTCGCGTGAAACCGGCAAATACGCTTCGCTCGTTATATTTTTCAATACACCGAGAGAGCTTGTGAATAAGTCCTCAGTAGAAGACTTCGAGCAGCTTTTTTGGTCCGTTCTGAATCGGGTTAACGCCAAAGACCCTTCCCAATGGCCTGATCACATTTCGACAGACCCTTCCCATCCTTCCTGGGAATTCTGCTATGACGGCTATCCTTATTTCGCTTTTTGCGGTACGCCTGCCCATCAGATTCGGAAAAGTCGAACAACCCCTTATTTTCTCATTGCGTTTCAACCCCGGTGGATATTTGACGAAATCAACGATTCAACGCCTTTTGGTCGCAACGTGAAAAAGCTTATTCGTCAGAAATTAGTTGACTACGACGGCGTACCGGCACATCCCTCACTGAAATGGTATGGACAGGAAAATAATCAGGAATGGAAGCAGTATTATTTACGTGATGACGAAACCGTGCCTTCCAAATGTCCTTTTACTTATATGAAAAACAAATTCAAAGCTATGGGCGTAAGTTTTCATAAATAGCAAACTACGATTAGGCCAGTTCTTTTGTTCCTTTATTTGCTTTATACCACCTCCATGCTGTAATCAGTCCGATGACCAAGACAATGAGCAGGCTTGACCAAAAACCAGGCCGACCGGTTTCCTCCAAAAGCGGCCCCGCAGCAGCTGCTAGAATGAGAATAATGGCGCTCCCAGATTTCACCCAGCCGCCAGCTCCAGGCTTGATCAGCTTGAGGTAGGAGGCAAGAATAAACAACCACGTATACAAAATCACCAAGCCCGCCGCTGTCGTGATATGCTCGAAAATTTGTTTAGGCATAAACAGTGCGAGCAGAATAGAGACACCAAGGCCAAGTGTATTAAGTCCAAGCGCATATAGCGGCAGCTTTCGCGTTCCTGACGTAACGGCTATCCATGCGGGAGCATCACCATCTTCAGCTAATGCAATCAGCATCGTAGAGATGGCATACAAGGAAGCCACGAGAATGGAGAAGCCTGCAATAATAAGCACAACGTTCAGCACAACCACCAGATAAGGTAAACCCATAACTTCGAGTGCTGCGATAAGCAAGCTTTTGTCAGCGGTTACGCCCTCTTGGGTCACAAAAAGCAAGGCCAATCCGATTGAAAATACATACAACACTGTAACGGCAAGCAGCATAAGTCTCCCAGCTTTCGGGGCTTGCTTGGGGTCACGCAAATCCACGGCCATAAATCCCATCACCTCAATACCGCCAAAGGCATAAAACGCATAAAGCAGCCCTTTCCATGCTCCCAGCCAGCCTGAATCAAACCACTTCGCCGCGCTGGAATGAATGGGCCTAACGCCACCCGTTCCTTTTATAAAAGCAAATCCCGCCACCAGAATGAACATCAATACTGCGGCAATTTTGACAATAGCCAACAGGCTCTCTACCTTATTAATCCCATTAGTGCCCCATATCACGACAAATAGGGCAAGCACCGTGTAGCCGACTGCGAGCAGCCAAAGAGGAATAGCTGGAAGCCAGAATTGCGTAAAAATTCCGAGTGCAGTCAACGTGCTTCCCATAATCAGCATCTCTGAGCACCAGTACATCCAACCCACACTAAAGCCTGCCGAGCGGCCATAGGCTTGTTGGGCATAGGTTCGAAAAGAGCCTTTATGCGGGTGCTGAACCGTCATTTGGGCCAAGGCCTCATAAACAAACAGAGTCGCTAAGGCAGCAAGGATAAAAATGAAGAGAATCCAAAAACCGCTTTTGTGAATGGCGATACTGGAACCAAGAAAAAAACCCGTCCCGATGGTGCATCCAACACCAAATAGAGTTAGCTGCCACCAGGGCAGCTTCCCCTGAGATGTCTGCATAAAGAATTCCTCCACATCCTTAATCTCAGGGCCAGCCAAGACAAAGAAAACCCGGCACAGGTTATAGTAACCCACACCGGATTATTGTCATGATTAGTGAATGGTAGTGACTGCATTAGACGGCATTTGTGGTTTTCCGGTTGCCGGAACAAACGAATTGAGCATTTGTTGGGTATCAGCTGCTGCCAATTGCGGTACCTGGTAGTAGGCATTTTTATTTTGATACATAAAAATTTCGTAGCCCATTTCAATGTAATTTTCCACTTGCGAAGCCAATACCCGCCGTACGACCGGATTCGTCACCTCAGCGGCACACATCGTCAAGGTTGAAGCATGGCTTTTGATCAGACCAAGCATGTGCCCGCTAATGCCTGCATCCTTAACATCAGCCAATGATTGATTCGGTTTCTTCGGCTGGGATGGTGTGAGCCCATAGATCGGCTGCGTTACATTTTTAATCATATAGGTGGACGTTTCCTGGCTTGGCTTTTGTCCTGTTGTGAAGCACTCTGCTGTCAGGTTGTATTGGGAAAGCGTGAAATTATATTGACGATCCAGAATGTCCAGAAGCTCCGGGTCCTGAACAAATTGTCTGAACATCATAAATTGATCCAACACATTGATGGTACATCCTAACACTTCGTGCATATCAAAAAGCTCATGACCCCCATGATTCATTTGCTGCGAGCCTTGGGTATTGCTGTTGGAACTTGTTTGCTGCTGCATCTCGAAGTCTCCTTTGATATTGGGATTGTAATAACTTCGATAATATGCGTAATTTGAGGATAACTTATACGAAAGCGAGCTTTTAAATCCATCCAACTAGCTCAGGATGTTTCGAATTTTATCGACTAATCGATCTAGTAGATACACGGCCGCCGGGTCTTGAGCCTGCAGTGATCGAGTCAGCTTTTCTACCGAACTGGCCATCGTTTCAACTTCTGATTTCATCCCACTCAGCCTCTTGGCAACATCGATTTTATCACGGTTCGACTCCCAGTCATCAGTGCCTGCAACCTTGTTCAATGCTTTTAGCTTGCTGAGTCCCTGATTGATCTCGGCTAAACGTTTATTGAAGCCATCCACATCCGGCTTGCTGCCATTAAGAGTCATTTTTACAAACTGATGGATGTAAAATTGATTTGCACCTTCACTTCGATTGCCCCCGTGCGTGTACATAGTGCCTCCGCCATTGTAATGCAAATTGAAACGGATTATAGCATTGTTGATTTCGGAAAGGAGTGTTTTGATTGCCTGTACTTGATCTGTCAATGTTTTGTTGGCAGCTGTCAGTCGCAGCGTCTCTTCATGAAAACAACTGCCCATTGCCAAATACATGTTATCCTCGCCTGACTCAGATAAATCCAGCCCTTGTTTAGTAAAGGTATCGTTATATCTCTGAATTACCTGATCTAAGTCTGTATTCGTCAATGTAGCTTTGTCGCACAAATTACTAATCACCTGATTGTGGGTGGCTTGCTTATCCTCTGTATGGCTATTGTTATTCAAAGATTTGGCCAAATCAAATACGGTTTTCATCGTGAAGGTTCTGCTATGTATCGAGCTGGTTATTTTATCTTCCAATGAAATATCTTCAACAAAGCCACCCTTTGTATCGTTTTTAAAAATAAATACATCGGAGAAGGGTTTGGCGCCATCCTGGCCTGCACCTGTGATAAAATTAGCGATTACGGTTATATCTGCATAGCCACCTTGTGGGCTGCCATCATCGATATCTTTAAAAGAAATCGCTTCAAAAGAGCTGAACATCGGATGGCCATCTGCTCTCATCTGTGTAAGAACTATTTCTTTATTTCCCCCGGTTAGGATTAATGACAACGGAAACTCGGTAAGGTTACCAAATTGGGTGACAGGTGTGACTGTCAGCTCTCCTATTCCTTCGAAATTTCTTGTGAAAATATGTTTCTCCTCTACTTGATATCCTCTTGCTATAAACTTATCCAAAGTAGAGCTGATGGATGGTTGACTTGATGGCTGGCTTGGTGCATCTCCCGTAAGCTGCGCAGAAGATTGAATAGGTGCTGATACAATTTCAGGCTTGGTTACTGAAGCGGTATTCGCAGCTGGAGGTAAATTATGTGCATCACAGCCTGACAATATGGAAACGAACATGATCATTAATATAAATATCCGCATCATAACTCCTATTAGTTTTGACATAAAAATACTTTTACTGCTATTTGGCAATTTCAATATTACCAATATTGACTAGATTTGTATATCAGGAGTCCAATGATTGGTCAGCATGAAAAAACCTTCCTTAGCCATGGCTAAGGAAGGCAGCTATGATCACCATTTAGTCTTCATGGTTTAAGGCATCTTGATGTCTGCGATCATTCGTATCCTGCTGCAATTGCTGAGCCTGATGGCTATTCACTGGCGACTTACGTAAATCCTTATTTACATTTTGCAAATTTTTATCTCTGCTTTTTGACTTGGTCATTGTAAGCTTGCTCCTCTGTTCATTAGTGTACTTTACCTATAGGGGTCGTCCCTTATTACTGTAACCATTTAAGCTTGAATTGATGCCAGCTGGCTTATGAGAAAAAGACCGCTCACAAAGAACGGTCTTGTAACAACGTGCAAATATTATTGAAATTACCGATTATTTGCCTGAAACTTGCTCCAGCACGGCATCCGTTTCAGTAATTTTCGATGGCTTGGAACTTCCAGCACTATGATGACCTGATGCAAGAAGCTTATAGCTCAGCATCTCTCCGGCTCCGTGAGCGATACATTCCATCGGCTTCTCAGCCAAATGAACCGGAATTCCTGTTTCTTGCTGCAGCCTTCGATCCAGTCCATGCAGTAAGGCTCCCCCTCCACACAACAGGATGCCTCGCTCCATCAAATCCCCTGCCAGTTCAGGAGGACATTGCTCCATCGTCTGGCGGATCGTTTCGACAATCGACATGGAGAATTGATCCACAATCTCGTAAATCTCTTTGGAGGAGATGGAAATCGTTTTGGGCAAGCCTTCCATCATATCATTGCCTCTAACATCCATCCGCACATCGCCTTCGGGTATTACCGCTGAAGCCAAATTTTTCTTGATCTCCTCTGCAGTTCGCTCACCAATAACCAAATTGTATTTTCTTTTGACGTATTCGATCATGTCCTGATCAAGGGACATGCCTCCAATCCGCACATATTGGCTGACTACAATCCCGCCCAGCGAGATCAGAGCCACTTGACTTGTCCCGCCACCAATATCAACAACCATGCTCCCGATAGGGTCTGCTACGGGGAGCCCCGCACCAATAGCCGCAGCCAGCGGTTCCTCGATCGTTACCGACTTCCTTCCTCCTTTATGTACGATCATCTCTTCCACTGCCCGTTTCTGCACCTCGGTAATCCCGCAACGCACAGATATGTATATTTGAGAACCACGAAACCAATTATATTTACCTTGTATTTTACTTATAAAATGTTTTAGCATCGCTGAGGTCATGTCAAAGTTGGCAATAACTCCGTCCTTTAACGGATAGACAACCTCCAAATTGGCAGGGGTTCTCCCGATCATAGCATAGGCTTGTTCGCCAAAGGCTTCGATCTGCCCTGTCTCTTTATGAATGGCCACCACAGATGGCTCCCTCAAAACAATACCAACGCCTTGTTGATAAATTAATGTATTACAAGTACCCAAATCAACGCCGAACAGTTGTTCAAACCTTTTAAACATAGACACGCTCCCTCTCGCTGTGCCAATAGACTAGGCCGTAAAGCAGCAGTGTGTGATATTTAATGTGTTATTTTTCATACTGTTCGCGTTGAACCCACCTTCTCTGGGGGTAGTATGTCATATTGAATCCTTTGCACCGGCATCGTTTTCCATTATAATTATAGTATTCTAGTAAATTCTATGAACTCAAAAATAAGAAGCCCCCCCACATTTATCTGCACCTGCACTATGACCAGAAGAGGAGCGTTATCTATGAAAAATACTCTGAAAAAAGCTTTGCTGCCAGCCATCGCCTTAAGCCTAATGTTCGTTATACCCGCCACAGCCGTTGAGCCTTCAAGCACGACCACTGAAAATATTCAAGCTTTAAAGACACCAGTTTCTCCTCAATCCATATCCTTTCAAATTCCGATGCACGATTATTGTAGTTCGGATAATCCGTTTGATTTTGGTTTTCAAGTGTCAAATGCAAGCAGTACGACCGCGAATATAACCTTGTACTTATACCAGAAGGATGGAACCATGCTTCCAGATGCGGGGATTACCTCTGCAGGTCTGGAATCTACCATCACCCCCGGTAAACCCTTTAACTTGAAAGGAAACGGTACGGAGCTGTATCATATGAATTATGGTAACCATAAAAAATGCGACGAGCGGATTTATTCGGGAAAAATTGAAGTTAACAATGGAGAAGCCTCGCTGCTTGCAAAGGGATGGGTATATCGAAGAGTGGGTTCTGAAACCAAGCTGTCGGAGCTGATTACAATCAATCAAAGCAAAGCTTTTGATCTGGCTAAATAATACGTATGGACGCTACATAATACGAAGAAACCCAACACCGTAATGAACAATGGTGTTGGGTCTTTTATTTAACTTGCCTATTTTTTCGTTAATGACGCCCAGGTTTGCTCAAGCCACATATCAAAATCCGCGCCCTTTTCGCCTTCGTAAGTGTCATACACATCAGTTCTCATCTTTTTCAATTTTTCTTTGAATTCTTCATACGTATGGCCTTCAGGCAAACTCTTTTTAATTCTTGTAAATATTTTGGCAGCTCCTTTAATCAGTTCGCCTTTTTTCTTCGAGGGCAGTTGGACCTCTTCACCGAAAGCCTTCAGCTTATGGAACGCAGCCTCTTGAACTTGGAATACCGTATCGTTGTTCATGATCCGTGTAAGCACACTGATAACTTGTTGATTGTTCCACTGACCCAGCTCTTCAACCGCATCCAACCGTTCTTTCCAATTCGCTGTACGATTGGCTGACTTGACTAATCCCTCATAATTGGGGGGTAATTCACTTTGTGCTGCTATGTTATTCAAACCATCGATCTCCTTTGTCTACTTGTCCGATTTGTCACCTTTATTACTGCCAGCGTTCTTTGTACCGCCTGCTTTATCTGCTTTGCTCGTATACGGTTTGGGAGAGTTCTTGGCTCTGTTGGCGCTAGCTTGCCATCGATTCCAGCCTTTACTGTCTGTTCCTCTACCTGTTCCGCCTTTGCCCTTAGCTTTACTCAAATAATCACTCCGCTATAAGTTGTATACTTAATTATTAAACCTAGTATGTTGAAATATACAGTATCGAAACCGATATGTACAGAAAAAAGCCCAAGCATCGTGAAACCTGGGTTTTTCGTAAAAGAATTCATAGACATCATTGATATTGAACAGTGATAAAGGGTTGGATGCTTTCTTTCAGTGAAGTGACAGGACCACCAATTAATTTCTCCAAATCGGCTGAGGTTGAGGACGTATCGATCTTGCGCAAGAACCCATATATCCAGTTGTGGATCTGAGGATCCTGACGGAGTGAAACCGGCTTACCCGCAAGCTCAGACAGCACAATCACTAGATCATGAAAGGTCCATGGACGCGGCGCAGTCAGCTCATAGCTTTGATGCTCATGACCCGATTCAGTAAGAACGGCTGCTGTTCCTTTAGCCAGATCACTTCGTGTCACCGTATTAAATTGCCAATCTCCAGGGTAAATGCTCAGCTCCCCAGAAGTTAGAGCTGTATCCAGACCAAGCACTCCAACAAAATCCGTATACAACGCATTCCGCAGAAAAGTGTGTGGAATTCCAGTTGTCAGAATCGCATGTTCTGTGGCTAAATGCAAATGAGACGGTGCAATCGAGCCGACTCCGAGAAAAGCAAAGCTCGTATATAGAAGATGTTCGACTTTGGATTGCTTCGCCGCCTCAATCACATGGGCATGCTGTCGCAACCGAATCGTATCGTCTGGATTGGAGCTTGATATGAGTAATAGTTTGGAGGCTCCGGTGAAAGCTTGTTCCAGTGATTCCGGTTGATCGTAGTCGCAATAACGCACTTCAATTCCTTGCTTCTGATACGCAATAGCTTTTTCAGGGTGACGAACACACGCAACGATTTGATCTGCCGATACTTTTTGGAGAAGCTGCTCAATAATTAAACTTCCTAATTGACCATTGGCCCCTGTAATAACAATCGACATCGGATAACATCCTTCCTACGGTTGTATTTTAGTTAAGCACTTAACTAAATGGACAACAAGAAATTTTACATTCTTGTTAGTTTATTTAATAAGATCAGCAATTGCTGCAGTTCTTGCTCTTCCAGCACGTTCATTTTGTCGGCAATTTGTTGACGATTTTCAGGTAAGTGCTTCAATAGAATGCTCTGGCCTTCACTTGTTATTGAAATCACCGTTTTCCTACCGTCCTTCGGATGGCTTGCACGAATAATCAAGCCTTCATGTTCCAAGGGGATCAGCAAGAGACTAATATTCGATTTGGTAACGCCAATTTTACGGGCCAGCATGGAAGGGAGTATCGTGCCGCCCTCCTTCATGATTTCAACCAAAATTCGAATTCTGGCACCATTCAGACCTTTGGCCTGCCAATATCTTTCCGACACATCGACTAATTTGGCCGTTGCTTCAACCAGAGAAAAAAAAGCAACCGTATGCAAAGGTAAATCCAGTACGTATTCCTGCAGATCCTTCATCCAACCACCGCCAATAAATAGTTAAGCACTTAACTTTATTTACTGTACAATAACTGTATGCCACTTGTCAAACATAGACGTACTTCCCTTGGTCAGCTATATACCATCGGCCTGCCCATTGTAATAGCGTTCAGTACAACGGACAGGCTGGACGGATTTTAATTAAGGGTCCTACTAAAAATTTACGGTTTCATGAGCGGGCAGTTCCATTCAGAAGTTCCAGCTCCTGTAACAGCACGAACAGGCTATCCAGGCATTCACGGGACGCCTCCTCGCCACCTGCTGAAAAGTCACTTCCGGCTGGGCGCTTGAGCTGCTCTTCAGTCAATTGCGAATGTAATCGATAGTGTGTTTCCACAACCAAATATCCGCAGTATCGGTCCTCGCTCAGTCGCTGCAGCAGACCCTTATAATCAACCTCTCCCCGTCCGATTGCCACACCGCGAACACCCTCTTCGGTTTTCACGGCATCTTTGAGGTGAATATGGTCGATTGTGCCATGTAACGCGTTGTAGCCGTCAGGGTATGGAACTTCACCATCGGGGTCCCATAAATCGTTCCCCGGAT
Source organism: Paenibacillus baimaensis (assembly GCF_025567575.1). Classification (NCBI taxonomy): domain Bacteria; kingdom Bacillati; phylum Bacillota; class Bacilli; order Caryophanales; family Paenibacillaceae; genus Paenibacillus; species Paenibacillus baimaensis. Next base: position 31,122 of record NZ_JAOQIO010000020.1, on the reverse strand, counting down.
CATACAGCCCGCGAATCCACGGTGAGTTCACCGCATCCAGCACACTTCGAACCTTCTTCGCATTGCAGGCATACAGGCTCGGGTCGAATTCAAGGGCGTACACAACCTCCGCCTCCTGCAAAAGCGGCTCGATTCGCCGCAGCTGCTCAACAATTAGCGGTAGCTTCAGGTGGAATTCACCATCAGCCCAGAAGCTGAAGCCACGTATACGTTTAACCTTCAACTGCTTGGCTATGTCCAGTGAGCGCTTTAAGATGCCCAGATGCTCTTCAATTTCTTGGGCAGCATCGAGCCGACATTTAAAGACAGGGGTGGATAAGCCGCATATAACGAGTCCTGCTTCCTGTACCATTGCAGCAATTTCGGCTATCCGGTTATCACTCAGCTTATGAAACGGCTGATTATCAGCGGAACGGAATTCAAGCGCCTCCAAACCATACTGCTGGGCTATACGAATCGCCACAGCAGGATCCTGGGACACCTCGTCAGTGATAATGCCCAAACGAAACAAGCTCATAGCAGCACCTTGACTCCGCCCGAATCGCGGCTTGCATTCGCAGCTTCAATAAATCGGATAATTTCCAACGTTTCCGCCAGATCAATCGATGAACTGCCGCTGCGGAACAACTGCATAATCTGCTCCAGCAGACTTGCATAATAAGGCTTACCATTGGTATATACATCGACGAAATAAGAATCGTTCTCCCGGTGAACAATTCCGCCGAACTGCTTGTTGCCTCGGCGGTTTCCCCGAATGACACCTATACGTCCGTCCGCCCATTGACCGACAACCAGATCATAATCGGCGTGAGTCGTCGTCCGAACCTCTACACAGCCTCGGCCCATGGAGCGATACAGCATCTCCACCGTATGAATCCCGTACCAAAACAAACCTGGTTGAGTCGGCACAATTTCCAGCGGACCGTAAAATTCAGCACCGATAACCGAACCGGCTGTCCGTGTATCCTCAAGCACTCTTGTTAAGCCTTCAGCATAACGGAGCGCCGAACAGCTCATCACCGGAATGCTCTCCCGCTCGGCCAAGCGTACAAGCTCGACCGCTTCCGCATAATCCGTAGTAAACGGCTTATCGATGAACACCGGTTTGCCAAACGGCGCTATGCGGCGAAATTGTTCCAAATGGACGCGCCCATCGACCGATTCCAGCAAAATTGCATCGCATTGCTCTGCAACGGCTTCTGGTGAATCTACAAGCTTAACCCCATATTGCTCCCGCAGCTCATTCGTGTAGCCTTCGAGCCTTGAAACGCTTCTTTCAAAGTCGGGGGAGCCACCCGGGAAAGCCGCAACGATCCTCGCCCCGGGAATATAATGCTCTCCGTCGGTATCATGCAGCAGCTTGGCAAAGGCTGTAACATGGGAGGTATCCAGACCGATCATTCCAATTCGAATACTTTCAGCATGCTGTCCTACAGGTATCATCATGTCTCACTCCTTATTCCTTGGCCTTATATTTCATTCAGGTCCTCATTCTCATTACAGCAAAACGACTTCTTTACCCGTTTGCGCCGATTCATAGATCGCTAGAATCAGATCAACCGATTTTCGAGCCTCTTCACCGGAAATAAGCGGCGGTCTATCATTACGGATCGCTTCGATCAGATCATCTACCAGGATGTAATGCCCATCCGATGAAATGTCAGTCGGATTGCTGCTTGAATCAATCCGTGGCTGAACAATCGGCATTTCCTCATCGCTGTTAAGGAAAGACCACTTCTTAATTCCGCTGTCAGCAAAAATAATAGTGCCCTTTTCACCATGCAGCTCAAAGCGGGTTTCCTGTGCCGGGTACACGGAGGTCGTACCTTGAATGACGCCGAAGGCGCCGTTCTTATACTTCAAAACCGCTACAGCTGTATCCTCCACCTCAATATCACGAAGCAGCGGAGCCGAATAAGCGAATACTGATTGAACATCGCCCATCAGCCACTGGATCAGGTCAATACCATGCACGCCCTGATTCATCAATGCACCACCTCCGTCGAACTGCCAAGTCCCGCGCCATCCGGCGCTGCGGTAATATTCGGGACTGCGATAGTACTTGAGGTAAGCGTCACCGAGCACCAGCTTGCCGAGCTTACCTTCCTGCACGGCCCGACGCGCTACAAGCGATGCTTCCATGACACGTCGCTGGAATACGCACCCCATTTTAACGCCATGCTTGTTGACTGCGGCCAGCATTTCCGTCATAGCGCCCGCTTTTATCTCAAGCGGCTTCTCACACAGGATATGCTTGCCTGCCTGAGCAGCAGCGATAACGACTTCCCCGTGCAGACCGCTCGGTGTACATACACATACCACATCAATATCTTCCCTTTTGAGCATTTGCTCATAATCGCTGTATACGGAAGCAACATTATAGGCATCCGCCAGTTTATTAGCCTTTTCCAGAACAATATCCGATATCGCAACCAGTTCGGCCTGCGGATGCTGCGTAATCGCTTTTGCGTGAAAATCAGAAATAACTCCTGCCCCAACGATGGCAAACCTCATAAACTCCTGCATGTTCGCTCTCCTTAATGCTTATTTTAAGCTCGTATTGTTCAATCGCTCGTAAGCTGTTTTATAAATATCCAGCATCTGCTGCAGTCCAAGCTTCTTCTGATTAGCGACATATTTGTCCCAATCGGCCATACTGATATCGCCCAAAATCATTTTAATAATCGTTTCATCCCGATCCTTTTCAAGAGCCTTGCCTACCGTGGATACAATCTCCAGCTCCTTGTCGGTAAACGGCGGCTTGAACTTCAATTCAGAATCGTACTTCTTGGCTTCCTTGAATACGGCCTGCTGCTCAGGTGAGGATAACGACAGATGCGCATCAAAATCAATCCACGTATAAGTTCCAAAGCTCGCAAGACCCGTCTTTTTGCGTAAATCGGTAACGTCCACAAAATCCGATTTCATCTTTTTCTTGCCGTTCTCAACAACAAACGTTTCGCCTTCCTTACCCCAGCTGGAGACCTCTCTGCCTTCCTCCGAATAATAGAAATCCAGATATTTGGCTACGCCCTTGATATTGGTTGAATTCGCGGCAATCGACATTCCGCCTTCTACAAATTGGGTGTACGCATTCTGCTGCTTGGCACCCGCAAATCCGGCTGGAGGCGGCATGAAGGCAAAGTTGAACTGCGGATTCTCCTTGCGCATAATCGTATTGAAAAAGTCGACACGTCCAATATAATCAGCTGTAAAAAAACCGCGATTCGTTGAAATCAAATCCTGCCACTGCTTCGTTTCCGTAGTCAGCCAATCCGGCGGCATCAAGCCTTCCTTAGCGAACTTGACCATATATTCAATCATTTTTTTATAATTGTCTTCTGTTGGCCCGTAACGGACCTGTTTGGTCTTATTGTCATAAAAGTAATCGTCATACGTATCAAAGTTAGCTGACATATATTTGAGAATTTGCAGCTTGCTGCTGTTCGAAACGCGGAACACGAATGGATAGCTGTCGGGATACAGCTGCTTCAGCTTCTTGGCGGTTTCATACAGCTCTTCATAATTGTTAGGCGCCGTCAGCCCATTTTTCTTCAAAATATCCTCGCGGTACATCCAGATCGTACGGTTGGTTTCACCAAATCCTTCATTGGGAGTCACATACATTTTACCGTCTGCGGCAAGCTGGGATTTGGCAATATCGGGATACTTGGCAATCCATTTTTTGAAATTAGGCATCTGGTCCAAATAATCGAGCAAATTGACAAAAGCCCCTTGCTGTCCGAATTTGTCCGCTTGCGCTTTATTTTGAACGACCAGAATGTCAGGCATATTGCCAGAGGCGACGTACAGATTGATGGCGTCCTCCATTTTACCGGAAGGCAGTTGGACATTGAGCTTGACCCCCGTTTTATCCTCAAGCAGCTTCCAGATGAGCCAGTCCTTGCTGTACGGCCAGTTCGTCGTCGATTCGGTCAGCATCGAGAATGTTTTTTTCTCACCTGCTCCCGGATCCTTTCCCTGCGTGCCCTGTCCGGTTTGGGCTGTGCAGCCTGCAGCAAGCGCCGCCACTATTGATAGAACTGTCAGAGCTCTCCATCTTATATTCATCGTCATCTCTCCTCGTATGGAATGTACATCACTATTTACGGGTTGGGTCGTACTTTATCTAATAAGCTTGGCTAACCCTTGACCGCCCCTATCATAACCCCTTTGGAAAAATACTTTTGCAGAAACGGATATACGATCAGAATCGGCACGGTCGCCACCATAATTACCGCATACTTTAAGGATTCATCAACGATGAAGTTTTCACCTCCCGCATTGCTCGCCTCCGTACCTGCCATAATCATATTTCTCAGAACGACCTGCAGTGGAAACAAATTGGCATCCCGCAAATACAACAAGGGCAGGTAAAAATTGTTCCACATTGCCACCGCATAAAATAAACCAATCGTCGCAAATACAGCCTTCGAGAGAGGAATGATGATTCGCATAAAAATGCCAAAGTCGGTTAATCCATCCAGTCTCCCCGATTCCTCAAGCTCAACCGGCATTGCCGAAAAGAAGGTACGCATGACCAGCAGATTCCAGGTACTGACCGCACCAGGAAGCACCATTCCCCATACCGTATCGATCAAGCCGAGATTTTTGACAACGAGAAAGGTCGGAATCATCCCGCCACCGAAAAACATCGTAAACACGATCATCAGCGTAAATGCTTTTCTGAATACCATTTCTTTTTTGGCCAAAGCGTAGGCTCCCATAGAGGTAATGACCAAGGAGATCAAGGTACCTAAACCCGTGTAAATAATCGTATTCATATAAGACTGCCAAATTCGCGGGTCCTTGAGCACCATGCGATACATATCTAGATTGATTCCTCTTGGATAAAAGCTGACTTCGTTCCGCAGCACGTATACGCTGCTGCTTAAGGAAACTGAAATCATATAGATGAACGGATACAAGGTTGCTACCGCCACCATCGACAGCACAACGGCACTCACAACCGAAAACAGGCTGATTTTAACTCTCATGGCGACCTCCTACCATAGGCTTGTTTCCCCCAGCTTGCGGCTGAGATAGTTGGCTGAATAAATAAAGATCAGACTGACGATGCCCGTGAACAAATCGATCGCTGTCGCGTAGCTGAAATTGCCATTCGTCAAACCAACCCGGTACACATACGTGCTCAAGATGTCCGCGGTACTGTAGGTTGCCGGATTGAACAGCAGAAACACCTTCTCGAACCCGATCTCCAACACCTTGCCCACATTCATAATGAACAGGATAACAATGGCGGGTGCGATGCCAGGCAGCGTAACGTGGAATAGCTTTTTCATCCGCGATGCGCCGTCAATCTCTGCCGCTTCATAAAGCAAAGGATCAATAGAGGTCAGTGCCGCCAAATAAATGATCGTTTCCCAGCCAAAATGCTGCCATACTTCTGAAGCGACATAGATCGTACGAAACCAGTCGGGCTTGACCAGAAAGTTGATGGGCGAAGCTCCCAGCAGTCCTGTCAGCTGGTTAATGATGCCGCTGCTTGGAGAAAGAAACATAATGACCATACTCGCTACCACTACATTCGATATAAAATGCGGTAAGTAGCTGACGGATTGTACGAATCTTTTAAAAATCGCATTTTTCGTTTCATTAAGCAGCAGTGCGAGAATAATCGGGGCCGGAAAGCCGAACAGCAGCTTATAGAAGCCCAGCAGGAACGTATTGCGCAGCAGAATGAACAAATCCGGGTTTTGAAAAAACATAATGTAATATTTCATGCCTACCCATTCACTCTGCCACACCCCCTTGTACAGGTTATAGTTTTTAAAAGAAATGACGATTCCAAACATAGGTGCGTATTTAAATAGTACATAATACAGCAAACAGGGCAGAAACATTAGCAGCAAATATTTTCCCTTTCGGGTTTGTCGCATGAGCCCTGAGAACTTCGAGCGGCTGGCGGTTCCGTAATTGTCTACATATACAGAAGCTGCTGTATCGGACGGGCTGCTGCTATGAAGGGAAGTTCGCTGCGTCATCGGCAGACTCCTTTCGCAAGTTGATAAGGCTAGCTTAGAATAATTTTCACCCGTCGGCTATTCTCCAGTTTTACAATATGAGCCCGATCTCTATATATCGTAATAATGGATAAAGAGCTCAAAAATGGATAACAAGATCGCGCCGTTTTCCTTGCTGCATCGATATTCAAGCCGTGCTTGTGATGATATAATGGGTCTCATCCATGGCACTCTTGCCGCTTATGCCGAGGTGCGGATTTATCCTAAAAGGGACGAAGGTGGTGTGGTAACATGCTAAAGATCAAGCGACAGCCGGGATCGCTCTTCACAAGGCTGCTGTCCAGCTTTATTCTGATTATCATTTTATTTATCTCTTTTAACTTCCTGTCGTACTCCTTTTCCCGCGACATGATTCAGGATGAAATTATTCGTTACAACCATTTGAATCTGGATAATACCGTGAGGAACTACGAAGCCCAGTTTCGTCTGGAGCGTAAAATTGCGTTGAACCTGCTGTTCAGCCCGGAGGCGAATTTGCTCAAACGAAGCAACGGCAGTCTGAATTACGAGTTCGTCAGTGCCGTGAACAAATCGGTAAAGGCCTTATACGAAAATGAAGATTTATTTATATACAACATTATGGTTATGATGAGCGATATGCGTTATGTAATCGACAAGGATGGTTCACACCAGTCTGAAAGTCTGTTTACCAAATATTACCTGAATCCACAATACAACGAATCCTTTTGGCTTCAAGAAATGGCCCAGCCCTTCACCTTCAAGGTCTATCCGGCGAGTACCTTCACCGAAAAGGACAGCAGCAAGGAATTAACCAAGCGTAACCTGCTCCCCGTTATGATCAAGAACAATCTGAATACCAAGCTGGCCGTTATTATCTTACTGGACGGCGACAAGCTGTTTGAGAAATTCCACCAATCGATCAATCCTAACTTCATGATTATGGATAACTACGGCCAAGCTTTATTTACCATGATGGATGGCTCTGCCTCTTCGAAGCTGCCAAGCTTTCCAGCAGATCAAACCTACACGCAAAAGGATTATAACTACTACTTTTATAAAACTGCCAACGAAACCGGCTTCTCTTACATCAATAGGGTTCCTTATGAAAATATTTCCACACAGTTCAAGAAGCTTAATCTCATTCTCTTCTCACTGCTGCTCGTTGCCATTTTGTTTAGCGTCGGGGCCTCGATCTTTATCAGCATCAAGTTTAACAATCCGATCAAACGGATCATTGAGTCCGTTCAGCAGTTCAACTCAGAACTCCCCAAGCAGACGCAAATCAAGGAATTTAATATTATTAGTGACCAATTCAACTCACTGCTGCAGACGAACAAAAATTTCAATCACGAGCTTGCAGAAAAAAACTCGCTGCTGCGTTATTATTCGTATACGAACAAGCTGAAGCAGATTTATAACAACGCAGCCGATACGCAGGAAACCTTGTTCCATGACAAGCCGTTCCAGCTCGTTATTTTCCAGCTCACCTATCGTAAAAGGTTCAATGAGCAAGCAGGCTTTGAGCAGGACCGGGCGTCCAGTTTTTTTCGCGAATTTATCCAGTATAATCTGGTGTTGAAGTATGATGATCCCGCTACGCTGCAGTTGGAAAAGGATGAAATCATTGCGCTTGTATTCATTAGAAACAATACGCCGGATTTGCGGGAAACGTTAGAACATATGAAGAAGGTATTCGATCTGGATAAGGAGCTATGCTTCCTGACGATTGCTTACAGCGGGGTGTATAGGAACTCCTCGGAAATAACCAAGTCCTATGAGGAGGCCTCTTCACTGGTCAAGCTGCGGCGTCTCAATGAGGATACGCAGATTATTGAGCATCAGCCGTATGAATGTACCGATTCGGCCTTTAGCCCTTCGGAAGCCCAGGAATTTCACAATAATTTATCTGCCGGAAACCTGCCGCAAACGAATCGGCTAGTCCAACGGATGTTCGATCAGATGAGCAAAAAGCAGTCGCCTGCCTGCCATTTTGCCGGATTTGCCTTATCAACGGCCGATATGGTGTTGAAGACGCTTGCCTCCCTGAACATCACCCAGCATCCGTTCAAAGGCAATATGGCTCCAGCCGAGCAGTTGAAGGAATGCCATACGCTGGAGCCGTATAAAGCATATTTTGAAAGCTTTCTGCGTGAAAGCGTCCAGCTGATCAAGCAAAAAAAGGAAGCCTATGACCCGATGATTACGTTCGCTATGAATTATTTGGAGGAGCATTATGGAGAGGATGCTTCGCTTGACGTTGTGGCGGATAAACTGAATATTAGCGGCACCTACCTGTCCACGAATTTCAAGGAAAAAACCGGAATCAATTTCATCGAATACCTGAATGGCGTTCGAATTCGTAAAGCGAAGCATATGCTGGAGGGGACGGATTTAAAGATACAGGATATCTCTCATCTGATCGGATACCAGACGATCAATTCCTTCATCCGGATGTTTAAAAAACATACAGGATTGTCACCTGGTGAATACAGGAAAATGCATACCCATTCTTTGAACACGAGGCTTCAGGATTAACTGGATACCGTGAAGCAATGGCTCTACTCGATTTATCCGCGATAGAGCGTTCCTGCAGCACAAAAAGCATGCTGACGCGTCAGTATGCTTTTTGTGCTGCTCTGGATGGCAAGCAAACCTTTACAATCTCATTAACTCCGAGTTATTCGCAAACCTTGCAGGTACGCTCCAAAATCCTGATCGGATAAGGGTTTGCTGAATAGAAAACCTTGTCCTTGATTGCAGCCGTCCTCTTGCAGAATGGCTAACTGCTCTTGACTTTCAACACCTTCCGCAATCACGTTGATATCCAACGTTTGAGCTATGGTCAATATGGCCTTAACAATGGCCTGACTCTCTTTATTATGATGAATATCCCGAATAAACGAGGCATCAATTTTCAAAGTATTAACGGGAAGATGCTTAATATAACTGAATGAACTGTAGCCTGTTCCAAAATCATCTATGGAGGTATGGACCCCTAATTCCTTAATTTCTTCCAGAATGGTCACAGCATGATCAATATCAGCAAAAATACTTTCGGTAACTTCCAACTCCAACCATTGCGGATCCAGTTCAGTCATCGTTAGTACCTCTTTGATCTTGTCTAACAGGTCAGGCTGATAAAATTGTCTGGCTGACAAATTCACAGACAGTTGTACATGAGGGTATCCTTGAGTCTGCCACTTTTTGTTTTGCTCACAGGCACGCCGCAAAACCCATTCTCCAAGAGGGATAATTAGCCCCGTATCTTCAGCTACGGGTATGAATTTATCAGGAGGTATTCTCCCTAATTCAGGATGATTCCATCTCACAAGTGCTTCCATACCGATTAACTGGCCCGTCGATAGATCAAGCTTAGGCTGATAATCAATATGAAATTGCTCAAGCTCAATCGCCTTTTTCAGCTCGTTTTCTAACAAAATGCGTGCCAAAGAACGCTCCTCCATATCAGAATGAAAGAATGAAACCCCATTCCTCCCCATATCCTTAGCTGCATATAGAGCCATATCCGCGCGTTTTAACAGCTCATCCGGGTCCCTACCATTGGAAGGGAATAAGACGACTCCCATACTGCAGGACATACTATGAAGCTGCCCGGCAAGCTCGATCGGTTCTTGAAGACTGGTTTGAATGTTGATTGACACGGATTCCACTTCCGTCAGGCTCGGCAGGCTCTTTAATAACACAACAAATTCATCGCCACCCAGACGAGCGACCAAACCATTAGGACCGACGCAATGGCTGATTCTTTTAGCTGATTCTATAAGAATAAGATCACCTGCTTCATGCCCAAGTGAATCATTGATGTCTTTAAATCGATCCAAATCCAGAAACATAATCGCTAATTGAGCTTGATGACGCTTCGCTAGTTGAACCTCTTTGCGTAACCGATCCATGAATAATCTTCGATTCGGCAAATCCGTTAAGGTATCGTGGTAAGCTAAATGGTAGATCGTTTGCTCCGATTTTTTCCGTTCGGTGATATCACGCATGACGAGAACCAGGCTTGAAACCTCCGTGGATGCTTGGAGAATAGGATTGAGTGTCGTTTCCACATAAAAGTACCTTTCACTGCGCGTTCGAACTCGAAATTCCAGTTGAGTCGACGATTTCCTCGTATGTATGATTTGCTGAATACTAGTAGATACGATCTCACGATCCTCTTCATGTACCCATTGAAGTAAATGACTGGATTCAAAGCTAGTCAAGTCGTGTCCTAACAAAATCATATGAGATGGGGATGCATATACAAAGTTCCCTGCTGTATCGATGATTGAAATCAGATCCGACGAATTTTCGGTAATTAAACGGTATTCTTCCTCGCTTTTTCTTATCTCTTCCTCCATTTGCTTACGAAGGGAAATATCATTTCGAATCGAGACATAATGGTAGGGTCTTCCCTGTTCATTTAAAAATGGAACGATCGTCGTATCTACCCAGTAAAACGTGCCATCCTTGGCTTTATTCCTGATTTCTCCTCGCCAAATACGTCCGGACCCTATGGTAGCCCACATGTCCTTGAAATAATCGCGGGCGTGATAGTCTGAATTTAATATCCGGTGATCTTGTCCCAGCAGTTCATTCCGCTCATATTGAGATATTTTACAAAATTGATCATTTACGTAGAGAATGGTTCCACGCGGGTCGGTGATTGCCACAATGGATGACTGGTCCAATGCATGTCTAATATCTGACAGTTCCTTCAAAGCACCTCTAAGTCTTTCGTCATTCTCCAATAACAGGCTGTCCTCAGAAGGATAGGTAGGGGAATTGGATAAGCTGTTGGTACTCTGTTCCTTCATTAATTGTCACCTCCAGCATTTGATTATTTCTTTATCATCTATCGAACTTATTTGCTCTCATACTTGCACATGCAAAATAAACCCACCCCGCCAATCATAAGGGTCGGTTTGTCTTGCTTAATTGTATTGTAATTAATCTATACGTATTTGTCTATGGAAAAGGCAATTAGGTATAGAAGATTTGACTTTACTTTTCGATTTCTGTGTTTCTATTGTGCAGTTTCTCTAAAACTGGACTCGACATGTCATTTAGCGGATTATTTTTCAGTGCAACTTTTTTTAGTTTCGGTAATTCCAATAGCACCTTTATCTCATTAATTTGGTTGTTGGACATATATAAATTTTCCAAAACAGATAAACGATAAAGCGGCTGAATATCTATAATTTGGTTATTAGATATATCAAGCCATGTTAATTTATTTAAAGTTTGCACAGGGGAAAGATCATGCAGTTGGTTGCCAGATATTAATAAGTCAGTAAGCGGCAGTCCTGTCAGTGGTGTAATATCTGTTATTTTGTTGTTAGTGATGACCAGTTTCCTTAATTTATGAAGTTGGCTAAGCGGTTGAATATCCTCAATTTGATTATTGTTGAGCGCCAAAAAAGTGATTTTTGTTAAAGCTTCTAATGGTTTAATATCGGTTATTTGATTACTTGGGAGCATTAAACTTGTTAAGTTAACTGCATATTCCAAACCTTGCAGCGTTTTAATTTTTTTAGTGGGATCACTTGGATATAAGGATGTGAGCCGTTTTAAATCTTCTGCTGTAATCGTTCCCGATGTTTTCTTTAACTCAATTCGAATTGCTTGCTCTAAATTATCATCAACAATAATTTTTTTCCCTTCGGTTTGGTCATTAGATTCAGCTTCACTTGGAATGGGATCGTAAAGAACATCTATCCCTTGCTCGAGTAATACCTGAATATCCTTGAGAGCCGAATACGGTAATGGATTCTCATTAATACGGACCTCATCCAAATTCTCTAATCCCAGTAAAGGACTTACATCCTCAATTTGGTTGACCGAAAGGTAAGCAACATTAAGATCGGTCATATCATGAAGTACACTGATGTCCTTGACTTCATTATTGATTAGAAAAAGGTACCTTATCTTATTGGAGTTCATCAGAACGCTCAAATCAGAAATTTTTGTATTATTTGCATTAAAAAAAGAAAGTTTAGTTAAATGACTTAAAGAATCAAAATTGTTGATCGGATTGCTCCCAAGTCCCAGAGCCGTTAGATTTGTTAAATCTCGAATACTTTCAATACTCTCTATGAGATTATCATATACATATAATTGTTTAAGATTGGATAGCTGAGCTAGCGGGCTTAAATCCGTAATATTACCATGCGAAACATTTAAAATAGATAACTGTATGGCATATTCCAATCCTTTTAATGAGCTTATACCTTGAACTCCTTTCGCATCTATTGTAGTTAATTGCTCTAAGTCTTCCGTAGTTAACGGCTCCTCCATTTTATCAAGCGCCGTTCTTATGATACCCTCAAGCTGTGCGTCTTCAATAATCGATGTGTCTGCATAAGCCGTGACAGCAACCGAGGTTATACACATCACAAATACGGTTACGAAAGTAAAAATAAACTTCTTAATCTGCATGTTAACTCCGACCCCTTAGCCTTAATTTATTGTTTATGATTTCCGTTCCAGTATATATATGTTATACCATAATTTCCATAGTTCTTTTAATAGAAGATTTGAAGTTAACTCAAAAAAAGGCTGCATGAGTTGTTCGCTCATACAACCTCGCAGCAGGTACGGACCCAGCTGCTGTTCAATCCATAATAGCTTCGGAATTCGCACTGCTTACGCCTTTTTCTTTTTTTGACGGCTATAAATATCGAACCATACGGCAACGACCAAGATGCTGCCTTTGGCAATTAGCTGCCAATACGAGTCCACGTTCATGATGCTCATTCCATTGTCGAGACTGGCCATTACCAAAGCCCCGATAATAGCCCCGATAATCGTTCCAGCACCGCCAAGCAAGCTGGTTCCGCCGATGACGCAGGCTGCAATCGCGTCCAGCTCATACATATTACCGGCATTAGACGTAGCAGCATTCAACCTTGCGGTTAAAATCAATCCGGCTACCGCTGCCAGTGTGTTGCACAGCACAAAGACGACAAGCAACCTTCGTTTCGTATTGATCCCGGATAAGCGGGAAGCCTCTGCATTGCCTCCTACCGCATACGTTTGGCGTCCAAACACAGTGTTTTTGGCCATGAAAGTGAAGATCACTGCCAAGACAATGACGATCAGGAAGGGTACGGGTATACCTTGATATTGATTCATGAGAAGCACGAAGCCGAGAATGAGTGCGGCATAGATGACAGCCTTGGCCATTGTGAACGTCATGGGCTCCAGCTCAAAGCCGTATTTTTTGCGCGAATTTCGCTTACGGAGCAGTCCAATCACCAGAAATACGATCGCGATTACTGCCAAAATGAGACCGATGGGTCCAATTAAATACGATTGTCCTATATACTTGAATCCTGGAGATAGCGGAGCAATCGTTTTACTACCGGAAATACCCAGCCAAAGCCCCCGAAATACCATCATACCGCCCAACGTCACGATAAATGCGGGAACAGCCCGATAAGCGACCCACCAGCCCTGTATGAATCCGATCACTGCACCCAGCAATATGGTAGCTATAATGACGGGGACCGTACTCCAGTCATACCAAACATTGAGAATGGCGGCCACCCCACCGGTCAAGCCAACAATCGAGCCTATAGACAAATCGATCTGTCCGGCCACAATGACCAGTACCATGCCAATCGCCAATACCGAGGTCACCGACATTTGCAAAAATAAGTTGGATAAATTTCTCGGTGTCAGGAACGTGTCGTTAAGCAAGGAGAACAACAACCAAATCGCCACCAAAGCGCCGATCATCGCGTATGCTCTAATGTCCATTTTCATCCACAACTGAATTTTTCTATGATTTTTGACCCCGTCTACCGGTACCTGCATACCGCCAAAATTAGCCATGTTTGATTCCCCCTGTTGCTGCCGCCATGATAACCTCCTGAGTTGCTGATTGATAGTTGAATATACCGGCCATCTTGCCCTCCGAAATCACCATAATCCGATGGCTGACCCCTAATACTTCAGGCAGTTCGGATGAGATCATAATAATGGCCACCCCCTGCGATAATAATTGATTCATGATGTTATAAATTTCGAACTTAGCGCCTACATCAATCCCACGCGTCGGCTCATCCAATATGAGAATTTTGGGCTTGGTCATTAACCATTTCCCAATAACCACCTTCTGTTGGTTGCCGCCGCTTAATGTACCTACAACGGTTTCTAACGAATTCGCTTTTATTTTCAGCTGTTGAATGTAGTCCTGACCGACGGCTATTTCCTGATTTTCCTGTATGACTCCGCGGACGGAAATGCTATGTAAACTGGACAAGCTGATATTATTTTTAATATCCATATCCAGCACCAGCCCATATTTTTTTCGATCCTCGGATACCAGCGCCATTCCGTGCTCTATGGCCTGTTGTGTGCTTCTAATATTCACAGGTTTGCCGTCAATGGCAACGCTGCCTTGCTTTGCTCCCTCATATGCTCCAAACAGACTCAGCACCAATTCACTGCGACCGGCTCCGACCAAACCCGAAATGCCAAGAATTTCTCCCTGCTTTAATTCAAAAGATAGGTTGTCAATCACTTTACGTCCCGGCTGGCTCGGGTCCCATACCGTGTAATCCTTCACCGCCAGCATCGTAGTTCCTGACTGTGCCTCCACACGTGGAAACCGTTCTTTTAATTCCCGTCCCACCATAAGCGAAATCACTTTATCCTCGGTCAATTCCGAAGTCGGCTGCGAAGCAATCGTCAGCCCGTCACGCAGTATGGTAATCGTATCCGCGATCTCGAACACTTCATTTAATTTATGTGAGATATAAATGCAGGTAACGCCCAGATTTTTAAACTCTTTCAAAATGGCAAGTAAAATAGCAACTTCCTTCTCGGTCAGTGCCGCTGTCGGCTCATCGAGGATGAGGATTTTCGCCTTCTTGGATAAGGCTTTTGCTATTTCAATCAACTGCTGCTGCCCGATCCCAAGCGTCCCCGTAATCCGGTCCGGCTTGATGCCGCTTAATCCCACCTGACGCAGCCAGCTTTCTGTCTCGAGGTAAACATAATCCCAGTCCATTATGCCGAAGCGGGAAGGCTCGTTTCCTAAAAACAGATTTTCACCAACGGTCAGATTCTTCACCAATGCAAGCTCCTGATAGATGATAGCAATGCCTGCCTTCTCCGCGTCTTTAATATGTCCGAACCGCTGTACGACGCCGTCGACCAGAATTTCACCTTCGTAGGTTCCCGCCGGATACAGCCCGCTTAGCACTTTCATTAAAGTCGATTTGCCCGCTCCGTTCTCCCCGCACAAAGCGTGCACCTCACCCTTCTTCACCTTAAATGTGACCTGATTCAGTGCCTTAACCCCCGGAAATTCCTTCGTAATCGTTTTCATTTCAAGGGCCATGGTTTCCATGTAACTATTCCCCCTTCTCGGTTTCCCTCTCAGAAAAAGGGCGGGATTCCCCGCCCTCTCGGCTCGCTGCTTATTTCTTAACGTTCTTGTACACATCTTCTTTCTTATGGAAACCGTCTGCAATAACGGTTGAATCCACATTATCTTTGTTCACCGCTACCGGATCGAGCAGAATGGAAGGTACATCGATTTTGGCATTATTCACTTTTTTCGGAGCGTCTACCTTCTCGCCCTTAGCCATCTTCACAGCAACAGTAGCAGCTTCATCCGCCAGCTTCTTCAGCGGCTTATACACGGTCATTAACTGTGTACCTTCAACAATACGCTGCATCGCAGCCAGCTCCGCATCTTGGCCGGAAACCGGAATTTTACCAGCCAGCTTTTGCGCCGTCAGTGCTTGAATAACTCCACCTGCTGTACCGTCGTTGGCAGCAACAACTGCATCAACTTCATTCTTGTTCGTTGTCAGTGCATTTTCCATATTAGCCAGTGCGTTGGCTGGACCCCAGTCCTTGGTCCATTGCTCATATACAATTTTGATATCACCTTTATCCACCAGCGGCTTTAAAATGTTCATTTGCCCTTTTTTGAATAAATGTGCGTTATTGTCTGTTTCTGAGCCCTCGATTAGCACATATTTGCCTTTTGGCGCTTTTTCTACAATCGCTTTCGCCTGCATCTCACCAACACGCTCATTATCAAAGGAAATGTAAAGGTCCACGTCCGAGTTTTTGATCAATCGGTCATAAGAGATGACCTTGATGTTGGCCGCATGTGCTTTTTGTACAATGGCTGCTGTCGCCTCAGCGTTATGAGGTACGACCACAAGTATGTCTACACCTTGGCTGATCAAGTTCTCCGCCTGTGCGATTTGCTTAGCGTCATCGCTGTTCGCTGCCTGCACGTTAACTTCCGCTCCAAGCTCCTTGGCCTTGGCTACGAACATGTCGCGGTCACGCTGCCAACGTTCTTCCTGCAGAGTGTCAAGCGACATCCCGATAACAATCTTCTTGTCTTTCTTATCCGCGGCTGGTGCTGTAGCGGCTGGCTTCGAATCGCCACCTGCTGCCGCTGGCTTGGTTTCTCCAGTTGTGCAGCCCGTTAAAGCTACGGTAAAAGTCAATGCCAAGCCCACGATGCCGCTCTTTTTCAACCATTTGTTCATCAATTCGAACCTCTCCCTCTAATTGTAAAGTTATTTGTTTGTTAAACTTGCTTACAACTTGAATTTATCATGGGGAGAGCGCTTTCAGTTGAACCATTATCTGCACTATCTTGTTATCTTCTTCACTTTTTTAAACGCTTTCATGGTTAGTGGATAGCGGACGATGCCGTGTCAGCAAATCTTTTCGATAATCGGTCGGCGATTGGCCTACGGTTCTTTTAAACACACGGCTGAAGTAATTCGGATCGTGGTAGCCTACCTCATAGGCAATCTCCTTCAAGCTCTTCCCTTCATCGGACATGAGCTCCTTGGCCTTATCGATCCGGCACTCCGTCAAAAAATCCACATAGTTCGTCCCGAAGGTTTCCTTAAACAGCCGGCTTATATAAAATGGGCTGATCTGGACATGCTCAGCGATCAAATCAAGCGATATTTCCCGCTGTGCATGCTGGATAATATAGGCTTTGACCTTGAGCATCAAGTCGGGCTCCACCTGGGTCTGCATCTCCTTAACGGATCTTACGATTCCATCCACAATACGAAGCAGCTCCGACCGAAGCTGGGCATAGCTCACAATTTGAAAGGCATAATAAGGCTTTTCCGTCCTGGCACCAAGCTCCAGGGTAAATCGGGACAAAATCAACAGCAGGTCTTGAACCCGCTGCTGTGCTTCAACCAGTCGGCAGCCTTCAGCTTCAAAGCCATTGATCCATTGCTGCAGAAGCCTATTCACCTCATGCCATTGGCCTCGGCGAGCTTGCTCCAGCACCTCCTTTTCCGTTTCCGAAGAACGCAGAGCTGACCGATTATCTTCCAACAGTAGATCAGAGTAATGCCGACAATGGGTCGGAATCGACAAATCAGTCGAAGCTAACAGAGCCTCATGATACGATTGCCGGATGTCGTGAGTAGACTCCGAGCAGCTGCCAATGCCGATAAATACGCGTACACCACGAAAGCAGCTAACGTAATTAAGTAATTTGCGTATGAGCGAGGTGCTTTGCGCACGGTACGATTGCTGCACATCAGCCAAAACGATAATCGGCATCTGGTTAAAGCTGAGCTTCCCAACCCATCCATCTGAAGTGGTTCGGAAATATTCGGTCAGCGATTTATAGACGGCGGGCAAGCTTGCGTCATCACCTTCCGTCTGAATCGTACATACCATGACAAAGGCAGGCCCCTGCTCCTTCCATTCCAGCAATGACATCATTTCCTGTAGATGCGACTCGTGAACGCTGTCATACAGCAGCTGTGTCACATAATCCGCCTCCAATACAGGCAGCAGCTTATCCAGCTTTTCCACTACATGAAGCTGCCGCTGACGATTCTCCCGCTCCCCCTCCAGCTCTTTCAACACCTGGCCCACCGTCTCCAAAATCACCGACGACTTGCTTGGCTTCAGCATATAATCGCTCACCTGCAGACGAAGCGCTTGTTGGGCATAATCAAAGGAATCAAACGCCGTGACCATAATGATCTTCACATCGCGGTCCGTGCTTCGAATGATCTGAGCCGCTTCCAGTCCGTCCACTCCCGGCATCTTGATATCTAATAAAATCACATCAGGCCGATGCTGCTCCGCCAGCTCCACCGCCATTCTTCCGTTATGGGCCAGCCCGACGATTTCGATATCGTTCAGTCCTTTACTCAAAATACGGCTCAGCGCTTCACGTTCGAGCTCCTCATCGTCTGCGATCAATATTTTAAATGTAGTCATCCCTTATTTCCTCCTTGTTGCGGCAAAGTCAACCGAATGACGGTTCCTTTGTCCTTATCACTGCTAATCTGAACGACATCGTCTGTCCCACAATACAACTGGAGACGGCGAATCACATTGGGAATACCTATTCCGGTAGTCGTACCAACTGTGATGGATTCCTCCGGATCATGATCGCGAAAATGGAAAAAAGCAGCAATCTGCTCCTCCTTCATGCCGCCACCATCGTCGGCAATTTCGATGATCACTTGTTCATTCTGTCTAATTACCTCGATACGGATTGTCCCCCCTTGCTCAAGCGGTTCAATGGCATGGATGATCGCATTCTCAACAAAGGGCTGCAGCGTCATACAAGGAATAGGTACGGTAAAACACGACTCATCCAGCTTCAGCTCATACCCCACTCTGGAGCCAAATCGGGCTTTCTGTATGATCAAATATTCTTGAATGACATGCAGCTCCTCCCTGAGCGTCACCATCCCTTTCAAGCTTCGTAGATTGTAGCGCAGAAGACCGGACACACTCGCAATCAGCTCGCTGGTTTCCTCGGCACCTTCCAAATAAGCTTTTTTGGCCAGCATGTTCAGTGTATTGAATAAAAAGTGAGGATTGATTTGATTTTGCAAGCTGCGCAGCTCGCTTTCCTTCAACAATAATTTATGATCCCGTAAGTCTTTTTCCAGCTGCGCTTTGATACTCATTTCCTCAATCAAATTTTTGATACTGATTCTCATCCGATTCATCGTCAAGGTGAGCAAGGACAATTCATCCCTGCCTTTGATTTCTATAGGCTTATCAAAATTACCCGCAGATATTTCCCGGGCTGCAGTCGCTAACGTTCGAACTGGACGGGTAATGCTGCCGACAAATTGATACGAGAACAAAAATAGCAGCGCCGAGGCCAGACCTAAGCTCCAGAATCCAAGCTTGCGCAAATCTGCACTCTGCCGAATCATACGCACATAAAAATCGTTATATGTATTCAACTCCTGGTTAAGCAAAGAAAGCATTTCCTCATGAACGAATTTGTTAACTTGGATCGCTTCCTCCAGCCTTGTAAGTGCCGAGTTTTTCTCCTGTCGCTCGGTATCCTTGGCTGAGAGCTTCATCGTCTCAACCAGGCTCGCAATCATATTTTTGAAATTAAGCAAGGTCGTCATGTTACCCGAATTGATAAGCGCGGGCAGCTCAACATAATTTCTTTCGAGTTTCTCGACCGCGTAGCTAAATCGGGCTTCTGTTTCCTTACTGGGGTTATTGGTATACCCGTTAAGCTGCTTGACCGCTTCCGTACTCAGATTCGTCAGCTCGTTCATTGCCATATAGCGCTGGAGAATCGAATTGTATTTTTCAATCGTCAGTTGGTGCTGATTGTTAAGAAATAGCCATAGTCCTGCCATAAATACCAAAATAATGACCGTCAGCATGATCATTTTACTTTGCAATGTTTTCATGCATGAACTCCTCACTCGTATACAGCCGATTCGTCACATAATGGTAAGGCTCCAGCGGCAGATTCTTGCCTCGCAGCCATTCCAACGCTAATGAAACGCTGGTTTGTCCGACATCGCCGTCATCGTGCAGCATGACCCCGTCAATCTTGTTCGAAGATATCAAATGCATAATTTCCGGTGAATCATCAAAAGCAGCGACAAAATAATCCTGAATCCGATCACGGCTAGTAAGCGCTTGCACAGAGCCGACCACCGACTCCGAGCTTAATCCGACTACCGCACGCAGGTGCTCGCCATCATTTAACAAATCGTTTGTTCGTCGATAGGCCCCATCACGGGAGTCTCCTTCAAACTGCGCCTGAACGACGCGGATCGCCGGATACTTGGATAGCGCTTGTACAATTCCCTTCAACCGTTCATTTTGATAGCTGTGATCCTTGCTGTCATACAGAATACCAACAGCTCCCTCATAATGAACTGCCTTCGCGACCTTATCAGCCATCTGATTGCCCTCGATGAAATGGTCTGCCCCAACATACACTTTTCTCAGGCTGTCCGGTGAGTCAGTAAATACGGTAATGACTGCAATCCCCTGAGCGGATGCCTTATTCACGACTTGAACAAACCTCGGGCTGTCCATCCCCTGAACAATCATGACATCGACCCTGGCGGCTATCCCGACCTCCATTTGCTTCATAATTTCATCCTCGTTCGGCCTTACCGCGTTGCGAAATTGAATTGAAGCCCCTTGCTTCTGCGCTTCTTCCAAGGCTCTTTCCTGAACTCTTCCCCTGGAGGGCGCATTCTGTTCAGTAGCGATAAACATTAACCTGTATTTGGTATCAGGAGCAGCTGTGTTTTGGAACTCATCCGTTTGGTTAGCCATATAAAATTGATAGGTATAATACATCGTAAACACTAACGTAGTCGCGATACAAGTGATGCTTAGAAAGAAACCGAGCCATTTTCGCACATAGCAACCTCCTGTTAATTCCATGTATTACTAAATATAGTGCATCCTTAATGGATTGGGAAGAATTATTCTTATCATCCCGATATGTGAGATGTAGTATGATCATTCAGCCCAATAGCCAAACAAGCCTGAGTGAGATCACAAAGATCTCGGCTCAGGCTTGCTCTATAAGATGGATACTGTGCAGATTACTTCGCCGTAACGCCTCCATCTACTGGTAATTCGATGCCTGTAATATATGAAGACGCATCAGAAGCCAGGAATAACACCGCTGCCGCCACTTCAGAAGCTTGTCCTACCCTGGGAGGGCTGTCTGAGACAAGAACCACTTCAATTATGTACAAAATCTGAGCTCATCGGTGTCTCAATAAAGCCGGGGTGAACCGAGTTGACCCGAATGTTGTCTTTGCCATAATCAACGGCAGCGGCTTTGGACAGCATGCGAACACCGCCTTTGGAAGCTGTGTATGCACCTGCGCCGCTGCTTCCTGTAAGACCAGCAATGGAAGAAATATTAATAATGGATCCCCCCTTGTTGGCCTGCATATGTGGAATAGCATGTTTCATCCCGAGGCGCATAAGCAATCGCTTGTCCGCCGATTGCTTCAATCTCCTTCACAACAGCTTGTACGGCAGCAGCATTAATATCGGTGGCCACGATTTGGGCTCCTTCCCCAGCAAGAAGAATCGCTTCCTCGCGTCCCATCTCGCTTCCAGCACCCGTCACAATAGCTACTTTACCCTTCAGAATCCCCATATCGGCATCTCCTTTTTTTCAACTCAAACAGGCATTTCAGATTCAGCCATACAGGTAATTTCCAATATAGGGTAAGTTTCTATGCAATAAACCAAACCTCCTGGAGTGCCGATCGGAACAACTCGTCAAGCCGATTAGTCAGACCGCCCTCAGCAGAAGGCATATTGGATGCCGTCCTGTCGTAGTAATTGATTCTATCTTCCAGGAACTCATTGATCGGATTAATTCTTGCTTCGTAATCCATCTCATCACCAGCCATTTTCCGAACCAGCATCTCTTGAATAATGCCCTTTAGCTCACTGCCCTCTGGTACTAAGCCTTCTACCAATAAATGAAACTCGATAGGCGGCATGGTATTGTACTTCTCAATCCACTCACACGCCAGGATCGGACGCAGTACATAAAAATATTTTTTAATTTTCACTTGATCTCCCTGCAGATACTCCCGGTAATTCCCCTTCGCCATATGTAGATAATGATGCATACATGAATGTGGCGAGAAGGTTGTTGGAGAAATGCCGCGAATTTGTTCAGCAACCGAATAGTTCTCCATATATACCATCGGCGACTGCAGCCATTCCAGCAGCGGCGGGTTCGATTTACGAAACAGCTTCAAGGCCTTCCGCAAATCCCAACCGTTGATATCCAGCATATTGTTGATCGGACGCTCAATAACATCCCGTTTATCGACAATGGACAAATACCACTCTACCAGTCGGATATATATAAATCTGACGTCGTAATCGCTGTCCTGTGAAGGAAATCCCCACGCACGACTACCCGATTCACATGCATATAAAATCCGAACTTGTTCATCCCGTTCAATTTGCTGTAACTCTTCCTTAATAAGTCGCTGATAATCGGTCATATAGCACTACCTCCTTCATCCTGCACGTTGTGTCGCTTCTGTTTCTATCATCGCTGATAATAGGCTAAGCGAACATGGCACAAGTATGACGACTATAAGAAAAGCTTCTGATCGAAGCCTATTCAACGAAGATACATTCGTGTCTAAGCGGTAGCTTTTCTTGCGAGATAAGAATGTTCAGCTCCGCTGAAAACTTATAAATTCTTATCTCTTAAAAAAAGAGAAGCTATCTCGCGACTAGCTCCTCCACTATGATTCTCCGTTAGCCGTCTGTACAGCGCAGATAATGAAAATGGTTAGAATCCTACTACTAAGGCTGCAGCTTGCGTTCCGTCGCTTCTAGAGCTTCGAGTTTTTGCTCATACCGACGCATTAGAGCTGAAACAGGCCCATCGCGGTGCTTTTCGAGGAATACCTGAAGTGCCAGGCGGTATTCCGAAATAAATTTCGGATTGGTGGGGCTTGTTGCAAGTTGGCCTTCGGCTTTTATAACCGGTTTTAAGTCTGTATTGATTACCCATTTTTTCCCGTAATCTGACTTGTCGCTCATGATGAGGATATTACGTTCGAAACCTGAAACATATCTGGCGACGAAAACTTCACCCTTGGGCGGAATAAGAATGGCATTGCGCAGCGGATAGATACTAGCGGACATGGTAGTGAAACTCGTCGCCACATCTTGCCCATCGGAGGTTTTAAGGACTACTTCGTACTCCCAAACATATTGATCATTGTACAAGGAGTTTGTTTCCTCTGCATAAACAATGATTGCAGTACCCTCCGTTCCAACGGCGTTAAGAAATAATGAATTTAGATAATGTGTGAGAAAGATGTTGAAAATCGCTGCCAGAAAACCAACAGTCGGCAAGATAAAAAACCATTTGACATGGTTACGCCATATTAATAAGAGGATACCCATGGCAAAGCTGAAGAATAAGATCATCAAAAATGACCAGATAGGGTGATGCGTCAGGAAATACAAGACGGCCGAGATCATATACATGTATGTCACTCACTCCCTCTCATGATATTATTTTGGGAGAGATACAAGTTCTACTTTAACTTACCCAGCTCGTCGGCATATTCCCCCAGAATCCAACCGCAACATTCCTAGATTATAATTAATTCAATAGCTATATTCTATTTTATAATAACATTCCATCTTTATCCATGCTGCCCTTGATGTCCAAGGACCAGCTTATTCCACTAATTCAAGCTTGTAGGTAATGGCTATTCCTTCATCGATTCGCAATTCATCCCTCGGTGCTTACGCATCTGCTGCCTATCCGCGGCAACCCGTTCGGTAAAATTTTCAATATAAAAAAATCAAATGATTATTTTTTTATATCATGATAATATCCAAAATGTAGAAAATAACACATAAGAGAAAGGAAGATGAAGTTATGGATACTAGAATCGAATCTCTCCCGAATTATCGAATTGCATATGTCCGACAAATTGGTCCGTATGGTTTTGCCAATATTCAAGCAATGGATAAGTTAAAAAAATGGGCAGGTGAGAAAAACCTACTTACTGAATCGGCAATTTTACTTGGAATTCCACAAGATAACCCTCAAACAACACTTCCTGAAAACTGTAGATATGATGCATGTATTGTCATTGCGAAGGATTATCAAATTGATGATTCAATTAACGAAGGTGAACTTTCTGGCGGAGAATATGTTATTTGCAAAGTCAAACATACAGCAGAAGATATTCAAAAAGCATGGACTGAAATTTTTCCAGCTTTACACAACAGAGGATATCAAATTGACAACAAACCGATTTTAGAAAAATACACTGGTGAAATGGTTAACCAAGACTTTTGCGAAATATGCGTGCCTGTACAACGGTTATAAGATTGCTTAGCTTAATCTTTAGTTGCTACTCGCTTTTGCCGGGTTGCGCGTCATCGCACGCACACTATGGCCTGCCTGTACAAGTTCTTCAAACTATTCGAATGCGTACCTGTCCTTAATCATTGGAATATATGGTGATAGGTGTCTGTCGGCCTCTTCGATTAATAAAGGCTACTTTTTAGTTAGCCGCCTCGGCAGTTGTCTTGAGGTCAGCAAGCCAGGCATTGAGCGAGGACGTGAGTGCCGCGCGCATGCCGTCGGGGTCGGCTGCTACAGGCGGACCGTCCCAAGACTCCGTGGTGTGCACAACGACTCCTTTGGCAGTGGGAGTGATGGTCCATACGTGGACGCCCTCGATGCCTTGTGCTGGCCCTCCCCAAACAATGCGTCGCATGGGGTCGACCTCGCGGATGGTGGAGTCGATGGGTAGCCCATGCGTCTCCCACTGGAAGGTGCTTCCTACTGCGATAGGACCGGATAATCGCGCCTGGGAGACGTTTTTCTGCCAAGCTGGCCATTGATCAATACCAGTCTGTATCCGCCAGACGATCTCCTGTGGAGCGTCGATTTCGATGGAAAGGTCGACTATGACCTGGGCATTTCGGTCGACATCGATGGTGGCCCGTTGGGAATCATGAAAGGGACTCGCAAAAACGACCCAGCCAATCAGAATTATTATTAGTAAAAGAAAGCTCATCGTGAATGTTTTTAACTTAAACGATCTAGACATACTATTTCACCTCCCTTATTATTGATTAATCAATTACTTTTGTGCAAAAGATGCCTTGCTCTTCTGCAATGCCAAAACAGTTGAAGTAATACCCTCCTGGAACGCCGTCGCGGTGATCGGTCCAATGAACCGGTTGTATTTTTCTCTGCTTAGCGTCAGCGGCTCTTCGGTTAAATAAAGCATCTCGACGATTTCTTTCATCACAGGCACGCTCATACCTAACAACGATAAACCAAATTTTTTCAGGGGAATGACCGGTTTAACATGGTCACTTGCCGTTTGTGCAATCCGTACGATCTCTTGCCCCGATATAAGCCCAGCACCCGGTATATTCCAGTTTTGTCCATATGCGAAATCTTTGCCTGCCAACTCAGTAACCATCGCAGCCGCATCCGGTAAATAAACGAATTCGCGAGGCACATGCATGTTGCCGATGAAAAAAGCCATTTTGCCAGCAGCTATTGCTTCTAGGGTTGAACCTAAATACGAGGCTTCATTAGCCGTAGGTCCATAATAATCGGGCAAACGAACAATCATGACTTTTACCTTAGTCCATCGATTACTGAACAACATACGTTCATAGTCCAGGCGTACTTTTCCTTTTATCGTATGAGGCTCCTTTGGATGCTCTTCCGTGACAAGCTCCATCTGTTTTCTCCCATAAGGATAGATCCCGTCGATCGCTACTACTTTAATCGCAAGCCGTTCTGCCGCCTCCATCACGGATTCGCCTAGCGGAATCAGTTTGTTCACCATCTCGTGGTAGGGTACGTTCGCGCAATGGAATAATACGTCAGCACCGCCTGCTTGAGCTACAATGTCGTTAGGAGACATTGCGTCTCCAATGGCGAGCATCAAATGCTTCGGATTGCCAAGTTTTTCAGCAAACTGTTCCAACTTCTGGCGCGAACGTCCAAAAGCAATGGTAGGTACTCCCCGTTTGACAAGCTCTTCCGTGATTGCTGCTCCTGTCCCACCCGTTGCTCCAATTACAATCGCTTTTTCCATTTTTTCATCAGCTCCATTTTGTATTTTTTATTTGTTATCGATCAATCACTAACTTTAATTTATCTTATCATCTAGTTATTGATTAGTCAATTACTAAATTGAATGTTTTTATATAGGAGATATTATTTCATTCGCCTCCCCTTACGTTTCTTTTAACTCGGGAAGCCAATGGCTTCCGCGAATTCAGAAAGCATTTACGAAGATTCTATCTACACGTCTGTGAGTGGCAGATTGAAACGACTAAGCAGCTGAAAACACGGCGAGCCCTGTCGCAGGCGATGAAGGGCAATGCCAAGCAACAACTCTTGTGAAGTGGAGTCAAAGGCAGGAAGAGCTGGCGGAACCATTCGTCGAGCATGTGCTGCCCTTCCTGATGTCGAACTTGCGAATGCTTGATCTGCATGATTCAAAAGAGGAGTGGGGGTAGTCCAAGCTGAACAAATGCTATTCTATCAAGCAAAATGAAATAGAAAATAGGATTAACCGTTTCGAGATTGCTTTTTATGAAAAACTCCCTATTTTTCGCCGTCACTTATGGTATGGTTCACCACGCTGTCTGTAACGGCAAGTTATTCCCTTATTCCATATGAACCAACCGCTTTCTCTCAGGGTCCCAGCGCCATGTTAAATCACCATATAGACGCAGACCGCCATACCACTCATTCATTCCCTTCACCTTCACCCAGTCCTTTACTCCCACGGCTACTTCCATCCCTACCTCCGTTAATGAAATATCGCAATTTTCAAAGGATGGGGTAGTTTTCTTTCGATAATCAGGAAAAGTATGAGAACCCCGTATCTCTAATAGCGCATTCGGTCGTTCCGACATATTCCTTAATCGATACCAAAATTCCAAATCACCCATGCCTAGCCCACTTAAGCGGTTCCCTATCTCTTTAAACAGCTCGCGCGGGGTATTCACCCCATGCCGAATAAGCTCCAAGATGGTCTGCTCCACAATTCCCAGCCCATTCATTGCCGAAGGCAGGCGGGATAAGTGCAGCTCAAATGCCGCGTGAGCAAAGGGCAGCTCCGATGTGTCTTCATGCAAAAGCTCAACATGCCGTTCTATATCCGGGGAGGCATATGCCTCCCAAATTCTTCTGCCCGTCTCAAGCTCCTTCTGTCCGATCCTCTGCCACGTACCTGACAATGTTTCCAACTGCTTAGTTGTAAGCTGTCCCAACCCTCGAAACAAATCAATACCTGGGTAGTCGCCGATACACAGCAAATTCAGTTTTGTGTGGCCTAGTGTCCGCCTTGAAAACCAATGCAACAAAAAGCTTAACATGAGCTGGTCAAATAAATCATGCTCGAACCATAGTACAACCTCATCGTATTTGTGGAAGTTTTGCAGAATCTGTTCTTGCGACTTACAATTTGTCACATAGTCATCTGCCGGAATGCCCATGGTTTTCTCCAAATACTCCACTCTTGTCGACCTCTGAATGGGCTCGCCCATTTCAACGAATACCGGACCTACCGGATACACTTCTCTCCAGACCAAGATATCTCCGCGAATATTTCCCTTCCTCAACTTATCACCGACAAAATCTCCGTTTACTATATGGAGCATTGATACTCCCCCTTCGTATAGATCGTCGAACATGGATACAAAGTCAGTGACAATTAGCGACGTCCTCAGCTTATTGCGGGCATCGAACAACCGTTTTTTTAGTACGGAAGGAGATATACTCAGGTAACTTGATATTTCTCTTATCGAATACCCATGGAAATAAAATAATTGAACTACCAGTTTTAAATTGCTAGACAAACCCTCGACGGATTGATGAAGTCTTTCCTGCCATTCCTTTTTTTCTAAGATAGACTCCACATTGAATTTCTCTACATCCATTGCACTCGCTTCATCCATCGGCATCGTGGAATGTCTTTTCCGGCGAAGAAGGCGATGACATTGACGTTCGATAATGGTCTGGAACCATCCCGGGAACGCATCCGCATCCTTCAACTTAGCGAGATTGGCAAAAGCCTCTGCGAACGCTTCTTGAACCGCATCTTCCGCTTGGCCCCAATCACCTAATTTTCCATATGCCACAGAAAATGCCATGCCACCGAAATATTTCACGATCCGCCCCCATGCAATTTGGTCGCCAAGCCGAGCTTCCTCGATCCACTGTCGCACCTCTTGCACCTCCTCTGTATTCAGATTCTATATACAAGTGCCAGTATCGTTGCAAAAGGTTACTTGGTTCTATTGTAATAGCAGCAGATATTTGCCGCTACTTATGATACGGTTCATCGCGTTGTCTGTAACGGCAAGTTTAAAAGCCATCCCGCAAAGGATGGCCTACCCTGCTCCCCGTTGCTGGAAAAATGTGATATATTAGCTATACTCTATAGCCATAAATGAGCTTAAAGGAAGGAATCGCTATCCATGATCATCGCTGTCGATGTGTATTATGAGGAAAATAAAGCGAAATCAGTGGGAGTTATTTTTCAATGTTGGGAAGATTCTAAACCACACGAAGTCATCGTGTCTTATACGGAAAACCCGCACGAATACGAAACTGGTTTTTTCTATAAACGAGAGCTCCCTTGCATACAGGAACTGATGAAACTTACTGATATTGACCAAATACATACCATTGTTGTGGATGGCTATGTGTACTTAAACAATGAGAAAAAGCCCGGGCTCGGACATTATGTTTACACAAATTTTTCAGGAAAAATTCCAGTCATCGGTGTTGCGAAAAATACCTTTCGCGACAACGAAGCTTTTGTCAAAAAGATTTACCGCGGCAACAGCTCCAAACCTTTATATATAACCTCTGTCGACATCGATCTGGCAGATGCTGCTCAGCACGTACAGAGTATGTATGGAGAATACCGATTTCCGCATCTGCTGAAATTGCTGGATATGCAAACAAAGGAAGCCCGGCAATAATCAACAAGGGGGATTCAATATGTGGTTTTGGAAGAAAGAAACGAAACTGGATCGCATAAAAAACAAACTCAAAAAGGCCATGCACAAAGATACGGCTTTTTTGGTGTTTGGAGCATCATCACACAAATACAGGGTCTATGACAAGCTTACAGTAAAAGAGCTTGCGGACTGGCAAGCAACAAATTCGGTCTCACTCCCGGAGCCTTATACGCAGTTTTTAACGAATGTCGGAAATGGAGGTGCCGGGCCTTATTACGGGATTTATTCGATTGAACAGGCAGCTTCCTGTACCGATAGAAATGCACTCGCTGCAAAATGCGTTCTGCATCCCGGAATGACAAAAGAGGAATGGAACCATCTGACCGCCCCCCTGATCAATGATGAGGACATCTCCGACCTGGAATACGACACCGCCCGTGATAGGGTGATGGGTGGCATGTTGTGCATTGGCACACAAGGTTGTGAATACGATATGTATCTCGTACTTGAAGGGAGGCACAGGGGGAAAATCGTTTACACTTCAGATTTTTATCCTGATCATCCCTTTTTCTTTGTCTATGAAGACAACTTTCTGGACTGGTATGAGCGCTGGCTGGACGAAATTATTCTGGATTATGATATCGCGTGGTTTGGCAGCAGAATGCCGGGCGATGAAAATGCGTTGATACAAGTTTATCAAAACGCCCCTAACGAAGAAATCAGATCAAAAGCGCTGGATGGAATGTTCAAGTTTAAAAAAATCTCACAGCCAACCATTGATGTTTTAAGAAACGTTGCTGACCAAAGAAAAAATGATCGCACCACAGCCATTCAGCTAATCTGCAAAACCTCTGTTGATGCGGGAAGAGACTATCTTCTGGAGCTGTTGCATTCGGATAGAAATGAGGATTTTTTACAAGCTTTAATGATTCTGAACGGGTATGGAAAATCTTTTGATTTAGAGAAATTTATAATAGTGATCTTGCAAAGTCTTGACAGGGTTCGTGACCCGGAAACGTTACGTCGTGTGGGGTATGTTTTGGAATCTTCCGGCGCGATTACACTCCAAAACTTTAAGCCCTTTTTGTGCCACAACGACTCGAATATGCAAACAACCGCAATCTATGCCACACGCAGTTGCAATGATAAATCGGAAAGTTGGGAGATCATTGAACAGATGTTAATGGGTGGCGACAAGGAGGTTATGAAAAGCTCTATTTTATATTGGGGCATTATCCCTCATGAGAAGTTATTGCCTTATTATAAGGCTGCATGGCCGGAATATAAAAACAATAATAATTTCAGGGAAAAATTTATTGGTTGTTTGAACGAATTAAATGTGCAAGATGATTATTTTGACAAAAAATAATTAAACTACCCATTATGAGCACACGCAGTTTGATTGCTGCTGCTTGTGCCTTGGCCGCTCCCCTACGGTTATAAACCAATGCGGAAACCTGCAAACTGCACGAAATATGGCTTCAAGTGAACGCGCCTCCGGATATAGACGAACTATTCATTTAATAATGGTCCCCCAGTAAAAATTGGTAACATGCACGGGAAATTGTATCACACTGAAACAATCGATTCTAATCTCGTCTTTGCGGACGGATGAAGTATCCCAGTTAGTTCAATAACATTTTTTATTTCCGCCAAAAAGTTGAATAGTCTGCTTTATCCAAAATATTAAACTCGATCATTCTCTCAAGTAATTCGTAATTTACCAGCTCATTCCACGGTATTCTAAATAAGCCTTTGGTAGATTTATAGCCAGCTTGTGCAATGTTATCGGCAAAGTGCGCGATGCATACTTCTTCGGGCGAAACGCTCAAATGATGCTTCGCTGTGGAAAAGCCGATAATAAATGTGCCGTGATCGGAATACATTGGCGTATTCCACTTCATTTGCGCTTCCAAATTAGGGAATTTGTTGGCAACCCACGTCAAAATCTCCTCCGTACGGTCGCGATGGTCGGAGTTATCAATACTCGCTAAATATCTGAAAAAAACTTCCACGTTGTACCCTCCTAAAATAACTATGTTCAGTGAAATTCTTCAATCCCACTGTTAATTGAAGGTAAAATACATAATACTCTCTATGTTCAACGTTCAACTGAATCACTTCACGGTCTAATCTTCTATTAATATACCATAAAACATGCGATTCCCATTCAGCTATCCTGCCCGATCGTATTATGAGGTCACCAGATCTTTCTGGTCGACCTCTTTTTTGTAAGGTCGTAAGATAGCGGTAGCCGGGGATCGAACGTTTCTGCCCGTGGGACTTGGATCCCGAGAGCTATTCAGTTCATCCCCCCTACTTGTTCAACCATGGTTAG